>JBAXOQ010000320.1:0-5039 GCA_037133175.1 Actinomycetes bacterium
GGCCCATGGCCTCCCCCGATGGTTCGGTGCGCGGCGCGATCGTCGGGTTGCGCGACATCCACCACGAGGTGCTGGCCCGCCAAGCCCTGCAGGTCAGCGAGCAGCAGTACAGAATGCTGGCCGAGAACGCCTCCGACGTGGTGGCCCAACTCGATGCCACTGACGCCCTGACCTGGGTGTCACCGTCGGTAGAGCAGGTGTTGGGGTGGGCACCGGAGCAGATTGTCGGCGCGAACCTCGTGGAACTGGTCCACCGAGCCGACCGGGCGCCCGCAGCACAATGGCGTGCGCACCTGCCCACCGACGCAACCTCCGACCCGGTGGAACTGCGGTTGTTGACTGCTGACGGTAGCTACCGCTGGGTGTCCCTGCTGGCCCGGTCCACTACCGACGCTGCTGGTCTGGTCAGCGGTCGGGTCGTGGGGATGCGCGACGTGCACGAGCAGGTGTTGGCCCGCCTGGCGTTGGCTAACAGTCAGCGGCGGTACAAGATGTTGGCCGAGAACGCTACCGATGTGGTGTGGCAGTTGGACGCGGACACCGTCCTGCAGTGGGTGACACCGTCGGTCGAGGCGGTTTTGGGGTGGGCCCCGGAGCAACTGCTGGGCAAGGCCGCCATCGACCTTGTCCACCCCGACGATGCAGGCACGTTGACATCGTGGCGGGCCGCAGTGTTCGACGGTACAACGGCCAGCGGGTTCGAACTTCGCCTGCTCACCGGTGACGGCGACTACCGGTGGATGTCCTTGCAGGCACGACCCATCACCGGTGGCGACGGGACGATCGATGGTGCCGTCGTCGGATTACGCGACATCCACGAGCAGGTACTGGCGCGCGAGCAACTAGCCACCAGCGAACGGATGTTCCGCCTGGCGATGGCAGGCGCCCCGCAGGGGATGGCAGTGGTCGGCCTGCAGGGGCAGCTCACGCAGGTCAACGAGGCGCTATGCCAACTGGCAGGCCGGAACCTGGCGTGGATGGAAGAGCATTGCGAGTACGACTTCATCCACCCCGACGACCGAGAAGCCGACCTGGCGGCCCGGGACCTGCTGCTGGCCGGGGAGGCGGAGTTCGACATCCACGAGGGGCGTCTGGTCACCGCGGCTGGGGCTGTGGTGTGGGTGGAGCATTCCCTGGCGTTGATCCGGGATGAACACAACACGCCGTTGTTCTATGTGTCGCAGTATCAGGACATCACCGCTGCCCGGGCGGCGAAAGCCCAGCTGCTGCACCAAGCCCAGCACGACCAACTCACCGGGTTGATCAACAGGGGGCAGTTGCAGGAACGCATCAGTAGCGTTGTTGACCGCGGCCCGCAATCGGGTGGGGTGTGTGCGCTGTTGTTCTGCGACTTGGACTACTTCAAGAACGTCAACGACTCCTACGGTCATGCGGGCGGTGATGACGTGCTGCGCGTCACCGCCGAGCGGATGGCCTCAGCGTTGCGGGAAGGTGATGAAGTGGCCCGCCTGGGCGGGGATGAGTTCGTGATCGTGCTCAGCGACGTCCACGACCTGAGTGCCGCAGTAGCGGTCGCCCAGAAGGTCCGCGACGCGGTCGCCGAACCACTGCCCGTGGAGGCAGAACAGGTCAGCATCACCCTGAGCATCGGGGTCGCCCTGGCCACCCCCGGCATCGAAGCCCACCGCCTTCTGCGCAACGCCGACGCCGCGTTGTACGAGGCGAAGAACTCCGGGCGCGACCGGATCGCCGTCTTCAGCAACCAGCAGTGATATCGCCGCTAGGTTTGGCTACCGTCGGAGTCGGCCAGCGCCCGCCGTGCCGTCACGAGGTCGGTGATGTCGGTGACGACGACGATGGCCCCGGCGGATTGCACCCCGTCCTGCAGGTACGGCTGGAAAGCCACCAGGAAATCGTTGGACGGCCCGGACAACTCCAGCATCGAGCGGGTTCCCTGCTCCACGCTGGCCCGCAGGTGGTCCTCCAAGTCCGGCACCGCCACGGTGGACGTGACCGTCGTCAAAGGCCTACCCAGATCGGCGTCGATCAGCACGAACAAGCGCACCGCCAGCGGCGTGAACTGCACGACGCGCAGATCCCGATCCACCACCACCATGCCGCTGGTCAGCGAACCCTGAATGTTCTGCATGCGGGCATTGAGCGCGGCCACCTCGGTACCGCGCTCGCGCAGCTCGGAGTTCAGGACCGTCAGTTCCTCGTTGGTGGCCTGCAACTCCTCGTTCGTGGCCTGGACTTCCTCACTAGAGGCCTGCAACTCCTCCGCCGAAGCCTGCAACTCCTCGTTCATCGCCCGCAACTCCTCATTGGAGGCGGACAGGTCCTCAGTCGTGGCCTGCAGCGCAGCCCGGGTCTGATCAAGTTCGTCGCGCACGTTCCGCAGTTCGATATCGTCCTGATCGTCCCCGGACCCGAGGGCTCCAGCGGCAACCGTGACAGCAGACGTCGGCTCGACCGGGTTGAACGTCAGCAACACCCACTCGGACTCCTGCGGGCCCAGACGGCGCGCCTCAAGGCGGGCATCACCACCGGGGGTCATCACCGTGCGGGCACCCTGGTCGGGGCTGCCGTGACGGGCCTGAATCAACAAGCTGCGCACCGGCACCCGCAACGCATCACGCAGCAACGCCACCACATGGGCACTGGGTTGGCCGGGGGCCACCCAGCACCACGGGGACACATCCCCGATCACCTCGATCACATCATCATTGGCGTCCACCGCCAACGCCGGTGGGGTGAACCGGTCGATCAGCGCGTCGCGCATCACCAGTCGCTGATCGGATAACGGCGCGAGCGTGTCATCTCGACGCACCGGGATTCGTTCGGGCGCCGGCACCGGCAGCGGGGCCGGGAACGGCGCCGTCGAACGGCGATAGATACGGAACTGATCATCAACCACATCGAACACCCCGGCCGGGCCGGTCGGGCGCTCGGACTGACCCAGGAACAACACCCCACCCGGGGCCAACGCGAAATGGGCGAAACTGAGCACCCGCACCTG
This sequence comes from Actinomycetes bacterium, assembly GCA_037133175.1. Lineage (GTDB taxonomy): Bacteria > Actinomycetota > Actinomycetes > S36-B12 > UBA10799 > ELA509. The sequence continues at coordinate 2,981 of JBAXOQ010000320.1, forward strand.
CAGCGGGGCGGTGAAGTAGATCAGGGTGTTACGTAACGTGATCAGGTCGATGCGCGGAAACGGCGGGTCCTGGGCCACGTTGTGGCGGGCGAAGATCACCGCGTCCCGCAACGCCGGAATGACCTGCCAGTCCGTGCCTTCCCGACGCATCCACCGTTCCCGCAACGCCTCCGGGATCGCCGCGGTCGCATCATCGGAGTAATGCCCGCGCCGGGCAATGTCCAAAGCCGAATCCGACAGGTCCGTGGCGAACAGCTTCAACCGGTCCGACAAATCCGCCCCGGCCCCCAACACGTCAGCGGCAATCATCGCCACCGTGTAGGCCTCCTCCCCGGTAGCGCAGCCGGGCACCCAGATCCGGATCTGCCGATGCGGGTCCCGGCCCGCCCACGACTCGGTCAGCACCTGCCTCAGCGCATCCCACGCCGGGTGGTCCCGGAAGAACGAGGTCACCGTCACCAACAGCGAACGCCCCAGCGCATCAGCCTCCTCACCGCCGTCGGCGACCAGCGCGCAATACACGGCCGCATCCGGGCACTCGATCAAAGCCTGGCGCCGGGCGATCTGGCGCTCCAACGTGCCGCGCTTGTAATCAGTGAAGTCCAACCCGGTCGAGAAATGCAGCGCCGCCACAACGTCGGCGACCGCATCGGTACCACCCGGGGTCGGGGCGCGCCGATCCGGCACGGGTGTCACGGGCACCAACACCGCCGGAGTGCGCGCCAGGGCCGGACCCATCTGCGCCGGTGCCAACACCAAATCAACAGCCCCCGTCGCGATAGCCGCCCGCGGCATCGCGTCGAACTGAGCGGACTCCGGCAACTGCGCGATCGTCAACCCACCGCCGTCCCGAATAGCACGCACGCCAGCACACCCATCACTGCCCGTGCCCGACAGCACAATCCCCACAGACTTCTCACCCCACGACGCGGCCACCGAGCGCATCAACACATCAATGCTCGGCTTCGGGCCAGCCGCCGAACCAGGCTCGGACACTCCCAAACAATCCCCCTGGACCGCCACATCAGCATGCGGCGGGGCCACCAACACCACCCCCGCAACCAACAGCGCCCCATCAGTAGCCACCACCACCGACATTGTGGTCGCCCGGGACAACAACGGAACCAGCTGACTCTCATGATCGGGCGACATGTGCTGAGCCACCACGTACGCCACCGGAAGATCAACAGGCAGCGACGCCAACAACTCCGACAACGCATCCAAACCACCAGCGGAACTACCCACCGCCACGACCCGCTGCACCGTCACCAACCCACCCGCAGGACCACCACCGGCACCATCGTCGGACCCCTGATCCGGCTGGCCTGGCTCTTCTTGCCGCGCTACCGATGCCATCTGGTGAACCTCTCCTACTGGTCTTGCTGGTTGCGTCCGGCGAGTTGCTGTCCACCGACAAGAATCGCGGCCGGCTAACCTTCCTGATCGGAAGCCCAGCCCGCGCTGCACAGAAACCGCCGGACCCCAATAGTACGGCGGGCCGGGGCAATTCCGATAGACGCCGCTGCCATGCCCGCAGGAATCGCCTGTCTTGTTGAAGTAGTCTCGTTCACGAAACAGCACGCGCGGAGTAAGGTCGTGGAGGCGATGATCAGCCACTCGCGAAGCCGCCCGGGGTGCCACCGATGATTGGGCCCCGAAAGTGACTCCGTGTGGGGGGAGGGAAGGTTCGCTGTGTCTGCTGGCAAAAGGCCTGCCCATAGGACCCCTCCGTTACCCGTTAGACGCACGACATGAGCGGGTTGTTGTGGGTTGAGGGCGTCCGTGCCGACTTGGTGTCCGGCGCCGAAATCGTCGCCGTCGATGCCGCCGATGCCGCCGATGCCGGTTTGGGCGTGGTGGTGCAGGACAGCACCGGGGTGATCGTCGGAGCCAATGCTGGTGCCGGGGATCTGTTGGGGTTGAGTTGGGATCAGTTGGTGGGTCGTACGTCGCAGGATTCGCGCTGGTCGGCGGTGTCTGGGCAGGGCCTGCCGCTGCTTGGTTATCAGCATCCGGCGATGCGCACGTTGGCCACCGGTGAACCGGTCGACGGTTTCCT
>JBAXOQ010000321.1:0-5039 GCA_037133175.1 Actinomycetes bacterium
GCAGCAGTCGTCATACCGCTCGCCGCGATCGGACCGGTCATGGACCTCGTGGCACCGATCGTCCTTGAGCCTCCGGAGTTCGCGACCCACCGCACCGACCCCGGCAAGCTGCGCGGCAGCATCGAGTTCCGGCAGGTGAGTTTTCGATACTCCTCGAATCAGACAGCGGTCCTGTCCGACGTCAGCTTCGCGGCAGCTGCTGGCGAGATGGTCGCCATCGTCGGACCTTCCGGGGCTGGCAAGTCGACCATCGCTCGCTTGCTGCTCGGTTTCGAAGAACCCCAGGACGGCGAGATCCTGTTTGACGGCAAGCCGCTGCACGACCTCGATCTTGGTTCTGTCCGCGAACAGATCGGAGCCGTCGTGCAAAACGGCCAGCTCATGCGGGGAACGGTCATCGAGAACATCCTTGGTGGGATGAAGGGCAACGAACGCACAGCCTGGGACGGTGCGAAGGCGGCCGCCCTCGACGACGATATTCGGGCGATGCCGATGAAGATGCACACGTTGGTCGACCCACAGTTGATCTCCGGAGGGCAGGCGCAGCGCATTCTGCTCGCCCGAGCGCTCGTGCGCCGACCACCCATAGTCCTGCTAGACGAGGCCACCAGCGCCCTGGACAACATCGCCCAAGCGACGGTCACACGATCGCTCGACCAACTCGGAGCGACGCGCATCGTCATCGCACACCGATTATCGACGATCAAATCGGCAGATCGGATCATCGTCATGAACCGAGGTCAGATCGTTCAGTCGGGAACCTACGACGAACTCATGTCACAGCACGGTGAGTTCAGCCGATTGGCGAACCGGCAACTGCTGTGAGCGCGTCGCCAACCGGTCAGCTAGCCAATGCCGGGGCCGGTGGTCCTGCAGGTCGGGCAACCCGGCGCCGAGTCTGGGATCGCCGTGGCGTTGGCGAGGTCGGCACCAGCCGGCTCGCCTCCGCGATCGGTGGCACCGGCTCGGCCGAACGTGCAGATTCCGGCAGTGCCGCCGGGACCCGCGACATGACCGGCCTGCCAGCCTTCGCCGTCGCCGATCGCGGCACCACTGGTTTCGGTGCCTGGGCAAGCTTCGTGGACCCGGAGAACGATTCAACGACCGCGGTGGCACCGGCCTTGCGGAGCATGGCCCGAACGTCCCGCAACTGATCCTGGGTGACGACCGTGATGACAGTTCCGGCCGCCCCGGACCGGGCGGTGCGACCGGATCGGTGCACGTACGCCTTGTCCTCCGCGGGCGGATCCGCGTGCACGACCAGTTCGACGCCGTCCACGTGAATGCCACGCGCCGCCACATCTGTGGCGACCAGGACCTGAGCCCGACCACTGGAGAAGGCGTCCAGGTTGCGAACCCGGGCGTTCTGCGCCAGATCCCCATGCAGATCGACTGCCCTGATGCCGTCCCTGCCGAACTGTTTGGCTAGGCGACTGGCGCGACGCTTTGTCCGGGTGAACATGACGGTCGATTGACCCGTTCCGGCCAGCTCGAACAGCGCCGCCGTGCGATCCGCCTCATCTGCCAGCAGCAACAGCCGGTGCTCGATGCGCAGCGGCACGTCGGAGTCGGAGTCGGTGTTGTGAGTTCTCGGGGTACGCAGGTACTCGCGGATGAGCACGTCGACCGCCCCGTCCAAAGTGGCCGAGAACAACAACCGCTGACACGACTTGGGGGTCGTGCTCAGGACTCTGCGGATCTGTGGCAGGAAGCCCATGTCCGCCATGTGATCGGCCTCGTCGACGACGGCGATCTGAACGCTACGCAGATCGACGTGGCCGGACTGCATATGGTCGTACAACCGGCCCGGACAGGCGATGACAATATGCACGCCAGCCGTCAAGGCTTTGATCTGCGGCGCTGCCGGAACTCCCCCGAAGACCGTGACGTGGCGCAGGCCAGCAGCGGCCGCGAGTGGGGCCAAAGCCGCGTCTATCTGCCGGGCGAGCTCGCGGGTGGGGGCCAGGATCAGCGCTTGCGGCCTCTTCGGTCTCGCCGTCGCGCCGTGCGCTGCCAACCGGGCAACCACAGGAATGGCGAACGCCAGCGTCTTTCCCGATCCGGTCGTGGCCTTGCCGAGGATGTCATGGCCCGCCAGTGCGTCCGGCAGGGCCGCTGCCTGGATCGGCCGCGGTTCCGTGATCCCAGCGCGGGCCAGGGCCGCCACAAACTGTGCGGGAACGCCGAGCTCCTGAAAACCAGGCGCTGGCTCGGTGTGCCCCCGAGGCTGCCGGGTGGGGTCGATTACTTCTTTGATCATGGTGGTGTGGTGCTCCAAGTTCGATGCTGCAAGGGCGGTCCCGTCGACCGCTGTGATCCATAGGATGCGGTCGGCGACGGTGTGGCCGACCACGTCACGTTGGCAAGTGGCGTGCGCGTTTCTGTTCCGCACACTGCCGGTCTCAGCAGGGTCGGCTAGGCGATGTCGCCCCGCCGTGACCCGCGGACTTCGCGTACCACGACTCCTCGATGTTCGAGTCTGCTAGGTGGCGCCGCGTGACTATAGCCCTTCAACCATCTCATGGACACCGACATTCCTGCAACAACCGGGGCCGGGCAGCTCTGCGAACGCTGCAGCCTTGGCGTGATTCAGAGCGCTCGCATCCGGTTGTTGCGCGGCTCATGCGTAACCTCAGCTAGACCAAGTGCTTCCAGCAGTGGGGGCATGTACATTCCGAACCGGCCACGGTAACCGCTTCGCAAGCCATACCAGCCGCTGACCGGGTTGTCCGGTGAGCGCCCCCACGCCTCCACCGTTCCCGATGCGGCGGCCTTCTTCTCATCGGCAGCCCCGAGGGGAACCCAATCGCCTTGCTCGACTAACCAGGCGTGCAGGTCCTCAATTGCCCGAAGTTGGTACTTCAACGTAGTGGAACCCACTTGACAGACCAACGTCGGAGGATCGGCCTGCTCGTCCCTGTACATGCTGTATTCCGAGGCACCCGGCGGGGTTCTCAGCACCCACGGATCCTCCTTGGTACCTGCGGCCATCAGAGCTACCTCCTTCACGATCACCAGGATCAGCGTGGGAGCAGCATATGCCGGTTCGCGTACACCCGGTAGTCACCGCGAGGCCAACTTCCCGTACACAATCTTGATCGTGGGTGCTCCGAATCGGTGCTACCGTCTGCCAAGCACGGTCTCATCCTTGGCGTCGGGAGTTCCTATGTACACCAAAACCCTGCTGTCAACAGCCCTAGTCGGTGGCCTAGTTGGAACGCTCGTCGTTGGCGCTGGCCCTGCGCAGGCGGCCGCACCAGCGGCCGGAGCACAGTCCGCAGGTGGCTGTTCCCTATTGACTGCAAAACAGGCTTCGAAGGTCTTGGGTTCGCCAGCGCACAAGACCCATGAGACCAACCTGAAGAATGTCGGAGGAGCCAAGCGCTCCAGAGGCTGCATCTACGCCTTTGCCGATGGCTACTTCGGCTTTGACGCCAACACCTACCCAAGTGCATCCCTGGCAAAGAAGATCTTCAAATCCTCGGCACAGGGGACATTGGAATCGACCCCCAACCTGTTCCTGATGATCGCGGCCAATGTGAAGGTCAAAGGATTCCCCGGGTTCGTCCGAGCCCACGAGGGCATCCCCGGCCCGAATGACCCGCCCATCACCAAGCCCTACATCTACAACGTGGTGGTGCGCAAGGGGGCCACCGTGTACGCCAACAGCTTCGCGTCAGACAACCTATCTTCGGGGCCGATGCTGTTGGCCGCTGCCAGAATCGTCGTCGCTCGCATGTGAGATGCGCTTGGGTTCCGGATCACTCGACAGAAGTGCCCGCGCGCACCCAAGGTGTGTGGGTGGACTTGAGCAGCTGCCGCCGATGAAGGTTCCAAAAGAACCGCTCCACGGCTTCCTGCAGCTCAGTGGCCGAAGCCTCAGAAGTCCACACAGTCGATATGGTCGGAAAGCATCACCGACTGCTGGTGAAACGCGGACTTGTACGCGTCCCGGATCGTCTGGACGGCGCTATCGGTCTGAGCGCCGACCGGTGCGACGACGAGGACAACTCGAGTCTTCTCTCGGACCACTTCGCCGGTTGTTCTGTCCTGCCACTGCGAGGAAGTGTCGTAAACGGTCAGTCCCGTCGGAAACAGCGGCGTGATCGTGTGGTCCAGGAAGTGAGTCCATTGCTGTTTGGAAACGTGTCCGCCGCCTGGGATCGCTGCTCCGAAGAACAGCTGGATGCTGTCCATTCCAGCAGAACCGTTCGGGCACGCCAATGCCGAAGCCGATGGAGGCACCGAGGGCTGACTGGTCTGAGAACAACCCGCCAGGACGGCCGCTGCGGCCAGACCGGCGGCCAGGCCGAATCGCCCTCGCTTCATCACCGACCGCCGTCCGTCTGTGCCCCCTGCTTGCTGGCGGGGGCAGAACACGCCACCAGAATCCAGTCAATAGCGGTTGCTGCCCGGCACGCAACCGCAGGGCGTGCTTCATTGTCGGCAATTGCGAGCGGCGACTTCTACTGATTCTGGTATTTCGCCCAGGCTGCTTGACAGTCGCCGGTGAAGGCTGCTTGACCTTCGGACAGTGTGATGACCCCGGCACAGACCAGGGAATGAATCTTGTTTTCCAGCTTGTCTTTGATGCGGGCGGCGTCTATTGGTTCGGGCCAGACCCGGACCAACGGAATCAGTTGGACGAAGGGGCTGGCGTCGTATGGGGCTTCGTCGCGACCGCGTCCGACTCCTCGTCCACGAAGACAACCCCGAACCCAGTAATCATTATCGGATTGGTGCTGGTCCTACTGCTGCTCATCGTTGCGCTGAGCGGGTTCGTTGTCGTGAAACCGAACCTGTCGAAGGCGATCCTGCTGTTCGGCAGTTATCACGGAACCATCCGCAAACCCGGACTCGCCTTCACTGTTCCGCTGTCCTCGAAGCAGACCGTCTCGGTGAAGGTGCGCAACTTCGAGACCGGACGAATCAAAGTCAACGACGCCAACGGCAACCCGATCGAGATCGGTGCAGTGGTCGTGTGGCAGGTACGGGACACTGCCGAAGCACTGTTCTCGGTGGACGACTACCCGCATTTC
>JBAXOQ010000322.1:0-5027 GCA_037133175.1 Actinomycetes bacterium
CTCCAGGAGATGGACGCGCGCTCGCTGGAGGTCCAGGGCCTGCTCGGCGAGGTCGCCCCGGGGGCCGACTCGGCGGCGCTGCGGCAAGCCGCTGTGTTGATGCCCGAGGGACGCGCTGCGCGCCGCGGGGGTCCGCCAGCCGATCTGCGGCACCGGCTGGTTCGGCATCGGCTTGGGCTTCTACCCGGAGCTTTACGCGAACGTGCCCGGCATGGACTACATCGATCGCCACCACTACTACGGAGGCGGTCCGGGCGGCTTTGTGCCTGGTGGAGGCATTCCGCGTTCCCATCTCTGTGGGTGGGATCGAGTTGTTCGCGACGGCGAGCGTCGGGGTGGCGATCGTGATCGCGACCGAGGCTAGTGACGCCGGTGACCTGGTCCGGGAGGCCGATACCGCGATGTATGCCGCGAAGGAGGCGGGCCGGGACCGGATGTCGGTGTTCAACGAGAACCTGCGCGCCACCGTCTCTGCCCGCCTGGCGGTCGAGACCGACCTGCGACACGCACTCGAACGCGGCCAGCTCGCCGTGTGGTACCAGCCCGAGGTGGACCTGGCGACCGGAGCGGTGATTGCGGTCGAGGCACTGCTGCGCTGGCACCACCCCGACGGCACCGTGTGGAACGCCGACCGGTTCATCGACGTAGCCGAGGACACCGGCCTGATCTTGGACATCGGCGACTGGGTCCTGCACCAGGCCTGCACCCAGGGCGCAGCCTGGGCCGCCGCCCGCCCCGACCGGCCGATCACCGTGCAAGTCAACGCCTCAGCCCTGCAGCTCGCCAATGCCGGCCTGCCCAATGCGATCGACGACGCCCTGACCGCCAGCGGTCTAGACCCGACCCTACTGTGCATGGAGATCACCGAGACCGCCCTGCTGCGCCAGAGCGCCACCACGAGCAACAACCTCACCAGCATCCACAACCGCGGCATCGGCATCGCCATCGACGACTTCGGTACCGGCTACGCCTCCCTGACCTACCTGAGCCAGTACCCCATAGACATCATCAAGATCGACCGCAGCTTTGTCACCGACACCACCTCCCCCGGCCACCGCCTCGTCTCCGGTGTCATCGCCCTCGCCGCCAACATCAACGTCACCGTCGCCGCCGAAGGTGTCGAACACCCCGAGCAGGCCGCCCGCTTACACGCGATGGGCTGCCCCAGCGCACAGGGCTGGCTCTACTCCAAAGCCCTGCCCCCCGAGGACATCGCTCCCCTGCTGGACCACACCTACCCTGCCCCTGACCAGATGGCACGGTACGTTTCCCCAGGAACCAAGACCGTGCCTACGCGAACGTCGGGACCCTCGTTTGGGCTTGCCAGCCGGTAAAAAGCCAGCTGTCCAGATAGGGCTGCCGGGAGTGGTGTCTATCAGCAGACCGTAGTAGCTGCTTCCGCCAGCCGAGCCGCCCGGACGAACGGGCAGCACCGGGCCGATCTGGGCCGAGACCGGCGCCCGGTGACTTTCCTCACCGTGGAGCGTCGGTTCTTCGTGCTAACCTGAACTCCGTTGGCAGCCTCGCCGCGAAGTGCGCGCAGGCACGTAGGCGATGGATGCGCCTGCAACAACTCAATCACCACCCGTAACCGAAGCACCGAATGTGGTGCGCGGGTGGCCGTTTAATCCTGCGGTGGCCGTGAGCCGTGAACACCTTGCACCCGATGTGCCGGAATGTTCGCTCACGTTTGCGTCACCGAGGACCCGGGGAACCACCGCTTTTCGTTCTCTTGGGGTGAATCCAGCCTCGTGCTGGTAGGGCGCTCTGATCGTTCTCAGCCCGAACCCGTCAGCTAACCCGGGCAGCGGAATCGAGACGAAGGTACACAACCATGATCAAAAGCACCTCACCTCAGACGAGCGCGGCCACTTTGCGCAAACCTGCCAAGATGCTCGCCGGATTGGCCGCCGTCGTGGCGGTCGGCGTGTGTCTGGCGCAGGCCCCGGCATCGGCTGCCCAAACGACCTCCAGCACCGCGGCCCGCCGCGCACACGCCCGCACCGTGCCATACACCGGTGCGACGTACTGGCCGCTGGTGGGCAACTTCCGCAGCTCGGCCGTCAGGGGGATCCACGACCTGAACGCCTCGATCGGAACCCTCGTGTACGCCGTTCGCGACGGCGTCGTGCGTGCCCAGGTGAACGGCGGCACAGGGTACGGACGGTTCATCCAGATCCAGCACGACGGCATGCCCCGCCCGGTCAACTACGCCCACCTAAGTCGGGCATATGTGAAGCCGGGTCAGCACGTGGTGGCCGGGCAGGTAATCGGCAAGACCGGGATGACGGGCAACACGTTCGGCCCGCACATCCACGTCGACTTCGGCGACGGCAGCAACTACGTGTACCTGTGGTTGAAGGAGCACGGAGTCGTGTCGCCGCCGTCCAAGGCCCGCGCCTCGCACCGCAAGTAGACGCGGTCGGACCGTCGGCCCGACTGGGATGTTGGCCACGGCACGGTCATAATCCACAGCATGACCCAGATACCCGATTCGGGGCACGCCTTCCACCATCGCGATGCGGCGGAGCTGGCTGCGGGCCTACCCGACGTCCTGGCCAGTCCCCAAGGGCAGGGACCAGTGGCGCTGCTGGTCCGCCGACCAGCGCCCGGCAAGCGAGAGATGCTCGACTCCGTTGAGCTCTCGATTACCGAAGGCGTTGTCGGTGACGACTGGGCAGCCCGCGGCAGCAGGTCCACACCGGACGGCGGCCCCGACCCCGATTCCCAGGTCACCCTGATGAACATCCGCTTAGCCCGGCTCGTCGCCGTCACCGACGACCGGGTACCGCTAGCCGGTGACCAGATCTACGTCGACCTGGACCTGTCCATCGACGCACTTCCGGCTGGTACCCGCCTCGCAGTCGGCGCGGCCGTCATCGAGGTCACCACCAAGCCGCACCTGCCGTGCGACCTGTTCGCGAACCGGTTCGGCAGGGCCGCGGCGCGGTTCGTGAACACCCCTGAGCACCGGGCCCTGCGGTTGCGCGGCGCGGCCGCGCGCGTCATCGAGCCCGGAACGGTGCGGGTCGGCGACCAGGTGCGGGTTCTGGGGTAGGGGGTCTGCGCACGCCGGACCGGTCTACTTGTGGACAACCTTGACGACGGTGAATCCCCCGGCAGCGATGGTCACTTTGCCCTGTGCGGTGGCCTGCGCTCGGACCGCTACGGGTTTGCCGTTGTTGTCGAACGCTTGCTGAACCAGGGTGAAGCCCTTTGGCACGGTGACGCGTCGTGTGGTCGTCGTCTTGACTGCGCTGACAAGCAGTGTCGAGTCACCGGCCGGGCCGGTGACAGTGACCGACGAGATCAGCGGCTGGATCAGCAGCGAATACACGGACACCGGACCGTTTGTCTGTCCCACGACTTCGGTGGCCGCGGCGGGAAGCGTGCGTGACAACCCAAACGGGAACACGATCCCAGATGTGGGTGCGATCCCCTGGGTACCGGCGTCGCCGTTGGCAGTGATCCCAAGTTGGATCGCGCCGGCAGACCACGTCGTGGTCCCGGCAGCAGCTTGACTCTGGTTCACCACGGCGTACACCTTGCGGTCCCGGTTGGCCGCCGGCACCGGGATAGTGACCGTGCCTCCGGCGATCAGGTTGACCGGGCCCGGTCCAGCCTTGACCACTTTCAGCCCATCGCTCGACACTGTCTTGTTGATGCCCACTGTCATCGCCGCGAGCTTCGGATTGGCATCCAGGGTGAGCATCGTGAGCAGTGCCTGGATCGTGGATTCAGCACCGGAGTTCTGATTGACCCGACCGTCGGGTTCGATTCCGTCGATGCACGCACCAGTCGCCCGGTCGTAGGCGGGCTGCCCGGACCGGTTCGCTCCGAAGAACCAACCGGCCGTCATGGCCGCCACGTTCATCAGTCCCGGCGCGTTGGCCGCCTTCGCAGTGGCCACTAGTCCTTGGACCCGCGAGTCCACGCCGTAGGCAATCTGTGATCCGCTCGGTGTGGGCGCCCAGTCGTTGTCCGGCCCCCCTGCGGTCAGCAGTTGGGGAGTGAATCGCGCCGCATCTTTGACCGCCGCATTGCGCAGGTTCGCCCCGGGCAGCACCATCGAGGCCCCAGCGAGTGCGGCCGGGGTCATGCCGGCCCAGGCATGCCACACACCCTGCAGATTGGTCGAAGGCAGAATCGCACCGTAGGGCCACTTATTGATGGACCCCGCGGACATCATGGCGATGCCCTTGGTCAGCCGGGACAGGGCTTGTCTGACGACGTTGTCCTTAGGTGACACCTTTGTGTAGGAGGTCAATCCGAGCACAGCTTCGGCAGAGGCGTCCGCGCCACCAACGATCAGCCAGGCGGGGACCTTGACTCCGGTGGCCACGTTGTACGTGCCGTATTTGGACAGGGACTGTCGGTTGAGGGAGGCGAGGGCCAGGTGCATCCGCTGCCGCAGGAAGGTCGCGAACTTCGGCTTCGTCTTCTTGAAAGCGGCGTAACCCTCCCCAAGTGCCCACACCGTGCGTGCCAGCCAGAACGACTCCGCGGAGTCGGAAGGATCGGGGAATTCGATCGGGATAGCGCTCGGTGTCAGAGTTCCATTCGCTTGCTGCCAAAGCACAACATTGCCCGCGTACGGACCAGAGTCAGTCTGCAAGAACGTCAGAGAACGCAAAGTCTGGAACGCCCGTTCCTCACTGGCAGCATTGCCGGTCAGCTGCCAATGCTTCAGATACACCACGGCGGTCCGGGCAATGTCATCGGCGTTGTAGGCGCCCTGGCTGTACGTGTTGGTAGCTGGGTCGTAAGTCCCGCCACCGACCCGTTGGTAGCTGCCGTCCGACTTCTTGTCCGCATAGGTCCAGGGAGCAAGTACAACGGGGTTCGAAGCGAGTTTGTACGTCGTGTGTCCCGGAACTGCCGTCAGCGGCACCCTGTCGAGAAGGAAGTTGAGGTGGGCAAGATTCGTCAGACGCAAGCGACCAGGCACGTCTCCTCTGGCGACCGAGCGCGAGCTCGGGGCTGACGCGCCCGGCGTTGGCGCGGCGGGGGCCGGCGCGCTTGGGGCC
>JBAXOQ010000323.1:0-5015 GCA_037133175.1 Actinomycetes bacterium
GCAACGGCAACTGGGCCATCATGCAACCCGACGGCAACCTCGTCGTGTACTCAGCATCCCGCAAAGCCTTGTGGGACAGCGGCACCGGCGCATACTCCGGATCGCGAGCCGTCATCCAAAACGACGGCAACCTGGTTCTGTACCAAGGGACAACAGCGCGGTGGGCTCAGTACTTTGACGACACGCTCAGCCCTGGAGAAATGCTGACCGCGGGTCAGCAACTTCGATCCCCGAACCACAACTGGGTGGTCATGCAGGCCGACGGCAACCTTGTGTCATACGACGGCGCAAACAATGCGCGGTGGAGCTCACAAACCAGCGGCAACGGCAACTGGGCCATCATGCAACCCGACGGCAACCTCGTCGTGTACTCAGCCTCCCACCAAGCTCTGTGGAACAGCGGCACCCTAGACAAACCGGGATCACGATCCGTCATCCAAAACGACGGCAACTTCGTGATCTACCAGGGTGGAACAGCCGTGTGGTCGTCTTCAGGACCAGCGGGTGAGACCGGTGGTCCGGCTGCGGACCAGGCCCTGGCGTGGGCACGTTCCCAAATCGGAGCAACAGGATGGGACTGGAAATGCGAAGCCTTCGTTGAGGCTGCCTACGGACGCCCGGGCTGGGCCGGAAAGGCGAATCCGGTCGCACTCTTCAACGACCAGAATGCCAAGGGCCGAATTCACCTTGACCGCAACCCACCGGCGGGCGCAATCGTCTTCTTTGCAGCGTCGGCAACCAACGGATACAACGGACACGCCGAGATATCTGAAGGAAATGGAAGCTTCATCTCCTCTGCGCCAAATGTAATGCGCGTCAACCTTGACTGGGCAGGAACCTACATCGGTTGGGCATACCCGGCCTAGATGCAGCCAACTGACTGGCCGCGCGGGTCAGGGTGTGTCAACACCCTGACCCGCGTCTCATTACCCATCGGCTTCTGCTGCCATACCGGTCTCCCCGGAACGCGCATTTCGAACTTGATGGCGACGGAGCCACTGCTCACCTGGCATGCGGTAACGGTTGGCCGAATTGAGCCGACGGGATGGTGCCTGGCGATCATGCCCGTTCGGGCGCGGCTGGTTGTGGGTGGACCTGGGAGCTATCGCTGCGCAGGCCGCCAGCCAAGTACCAGAGGAAGCCGGTTTGCGAACGGCTGGTCGACAAGCTCATGGTGCACGCAACATCGGCGGCCGTCAACAAGGGTTTCTGGTCACCCTTGTTGACGGCGGCCGGGAGGTTTCAGCCATGCGTTCCGGGATGCGTCGTTAGGCAGCAGCCCTCAAGCAGCGGGGTCAGTGGCGAGCCATACCGTCTTGGCAATCAAGGAGTGCCGGATCGGGAGAGGTGTGCGCCCAGGCCTTCGACGGCCAGGACTTTGGGACGGGCGGCAACAGGTATCTCACCGGGTGCTGAGGACCAGCGCCGGCGACCGGGGCCCTAAACGGCCTAGCGCCGTGGATCTTCACGGTGGAGACTACCGGTGGTGCCGTTGCATGCATCGGCGCCAACGACGCAACCAGTGCCGTCGCGCCCCTGACGTGACACGGGAGGGCAGAACCTCCGCCCCAATCCCTGGGCCCAAGTAGTACGAAAACCCTTGAGCCGCAGGACTTCGGAGGTCTAGCGAAGAGCGGGGCAGGTCGAACCGAAGACGTGCCCGAGCGCATCTCTCAGAGACGCTAGGAGGGTTCCTGCCCTGGTGTTGGTGACGCCCTCCTTGGGCACACTGGCGGGCTGCCAGTCCACTCAGGCAGCAATCGGCTTCATGGCTGCGCCCATCGAGTGAATGCACGATTTGCCACACTCGGCATCGGCAAGTGAAAGTTGACTGTCAGGCGGTTCGCGCCGTCAAAAATGGCCCGCTGGGCACGTTTGACTGAATTCAATTCCGCTCGAGAACGCTTGACGGTTTTGCGCGATGGAGGAATCGTTATGGGCACCAAACGGGGTCGCAGAGCTTCATCCCATACTGACTTTGATCGGCTCTCGGTGAGGGTCTGCGGGGTAGCGTTCGCAGCACTCGTGCTTGCCGGATCGGGCCTCATCAGTGCGCAGGCCAGCGTTGTTCCACTGTCCAGCGTTGCCGTGAGTCCCACAATCCCCAAGGCGTCACCGGCTCTTGACCCGAGGGCAAAGCAAGCGAAGGGTTCAATAAGAATCGTCGTGACCGGACTTCCCAAGAAGGTCAAGGGCAAGATCGCCGTCAAAGGACCCAAACGATACAAGAGGACCCTCACAGCATCAGCGACGCTAAGGAATCTCAAGCCAGGGACGTACAAGATCACAGCCTCGACCGTGAAGAAGGGCAAGACGAGGATCAAAGCCTATGTGACACCGGCAACGGTCCGGATAACGAACAAGGGCAGATCAATCGTACGAGTCCAGTACGGGAAGAAGCCGCCCGTCCCTGTTCCAGATCTGCGGTTCAACTTCTCCAATGCAGCCGCAATCGCAGTGGGTCGCACAGGGCGCGTCCGGGCCGACGCAGCGGCGGCCTCGAATCTGACAGTTATTGAGCCTTCGGGCATGGTACGGGCTGCAGTGTCGAGCGGCAGTGCGGAGATCAGCAAAGTATTTGTCGCGCCGGACGGAGCAGTGTTCCTGGTATTCGCAGAAAGCCAGCCCTACGGGTCGTTCAACTACTGCATCCTGTATCGAGTCGCGAAGGGCGAAACCAAGCCGACGTGCATCGATCCAGGGGTCTACTTCTTCCCGCCGCTGTCTCAAAGTGATCAACCAATGATTCAGTTCGATGCGCAAAGCCGGGCGTACTACCTCGCGTCTCCGCACGGGCAGGCGATCATCCGTAGAAACGATCGCGGGTCTGCTGTCAGCCTGACAAACGACCAGACTTACGTCTCCAATTTCCTGACACTCGGAGACGGCAACGTCATTGCCAGCGGCACCACCTCACCGACAGGCAGTCGGTGGACCCGGCTACTGCGGCCCTCCGGCCAGATCGAACCGATTGCGGGGCAGACCTCGAACTTCATTCGCCAGTATCCCGACGGCAATGTGTACCTGGGGATGTCTACGAGCGGGGCATCCGGCGTCTGGCGCTATCTAACCGGTTCTAGCACGCTGGACCCGAGTATGTGGATCGGTCCAGCCTCGGCAACTCCGCCAGCCCATTTCACCGAAGCGGACCTCTGCCCCGGAACCTACTGTCAAAGCGCCAACATCTCGGGAAGCCTCGTCACCGCTGACCAAAAGGTCTTCGTCATCGGAAGCGGAACGGGTACGGGTGTACTCGCGCAGTACTACCCGATCGTGAGTCCTGTCAGTACTTTGGTGAAGGACGCAAGGACCGGCCTGGCCGTCGGCAACGACCTGATACTTGCTGGCCTGAATCTGTCGGGCCAGCACATCATTGCCCGCCATAACACCACGACCGCATCGGAGGTGTCGATCCTCGGACCCAACCAAGTGGAGGTCTACCACTTCGCCAAAGGCTCTGGAAACACCGTTGTTTTCGACGGACTGCGTTTCAGCGACGGCCAATACGTGCTGGGCGCAATCGACATCTCTTCAAATCAAGTGTCCATCATCGCTGCCACCGGACAGGGGTGGGTCCAGGTCCAGTCGATGGCGTAGTTCGGACCTGTGACTCGCGAAGCGCTGCTGGTCGGCTCGTGCTTGATGGTTTTCCACGCCATAAGCCCGGGACAAGCAGTAAGAAGCCCGGCCCGTGAACAGAAGCGGTCAAGAGACCCAGTGGAGTCAGTCGAGATTCGACATGGCTAGTGACGGTCGGCTTGGTATCCGATTGAGCAGATCCTCTCAGACCTTCGGCATGGACACGAGCCGCTCAGGCTCTCGGAGAGGAGTTCTCACTCACCTCCGCCACCCACCCATCGCCGACGCACGCTCCACACGAGCCACCGCCACCGAAGTCACGACAGCAAGACCACTGCGACGACAGCGTCATCAAGAGCCCCGCCGTCACAGGCCGGCGGGGCTCTTGATCACCTCGAAAGCCTGGCGCGGTGTCGGCCGCGAGGGTCGTAGGGGCGGCTACCCTTCACGAGTTTCTTTGCCGTGCTGCTCACGTCCCGAACCCGAGGTTCTGGATAGTCGCGTCTTGCGACTCCGTCTGTGTACGTGGGTACAGGTTGCCGTCGAAGATGAGCGTCATGCACTGTGTTTCGAATGCATCTGCTGCGACGACCTGGACGCCGGCTGTGCTGGCGGAGGCGCCGCCGACCGTCACTGGGTACACGGCTTTGATGTCGGCGCTGGGGACGATCATCGAACTCGTCATCCCAGGCAAACCCATATGTCAGCCATATCGCTGACAACTGCGAAAAGGCGCCAAGCGCTGCGCAGAATACTGTAGCAAGCGGCCCCTTCGGATTTGACCTGCTTCCAGGGTAAGCGGCTAGTCTAGGCCCTCGTCCCAGAACGCTGGAACCAGCGCGAGGCACCGCCGGTCCGGCACCTTACGTGGAACTCTCCGTTCAAATTGCCTGCGTCCATCAACAGCAGAGAGTAAGACTGTCGAACCTACCCAGACAGTACGATCAGCCACCCCCTGCCGTCAATCGGACGGTATGGGCGAACTACAGTACCTCTTCAACGCCGCTACAGGTCTCGCTGAACAAGCTTGGGGGAGGACCGCATCCGCATGAAGAACGTGCTGCCAACGACACCGGCAAGCCCAACACCAGGCCCCGACGCATCGGCCCTGGAAGTGGACCAATGGTGGGAAACCCTGGTCCGCCTTCGCGCGAGCGAGCAGACGCCAGAGGCGCCCGTGGAGGTCCCGTTTCGCGTCGCGGGTCACACCACCGCCGAGACCACAGCATCACCGGGACCAGCCGAGGCGAGTCCGGCAGCCGTGGTCGCGCCAACGCCACCGGATCCCCCCGCCAGCGCCGCACCTGGCTCAGCATTCCTGCGCACAATGCTCGCATCGGTGGGCGAACCGACACCTGCCCGCGCGGCACCCGCGCCGGAACTCTTGGGCGGCGGCCCAGCAGCTGGCCCCGCGCTTCGCTCCGCCACCCAGAGCG
>JBAXOQ010000324.1:0-5004 GCA_037133175.1 Actinomycetes bacterium
GGTACTGATCGATGAGTTGCACAAGTCGTCGGGCGTCTGGACGGCGCACCACGATCACTGTTGCATCCAGCAATGTCGCCAGCCGATGGTGCATCCAGCCCCAGGAATGGAACATCGGGGCGGCCATCAGGATCGTGCTTCGCATTTTCACTGGGAAGGCATCCAGGATTGCTGCTGCCGCATCGAGGGCGACCGACGACCTGCCGGTTCCCCTCGACCTACCGCTGGTTGTGCCAGAGGTCAAGATGATGTGTGAGCCCCGCTTGGAGATGGTCGGCAGGGCTCCCTTCCGGGGCAGGCTGGCCAGCAGCGGTACACCCGATTTGCTGTCCAGTGAGATCGTCGGTACTCCGCTGGGGATCATCCCGGCAAACTCCTGATCTCGGAACACCAGGTTCAGGTGCTGCTCGCGAACAATCGTCTCGACCGCCGTGGCATTTGATGACGCGTTGAAGTAGATCAGGTCGGCTCCGGTGCGGGAGACAGCGATCAGCGCCTCCAGGAAACTGCGTGAGTTGCGACCCAGGATGCCCACTCGCGATCCCTCGCCGATGCCCCGGTCGAGCAGGCTCAACGCCAAAGTAGTGCAGCGGTGGTCCATCTCGATGAAGGATGTCATCGGTCTGTCGGGGTCGTCGACATCGATGACCGCAACCTCGGAGGGGTGCCTGGCGGCACCGAGCGAGAAACCGATCCCGGGACTGGTACCCCAGCGAAGCAGGTCCGAGGCCAGCGCCACTGTTGCTCGGGGACTAGCAGGGCGGATCAGTCCCGAGCGGGCCACACCCCTAGTGGCGGCGCCCGCAACCCGCATCGCATCAGTGACTCGGTACAGCCGAAGTGAAGATGCCACCGTCACATCGTCGCGCGTCGATGGATCGGCCGCTCCACCGGCTACCGGGTTTGCCGGTGGCAGGGCGAGCTGTGGGGTGTCGGTGGACATTGTTTTGTGCATATGCGTATATTTGCCTGGTGACCACACGGGTTGGAGTCGTCGGGGCTTCGGGGTACAGCGGGGGTGAGCTGCTGCGTTTGCTGACCTGTCATCCACATTTCGAGTTGACACTCGCGTGCGCTGGCACCCAGGCAGGTGAGTTCGTTACGGATATCCATCCAGGACTGCTCGCCCTCGACGATGTCAGGTTCGCGCCGACCGACGTGGGGCTGTTGGCTGACCTTGACCTGGTGTTCGTCGCCCTTCCGCACGGTGAATCAGCCGCAGTGACCGAGGCTCTGCCGGATTGCGTCAAAGTGGTCGATCTCGGCGCTGATCATCGACTGGCAGATGGTGCGGCCTGGCAGGCGTACTACGGCGGTAGCGATATGGCCCCGCAGTGGACGTATGGACTTCCGGAATTGCCCGGTCGGCATTCGCTGATTGCTGGCTCTACCCGGGTGGCGAACCCCGGCTGCTACGCCACGGCCGTAGAGCTGGCGCTCGCACCACTGGTGGCGGCCAACCTGATCGAGACGGACGGCATCGTGGTGGTGGCGGCCAGCGGGACCTCCGGGGCCGGGCGCAAGGCGTCGATCGGTCTGATCGCCTCCGAAGTCATGGGTTCGATGGCGCCGTACAAGGTAGGGGGAACCCACCAGCACATTGCCGAGATCGAACAGGAACTGTCCACTGTCGCCAATGCCCCGGTCAGCGTCAGCTTCACGCCTCTGTTGGCTCCGATGTCAAGGGGAATCATCGCCACCTGCACCGCCAGGTTGACTCCTGCGGCCGATGAGCAGCAGGTGGCGGCGGCCTTCACGCAGACCTATGGTCAGGAGCCTTTTGTCACCGTGCTGCGGTCAGGCCGGGTGCCGACGACGGCCGCGACGCTGGGCTCCAACAGCGCCGTCCTGCAGGCGGTCGTCGATCACCACACCAACCAGGTGATCGTGCTCGCTGCGATCGACAACCTTGGCAAAGGGGCGGCCGGCCAGGCCGTCCAGAACGCCAACATCATGTTGGACCTCGACCAGACTCTCGGCCTATCAATGATCGGAGTGGCACCATGAGCGTGACCGCGGCAACCGGATTCACCGCTAGCGGTGTGGTCGCGGGTTTGAAGACCTCGGGCAAACCGGACGTCGCGTTGGTCGTGAACTCCGGCCCGCTGTTCACCGCTGCGGGCGTGCTGACCGGCAACCGGGTCAAGGCGGCGCCGGTGGTGTGGACGCAGAAGGTGCTGGCCGACGGTTTGCTGCGGGCGGTGATCCTCAATTCAGGTGGAGCCAATGCCTGCACTGGACCGGGAGGGTTCGGTGACACGGTGCACACTGCGGCGGACACTTCTGCTCTGCTCGGCTGCGAAGTGGACGAGGTCGCGGTCTGTTCGACCGGCCTGATCGGGGAGCGATTGGCGATGGACAAGCTGCTCGCTGGAGTCGCGCTGGCATATTCGCAGTTGTCCGCAGCTGGCGGCGCTGCGGCGGCTGAGGCGATCATGACCACGGACACGGTGCCCAAGACCGCCGTCAGTGGTGACGGGTCGTTCGTCATCGGCGGTATGGCCAAGGGTGCCGGAATGCTCGCGCCCGGCCTGGCCACCATGTTGTGCGTGATCACCACAGATGCCGTGGTCGCCCCGGAGGCTGCCCACGAAGCACTGGTGGCTGCCACCTCCACGACCTTTGATCGGATCGATTCCGACGGCTGCATGTCCACCAACGACACTGTGCTGCTGATGGCCAGCGGTGCCAGTGGAAACGCACCGTCGGACGCCGATTTCCAACGCGCCTTGACCGACGTGTGCGCGTCGCTGGCCCGCCAGTTGATCGCGGATGCTGAGGGGGCTTCGAAGGACATCAGAATCGAGGTCGTGAACGCGGCAAGTGAGGACGAGGCCACAGCGGTCGCCCGGGTCGTCTCCCGCAGCAACCTGCTCAAGTGCGCGATTCATGGCGAGGACCCGAATTGGGGGAGGGTGCTGTCGGCTGTCGGAACAACGAGCGCGGCGTTCGATCCGGACGAACTGCGGGTCGCCATCAACGGTGTGTGGGTTTGCGAAGGTGGCGGCGTCGGCGCCGACCGCGACTTGGTGGACTTGTCTGGACGCGAGGTAGTGATCACAGTGGACCTGTCTGCCGGGACATCGAGTTCGGCAATCTGGACCAATGATCTGACCGCTGCCTACGTCCACGAGAACTCGGCCTACTCATCATGATCGGGGGCTCGGAATGACTATCGATTCGCAGAAGGTGATCGACCACGAACAGGCGGCCGCCAAGGCTTCCGTTCTGGCTGAGGCCTTGCCCTGGTTACGGGATTACCACGGCTCGACCGTGGTCATCAAGTACGGCGGCAACGCGATGGTTGATGACCGTTTGAAGGCCTCATTCGCGGCCGACATTGTGTTCTTGCATTTGGCGGGGCTGCACCCAGTGGTGGTGCACGGCGGCGGTCCGCAGATCAGCGACATGTTGCGGCGGCTGAGCATTCCTTCGGAGTTCCGCGCTGGCGTTCGGGTCACCACTCCAGAGGTGCTGGAGGTCGCCAGGATGGTGTTGACGGGTCAGGTGCAGCGCGAATTGGTGAATCTGATTAATCGTCACGGGCCGTTCGCGGTAGGGGTCTCCGGCGAGGATGCGTCGCTTTTCGAGGCGGCAGCCCTCGGGGTCGAGCACGAGGGGCAAAGCGTTGACGTCGGGTTGGTTGGTGAGGTGACTTCGGTGCGCGCTGATCTCGTGCAGACGCTGATCGCCGACCGGCTGATCCCGGTCGTGTCCAGCATCGGTGTCGGCACCGACGGGACCGTCTACAACATCAATGCTGACACCGCGGCGGCCGCTTTGGCGGTCGGTTTGAAGGCCGACAAGCTGATCTTCATGACTGACGTGAGCGGCCTCTACGCGGACTACCCGGACCCGGATTCGGTGATCAGTCAGCTCACCGAGCAGGACCTGATGACCCTGCTACCGACCCTTGAGCGGGGCATGATCCCCAAGATGGGCGCTTGCCTGACTGCGGTCCAGGGTGGCGTTAGCCGGGCGCACGTGATTGACGGCAGGCTGGAGCACTCGATTCTGTTGGAGGTCTTCACCGATCAGGGGATTGGCACCATGGTCTACCGCTCGCAGCCAGGGCAGATGTACCTATGAGCAATCGACCGGAAACGCAATCTGCGATCACCGAAAGTGCTGCTCTGACGACGCAGTGGGATGCGGTGATGATGCGCAACTACGGCACGCCACCGCTGATGCTGTCCCATGGGCAGGGTGCTCGTGTATGGGACGTCGAGGGCAACGAGTATCTCGACCTGCTGGCCGGAATTGCCACTTCCACACTCGGCCACGCGCACCCGGCAGTCGTGGACGCAGTGTCGGCCCAGGTCAGCCGACTGGCGCACGTCAGCAATCTGTACGGGCACTCGCCCGGGATCGAGCTCGCGAGCCGACTTTTGCAGGCCGCTGGGATCGGTGGCCGGGTCTTCTTCTGTCAAGATGGTGCGACCGCCAATGAGGCGGCCTACAAGCTGACCCGCAAGCATGGTCGGTCACTGGATCCAGATGGTGGCAAGCTTGAGATCGTGGCGGCCGAAGGGTCGTTCCACGGTCGGACAATGGGTGCCCTGTCCATCACCGGCAGTCCGGCGAAGCGATGGCCGTTCGAACCGCTGCCCGGCCCGGTGACCTTCGTTCCCTATGGCGACGAGCACGCGCTGAATGCAGCCGTGACCGATGCCACTGCGGCGGTGTTCCTGGAACCGGTTCAAGGTGAGGGTGGCGTGATTCCGGCCCCTGAGGGGTACCTGGCGGCTGCGCGGGCGGCGTGTGATCGGGCGGGGGCACTATTGGTCATTGACGAGGTCCAATCCGGCATCGGCCGTACTGGCGCCATGTTCGCAAGTCTCGGCCAGGGAATTGTCCCTGACGTCATGACGCTGGCCAAGGGCCTGGCCGGCGGGCTGCCGCTGGGAGCTTGCATCGGTTTCGGTCCTGCCGCAGACCTGTTCGTTCCTGGTGACCACGGTTCGACCTTCGGCGGCAACCCGGTGTCCTGTGCGGCCGCCCTGG
>JBAXOQ010000325.1:0-5004 GCA_037133175.1 Actinomycetes bacterium
GTCGATGCCCTCGGGGCGGCCAGTCGGGTTGCTGCACGCAAGCAAGGCTGGCTCGTCGGTGCGGACGTGTCCTACCGCGGCCCGGGCGGAACCCGCGTCGCGTTCGCGGTCGGGGACGCATTTCTGGCCAAGGAGACACTGCACAAGACCCGACACGATTCTCAGCCCACGTTGTTCAACGGCCAGCGCGGCCTCGTGACCGGCATCGACTCGCAAACCCGAGCGATGACCGTGGAGTGGATTCGCGATGGGCAACGACATAGCCGCCAGCTCAGCGCCGGTTACGTCGGGTCCAGTGTGCGATCGGGGTTCGTGCTGACCAACCACGGAGCACAAGGGCAGAACATCGCGCACGTCCACGCCGACCCGACCGCCCTGGCGCTGAACGCCGCCTACGTTCAATGGACCCGCGACGTGGAGCAGCTGACCATCTACACCGATCTGGAGGCATTGGAAGCAACCGTCGAGGACCGGGTCCAGTTGGCATCCATGACCCCAGAGGCTCGCACGCAGTGGTCGGTGCAACAACTGGCCCAGCAGATCACCGACCGGGGCTGGTCGGTTGCCGAAACCGCCCACGAAGCCACCGGGTGTCCGGTGCCGATGCCCGGGTGGCAACGACGTGCGTTGGGTTCCTTGACCGATGATCAGCTGCGCCGCGAGTCGGCCACGCAGCACGCCCGAGCACAGCAGGCGAGATTGCTCGTCGACTACCGCGAGACCGTCGATCCGGACCGCGAGCAGGCTCGCCGGGAGACGGCATTGGCGCAGAAGCTCCGATGCGAGGTCGAAGTTCAGAAGGCGCGTCTGGCAGAGGCCGAGCCTCGTTGGCGTGCGCTGATTGAGGCTGATGCGGTCGCGGCCAAGGCCGCTGGACAGGTCATTGCTGATGGTCCGGGGCGGTTCGGCAAGGGCCGTGAGCGCATCGCCGACGCTGAGCGCACCTTGGACACGATTGCCGCCAAGTACCAGGCACCGAAATCGACGTTGCCCGCCGGTGTACTCGCCTACACCGCCACCAGCTGGTCCGCGGACATGCTCGCCAAACAGACAGCAGCAGCCAGGGCGCGGATCGATGAGTTGCTGACCCAGGCGCAGCGGCATGAGAGCGCCGCCGCGCAGGCCACCGGGCGAGCGGATCGGAATCAGGTCCGAGCCGAACTGGCCCAGCCCACGCTGGACGTGGCAGTGGAGAAGGCTGCGGCTGCGGACCGTGAGTTGGAGCTTCGGGATCGGCTCAACCCCAGGCAGCGGGTACAGGAACAGGCGGAACGCCATGCCACCGCCACCGTCCCCACTAGGCCCGCCGGGTACGACGAGCGCGATCGTGGCCGGGAGATCTTCTTTGGGATTCACGCGTCTTGTGAATCTCCCCATGTGGAACGGTGAGCCACCAGAGTTGTGGCCGTCAACATGGCCATCCTGGGTGCTTACGCCGGTGGAGCGGTGGACTTGTCTCTTTCTCGACATGTTACGAAAAGTAGGGGTTCGCGCCTCTCCTGCCGCCTAAGGTCAGCTCTCATTTGGGAACGACTCTGACTTCGCCGCTCTTCGGAGTGAACACCGTCAGGACTTCGCCGCTAAGCTGGATCTCGAACCTGCCGAGGAGTACGGGCTCGACTGGCTCAGCCTCGGCGGGTGCGTTGTTGAGGAACTCAACCACCGGAACGATCTTGACTGGCCAGTTTTCGCCACGGCGCCACCTGGCGGCCAGTGGGGATGCTGTTCCGACCAGGGGTGCAAGCGGCTCATTGGCTTCGACCGTCGAGAAGCGAATGCGGTCACCAGCGACCTGACGGCACCCGGAAATTTCGCGCGCGAGGACGATCCGGTTTCGACTCACGGCCACAAGGGCGCGAGCAGTTCGCAGCTTCTCAAGATCCACTGGGCTGCGAACGGGCCAGTCACCTTCGGCGGCTGCGACCTGGTCGGCGATGGTTCTGGCCGTCGGCCACAACTGCCGGACATTTACTACGACAACCGACGCGCCTTCGGTTGTCATGCAGCCTCGGAGTTGTTGGCTATTCCGTCGACCTTGAAACGGCGAAGCAGATCGACCGGCGCCCACAGGTTCAGGCCCGCGCCGACCTGCTGATCCTTCTTGCGGAACGCGGGATGGAAAAGCCGGTCCGTCACACTTCTGGGGATTATCCAGCCGGCCTGGATCTCAACCGTGCCAAGATCAACAGAATTGAGACGTGTTGTGATCGCTCGCCCTGCAGGGATTCCCAGCACGATGTAATCGGCGCTGAGGGGGCTGCGCCCGCCCAGCATGAAGCCGACGCACTGTTGTGGCTCACCGGGCATCCAGCGGGCTTCATCGATGAAAGCGGTCTTCGCGTCGTAAGTGATCAGCCCGCCTTCAACTAGGAGGGAGCCGTCGGATCCGGGAACGTGGCCGCCGTCCCAGGCCACCTCGTCAACGCCGAAGTGGGTGGCCATAGCAAGGCCACCCCAACACTCAATTGCCACGCTAGAGCCATCCCAACGATCTTCGAACTCCATCGATTCCTCCGCCATGATCTTGCTCCGTTCTTGATCTTTAGGCGGCCCCACCTGGGCTGCTGGTCTTCAGCCTACGCGAATGGCTACACAATTGCAACCATGCGCTGCCATTCGGTATTTCTAATTCAAGAGTTGCGCGGTGCGTCCGTCCAATCCGGGGGCAGAGACAACTTCACCGGTCCGTTGCTGACTGTGATGGGGTGGGTCAAACGGGGGTGAGGCAGATTGGGGTCTGGGGTTACGTTCAGGACTGCGAGTTGTCTGTCAACATCGACCACAACAGCCATTTCGTAGGGTGACCGCCGACCGAGTGTGCGGGGCGACTTCGCTGCGGAGATGGAGCGGAAGCGCTCCGTCCCAAGTGATGTCGGCCCTGGAAAGTGGGCCAATGTGGACTGCCATCAGAGTCCGCCACTGCCGCGTTCAGGTAGCTCGGCCTCGTCCGGGTGCGACACCTTGGAAATTAGGGCGGCTTCCTCCGCGCACGTCGTACTGCGGCGTTTCCAAGCGACCAGGGTGTGGAAGATCCGCTCATCGGTGGCGTCATCGGCTGGGTGACCCAGCAGCAAAAGCGGCTGGCCACTCTCAAGCCCACTGCTGGCTACCTTCAAGCTTGAGGAACAGATCACCCTGGCCTTCGTTGACGGCAATGAACTACTCGGTTCGGCGTGCCTCAGCCTGCGTCGTGCGAATACTGAACCGGGCCCGGCGGGTGACGACTTACCAGATTTGCGCCACGGTGAGTCCCGTGAACTGGCTAACCGACCCGGCTGGCACGTCGCTCGCCAGCTTGGCGTGGAATGCGGTAGCTGGTGCGCCGACCGGCCGGGTATCGGATGAGCATGTCGGGGCACCAGTAGTCCGGGTGGACCAGGTCGGTTTCGGTGCGGGTTAAACGTCGGGACCGGCGGTGGGTGCCGGCACCGACGGGGTAGGCCCGGCCCGGGTCGGTGGTTGGGTCCAGGCGCCAGCCGGCGGCGGGGGTGGCCCGCCCGTCGCTCGTGGTGTCCCAGGCGGTGATGGCAAACACGGCGAGGATGAGTCCGAGCCGGGTGGCGATCAAATGGGTGGGCAGCGGTGCGGCGGGGGCCCAGGATTCGGCGCGGCAGGCGACCCAGATGTCGTGCGGGTCGGCGTTCAGTCCAATCCCGAACTCTCGGTCGTCGCCGTCGTCCGTGGGTTCGATGGTGTGTCCGGGCAGGCGAACGATCAAGGCGTCCACCCCGTGCGGGACCCCCATGTCGAGAAGGTCCCGCGCGCTGGACTTCTTGGTGTTGGAGTAGTGGGCGTTTTCCAGATGTTCCAGAATCCAGGAAGCGGTGGCCGCGTCGGGGTCCGCGTCGTGCTGCAGTTCCGGCAGGTGCGCGGTGAGGAGCAGGTCGAGGTAGTCGGTGCCGGACACGCCGAGTTCCTTGGCGACGTGCGCGGTGCGGTTACTTAGTTCCGGTCTTATTTGCCAGTCTCGCATTGGCCGCCGGCGGGTCCGGCCCGCCCTCCGGGGTCCCGGATCATCCGGTGAAAAGTCAGGGGCTGTCACACCCGCAGCATAGTGTAGATTGGTGCTCGGACACCAGGTCGGAGGTGTGGTGGTGACCGTCGGACCCGCATCACATGCCCCGGCCGGGCCCCGGCTGGCTGTCATCGGCGACGTGTCCGGGCACCTGGGTCCGTTCGTCGAACAACTCATCGTGCTCGGCGTCGATGTCGATACTGCGGCCATCCCGGACGGGCTGATTGTCTGCCAGGTTGGGGATCTCGTTCACAAAGGCGTGGATGGTGATGACATTGTTGAGTTGGTCGATCGGCTGATGACTGCACACCCGGGACGCTGGGTACAGCTGATGGGCAACCACGAAGCCCAATACCTGCCGGGCCGGACCCGGTTCTGGTCCCAGAGCCTTCGCCTGGAAACGATCACCACCCTGCGGCGCTGGTGGTCCGACGGGCGTATGACCGTCGCCGGCGCTTTTGATATCGCGGCTGGGATCGGTCCTGTTGGCGCGGTCGACGACTGTTTACCCGGCGGCCTGCTGGTCACTCATGCGGGGTTGACGGCGGGCGCGTGGCGACTGCTCGGCCACCCCGCCACAGTGAGACAGGCCGCCGAGGTGCTGAACTCGCGCCAAGCCCCCGTCGTGTGGCGCACCGGAGCGGTCATGACCGGGATCGACGACCTGTGCGCAGGGCCTTTGTGGGCGGCCGCAGGTTCGGAGCTGGTCGGATCGTGGGCGGTCTTGGACGAGCGGGTGTCAGGAACCCGAGTTCCCCGGTTCGCCCAGGCTCACGGGCACACCGCCGCCGTTCCCTGGCCCGCCGGAACCGCCTGGTCACCGCCGAAACCAAGGCAACCCTCCCCGCCACCGTCCCCAGGAAAAAGGTGGTCTTCGCCTACGACTATATGAGCCGCAGGGTAGGGAAGGCTTCGTACGCATGGTCAACAAATTCCGAATCCTGGATTCTGACTACTGAATCCTCTTTCCTCTACGACAGCTGGAACCC
>JBAXOQ010000326.1:0-4994 GCA_037133175.1 Actinomycetes bacterium
CCGATCCTGCCGGTGCTGCCGTTCAAGGAGGTCGACGAGGTGATCGGCAGCGTCAATGCCGGTGAGAAGCCGTTGGCCATGTACGTCTTCAGCCAGGAC
The DNA here is from genome assembly GCA_037133175.1 of Actinomycetes bacterium. Classification (GTDB taxonomy): domain Bacteria; phylum Actinomycetota; class Actinomycetes; order S36-B12; family UBA10799; genus ELA509. The sequence goes on from JBAXOQ010000326.1 coordinate 100, forward strand.
AAATCGACGGTTCGCCGGATTCTGTCGGCAGTCAGTTCTGGTGGCGCGTGTATCAATGACGTACTGGTCCAGATTACGGCGGAGGCGCCCTTCGGTGGCGTTGGGAACAGCGGCATGGGCAGCTACCACGGTCGAGATGGTTACGACGCCTTCACCCACCGACGGACGGTGGTTACCAGTGGCACGGCCTTCGATCCGTCAGTGCGTTACCCACCGTATAGCCGGTTCAAGAACAAGATGTCCAAGTACCTGGTGTGAGGGTTGGCGGTGCAAGGCCTATGAGGCCGGGGCCACGTGCTACGCAACCTTGAGGGCAGCGGCGATCGACGCCGCGTAGGCCTTTCCGCCAGACTCCGTCAAGTGGACTCCGTCGGGAACGAAGTACTCGCGATGGCCGTCTGCGGCTGAACCCCAGTCGGCGACTCGGACGTTGGAGTAGTCCTTGGCCACAGACAAGATCGTGTTGTTGTTCTGATTCATCCAACTGCGCGGCATGTGGGCGGTGACCAATACGACTCTGGCCCGATCCTTGAGGGTGTTGAGAATCGATCGCAGATCCTTCTCGGGCGTGGGCCCGTTCGTGCCGCCGTGGATGACCACCACGGGCGCAAGTTGTCCGGCGTTGAGTCGAGTGCGGATTCTGGAGAACATCTCGGTTGATGGCCTGCTGACCGCAGCGTCGATCGTGGCATTCGGCAGTTCCCGCTGCAGAGCGACGTGAGCGCCGAGCATCACCGAGTCGCCGAGTGAAGTGATCTTGCGTTTGGTGAGATCCTCGCCTGGTGCCACCGGTGCTATTGGCGTTTCCGACGGTGATTCGGTCGGTGATGCGGTCGGGCTGGCGTCGCGATGACCACCCTTGCCAGGCGCTGGTGAGGGAGTGGTATCGAAACTCTCAGCACCGACAGAGGTGAGTCCGTCGAGGTAGGTGCTTGAGTCCACCGGCGGGAACGCGGACAGCGCGAGCACAAGTACCCCGCAGCCTGCCACTGCACCCGCAGCGGTCAAGCCCGCTCGCCTCAGCGCGACCCCCGGGCCCAGTGCTCGCCAGCGATTCCAAGTGCGCCCCAGCGCGCCATCGCGGATGGGCATCTCCAGGAATCGGTAGGACAGCTCGGCGACGATCAGGGTCAGGGTCATTTGCAGTGCGAAGGCCGGCAGTCCTGTCCAATCGATGTCGACGCCCGGGCGGGTCACCATGAAAATCGGCCAGTGCCATAGGTACAGACCGTAGGAGCGTTGCCCCAAATAGCGCAGTGGTTGGACCCCCAGCAGCCTGCCAGCTTTGATCGCGGGATGGGTCGAGACCGCGATGATGACCGCCACCAAGCCGGCAAACACCAGGAATCCACCCCGGTACAGGGGAGCGGAACTGTCATCCACATTCAGGAACGTCCAGGTGACTGCCGCCAGCGAAGCCAGACCCAGCAGGGTCATGACGGTCGTGGGTCCAGGTGCAAGGCGTTTGGGCAGGGCAGCGGGCCGCCACGCCGTCGCTAGTAGAGCGCCAACCAGGATGGTCATGGCGTGGGTGTCAGAACCGAAGTACAGCCGGCTCGGGTCGTTGTCCCCGGGCATCGCGCCTAGCACGCTCAGCAAAGCCATCAGCAGGGTCGAGACCAGCGCGCCGATCATTGCCACGCGGCGCACGCCGAAACGCTTGCGCCACCGATAGGCCAGCAGCAGCACGGTCGGCCAAACCAGGTAGAACTGCTCCTCGACCGCCAGGGACCACAGATGCTGCAGCAGCGGCGGTCTGCCGATGGCGTCGAAGTAGGACTGTCCCGACCAAATGTTGGCCCAGTTGGTGATGTAAGCGAGCGAGGCGAAGATGTCAGACTGCACCCGCGCCGCGGCGTCGTGGGCGAACACCATGGCGATGATCGCGGTGGCGATCAGGACGGCGAACAACGCCGGCAGCAGGCGTCGGGCACGGCGCAAGTAGAACTGCTTGAAGTTCAGCTTGCCGGTGGTTTCGACCTCGCGCAGCAGGATCGAGGTGATCAGGAACCCGGACAGGACGAAGAAGACGTCGACGCCCAGGAAGCCGCCGGGGAGCCACAGAGATGATCCGTGGAAGATCAGGACTGCTACAACTGCGATCGCCCTGATGCCGTCCAGCGAGGGCTGGTAGCCGAGTTTGGGGGTGACCCGCCCGGTGCTGCCGTCACCGAAGGTGCGCGAACGTGCATTGGTGGCCACCGGAACCGTGGCGGTCGTCGGGGGTGCGGTCGTGGGCGGCGCCGCAGGGGCCTGGGACAGTGCCACCTCGCGCGAACCCGCGGCGTTGTGCCCCGAACTCGTCGGAATGTCCATCAGCGTCCCCACATCAACGTCCACATCTTAGTACCAAATCCCCAAACAGGCGGCTCCCCAAACCAGCCACCACCCGGATGGGCGACAGCCGGGATGGAGAGTCCGGTGCCTGCACTCGCTGTTAAGCGTACGTTGCGAATCAAGGTCTGGGGTGCATTGGCCCTTGCCCGTTTTCGAGTGTTGTTCGGCACATCAGTGGAAGTTCCGTGCCGGCGGGGCGACCGTAATCGACAAATCCTCAAGATCACGTGCCAGCACGGTGATCGCGCCGTCCGTCGTCTCGACTATTCCACGCACGATTAGGGCAACGGCTGTTCTGGCGACCCGTTGGTGTTCCGACCACAAGTCCTTGGTGCAAACCACGTTGATCAGGCCGGTTTCGTCCTCCAGGTTGATGAAGGTGACTCCTGCGGCGGTTTCGGGTCGTTGTCGGTGGGTGACGATGCCGGCCACGCTGACCCGGGCGCCGTTTCGGCGAGAGGTCAGGTCCACCGCTGACACGATCGGGTAACCGGCGATCCGGTCGGCGAGCAGCTTCATGGGGGAGGAGTCCACGCTGACTCCGGTGGTCTCCAGGTCGGCCACCAGGGTGTCTTTGGTGCTCATCGCGGGCAGGTCAGGGGCCAGATCACCGAAGGTCAGCTCGGTGAACTGGCCTTCTTTGCGGCCTGTTACGTGCCCGGCACTCCACAAGCTGGCCCTTCGGTTGCCACCATCGAGGCTGGCGGTCGCCCCGGCGGTCGCGAGGGCTTCCATCGCGGGCCGGGTCAAACTGGTGCGCCTGCCGAGGTCGTCCAGGCTGGTGTAGGGGGAGTTCTCGGCGATCATCTCGGCGGTGTCGGAACCGATCCCCTTGACGGTGTTCAGGCCCAACCGTACGACCGGGTTGTCCGGATCGTCGCCAGAAGGTGCCAGGCGGGCCTGCGCCAGACTGTGGTTGACGTCGGGCCGGGCTACTGTGACGCCGTGGCGGCGGGCATCGGCGATCAGGGTCGCTGGTGACCAGAACCCCATCGGCTGGGAGTTGAGCAGGCTGGCCAGGAAGGCGGCCGGGTAATGCAGTTTGAGCCAAGCACTGGCATATACCAGGTAGGCGAACGAGGCCGCGTGTGATTCCGGGAAGCCGAAGCTGGCAAACGCGGCTAACGATTCGAAGATCTTGTCGGCTGTTGCCCCGGTGATTCCGTTCTCTGCCATGCCCGAGAAGAGTCGTTCACGGATCGCCTCCATCCGCTGCGCGGAACGCTTGGACCCCATCGCCTGTCGCAACTGATCGGACTCGGCGGCGCTGAAGCCAGCGACCTCGATGGCCATCTGCATCAGCTGCTCCTGGAAGATCGGAACGCCGAGGGTCTTGCGCAGGCAGGGTTCCAGCGACGGGTGCAGATAGGTCGGCTCCTCTTTGCCGTTGCGTCGGCGGAGGTAGGGATGGACCGAGCCCCCTTGGATCGGTCCCGGTCGGATAAGTGCTACCTCGACCACCAGGTCGTAGAACGTGCGTGGTCGCAGGCGGGGCAAAGTGGCCATCTGGGCCCGTGACTCCACCTGGAATACCCCGATGGTGTCGGCGGCGCAGAGCCGGTCGTAGACCGCGACCTCCTGTGGCAGGGTTGCCAGATCCACTTCGACCCCGTGGACGTCCCGGACCAGGTCGATACACCGATGCAATGCCTCAAGCATGCCAAGCCCGAGCAGGTCGAACTTGACCAGGCCAACGGTCGCGCAGTCCTCTTTGTCCCACTGCAGCACGGTCCGTCCTGGTGCGGTTGCCCACTCCACCGGGCACACCTCGATGACCGGCCGGTCACAGATGACCATGCCGCCGGAGTGGACCGCCAGGTTCCGCGGAAAGTCCAGCAGTTGGCCAGCCAGCGCAAGCACATCATCTGGGATCGCGCGGTCTCCGCTGGTCGAGTCTGCAGTGAGGGCAGCCGAGCCCCGGCCGTGGTATTCCATGGTTTTGGTCCAGGCATCCGCGCTGCCCTGTTCGTAACCCAGGCCGCGGGCCGCGTCACGGATCGCCGACCGGGGCCGATAGGTGTTGACGTTGGCCACCTGTGCCGCGTGGTGGCGCCCGTGACGTTCATACACGTACTGGATGACCTCTTCGCGCCGACCGCTTTCGAAGTCGACGTCGATGTCCGGCGGTCCGTCTCGGGCGGCCGACAAGAACCGCTCGAACAGCAGTCCGAGGCTGACCGGATCACAGTTGGTGATGCCCAGGCAATAGCAGACCGCAGAATTGGCGGCCGAGCCCCGACCCTGGCACAGGATTCCCGAGCGGCGGGCGAACTGCACAATGTCCCAGACGATCAGGAAGTAGCCGGGGAAGTTCAACTGCTCGATGACCGTCAGTTCGTAGTCGAGTTGCTTCCAGGCCCCGGGTATCCGTTCGGCGTGGCGGGGGCCGTACAACTGCGCTGCCCCGGCCTCGGTCAGCGCCCGCAGGTAACTGATCTCGGTGTGGCCGTCCGGCACCGGGAAGTCAGGCAGTTGCGGGGCCACCAGGGATAGGTCGAAGGCCAGCTCGGCACCGATTTCGGCGGCTCGCTGCACGGCGCCGGGGTAGCGGGCAAAAC
>JBAXOQ010000327.1:0-4969 GCA_037133175.1 Actinomycetes bacterium
AGTACGGCAACAGATGGACTTTTAAGGTTGGCAAAAATCGCCAAGATCATCGCGCGGCTTGGTGGCTCGCATCGGGGAAATGAATGCCACACCGCCAGCTTGTCGGAGTGCATCGGCGAATGAAGTGCGACATGCGGGAAAGGCGGCTACATACGTCGGCATGCAGACGGCGTGGGTGCCGCATTGGCGGCACCGAACATGCGTGAAAAGCATCGCAAAGGCGGGCCTGCGATGTGAGCCACACACTGTGAAGCCGGATCAGGAGAGATGCTCACAAGCCATCAAAGTGGCTGGCCGTCGACCATGCGGGCAAATCTCGGGAGGGGTCCAGGCAGATCTAAAGAGGCGAATACGCGGGCATCTGATCCAGCACTTGGTGTGCTAAGTCGATCATCTTTCTGGCCTTCTCTATTCCGTCACGGACTTCGTCGGGAGTGATCGGAGGTATTCCTGGGTCGGGATATTCGGCAGCCTTATTTCTGCGCTCACGCATCCTGTCGAAAGGGCGAAGGGTTGCCCTATGTGGCGGGTCAAGTTGTGCAGTCACCGCTTCACCAACAACGACGTGACCGCCTTTTGATGTGGGTCGGAGACCTTGATTTGCTAGGATTGCGACTAGCGCTTTCCGCGCCCCATCGTAAGCGGCTGCGAACGCACCTTCGGGATCGTCGTCTGCAACCATACTGGCCGTCTGTGTGTGAGCTTGCGCCAGTTCAAGCAGCTTTTCGGCGTGGCTGCGATTCGGAGCAACTTCTTGAAGCCTTTTCTGCTGCAAGTATCTGTCGATTTTGCTGCGTCCTTGCGCCCAACCTCCTGGCGAAGTTGAATCCGAGGACGAATTGGTAGGAGGTGGTGGTTTGCCACCGATGTCGGTCAGCATGTCTCCGGATGCAGGCGGCGGGGCGCTCGCGGCGGTCGGTCTGGGCGATTCGGGTTCAGTCGGCGGTACAGTTGCGGCTCTAGGGCCGGAAGGGGGCGAGGGCACGCGTTTGGGGCCTGGTGCGTATTTGCCGTCCTTGTTGCGACGTTGCACGTTAGCTCCATCCTTATTGTCCTTCACAAATCACTAACAGGTGTCTGGCGTTGTGGCATGGGTAGTAGTGCGACCACTGGTGATTGTTGCAGGGTGCGAATGAATCCATTGCTGTTGCCAGGCTGATCCCATTCGCTGACGGAGACGCAGTGAATGTTGACGGGCAACCCCAACTCTTCCGCTGCAATCTTCCCCATTTCATACAGTAGGTCTGGGTCCACCTGGCCAACAACTAATACATCGACGTCGTTCGGTAGCTCCCCTTTGTTGCCTTGATACCGAGATGCCCAGGAACCGTAGATATAGGCCCGTTCGACACCGTCCATAGGTGTAAGCAAATCACGCAGTATGGGAAGCGGTCCGTAGGTTGTCGCGAGGAGGTCGGTTAGCGGTTCCGACATGGCAGCGTCGGTAACCGCCCTGACAAGACGCAGGTTTCCCCGCCGTCGATCTGCTAGGAATCCGGTCGTAACCAACCTGTTAACCTCCTGATGCACGGCTTTCACGGATGCATCGCTGAGCCGTGCGATGTCCGTCAGCGTGTACTCCTGATTCGGGTGCAGGTAGAGCAGCGCAAGAAGGTCACCCTGCAATCTGGAGCGCAGGATTGGGAGCAACGGATTGGGAGCTGTTCGCATAATAAGAAATATACCTTACCGTTTAGGTAAATACAAGGTTCTCGGCAAAACTTCCGGCAACACCTCTTCGAACATCGAGTGAAGCCCGAACATAGCTCTTGTGTGAGTGTTACGGCATCTATTGGTTGGTCCATGCACTCGTTATCGGCGGCTTTCCCGTCTGCGGATTGGAAGGCTGAACGCACTTTGGTGGTAGCCAATCCTCCAGGCGTGAAAGGGCTGGCTGGGTCACTGTGATGACGCTGAACCGGGGCGGTGGCTAAGGCCCCTCACAGCAGAGCAACCTGAGGGAAAGCGCGTTTCCTTCCTGTTCAGAACGCGCGTGCCATGAGAAAGGCGGAGAGTCTTCCCGGAAGCACTAGCCTCGCAGCCATGGAATGCTTCTGAGCAATTCAGTTCATTGGTAGACGCGGTAACGGTACGTGTGCCGACGGTCGGCGGGCCGGGTTTCCACCGGGGAGATTCGGCGTTTGGCGCTTGCCGGGTCCACGCGGGCCTTTGTTGTCTGGGTGCGGGCGTCGGTGTCGGCCGACTGGAGGAATGATGCGTGGAACCAGACGTCGAGTTTGGCGAACGCGGTGTCTGTCGTGGCGGTGGCCATCACAGTCGTAACGAGTTCGGCCACGTCGTCACAGCGTCGTTGGTCGGCCCAGTACCTTCCGACTTCGAGTGTGAGCCGTGGTTCGATCAGGTGCAGGTCACGCTTGATGCATTCTCCGAGCATTTCGCGAACCCTGGTGGTGTTGCGTTCGCGGTCGTATTCGCAGATGACGAGCCACATCATGTAGGCGGCCATCTCGGGCATCCCAGCCCGCGTCCAGGTGTCGATCTTGCGCCACCGTCCCGGCTTGTACAGGTCATCACGCGACGCTCGCGCCGTCAAACGGGTATCCGGATAGCCCACGGCGCGCTGGGTGACAATCTGGTAGACGATGTCCTGCGGGCAGGGCAACTCATCCACACAGTCCGGGCAGGCCGAGCCAGGGGTACATCTGGGAGCGGCTTTGATGACCGCGTGGCTGTTCTTGTACCAGTCCCGAGCCGCGGGCTTGTCCAGTGTCGCGAGCAGGGGCTGCATCCCGCCGAGCAGCGTGCCTATCATCCCCGGCTGGTCGCAGTCGGCAAGGTGCGCGTTCAGGCGCGGCAGCAGCACGCTCGCGTTCGGTGTTTCGACAATGGTCTTCTCAATAATGTGGGCACAGCGCAAGCCGACGCATCCGCCGATCTCCTCGGCCCATTCGCTCAGGTCACGTTCGGTATCGCCGTGCCGATGCGTTCGTGCTCTTCGCGTAACACGCCGATGTCGAATCCGGCGTTGTGGCACACGAATGCCGCGTCCGGGTAGGCGGTGAGTACGTACCCGAACTTCGTCAGTACGACGGCTGGCGTGTCAGCCTCGGCCAGGTCAGCGGTCGTGATGACGTTGTAGGCACTCGATGCCGGGTCCACCGGGACACCGGGATTGATCAACCAGTGGTGGTCGACCCGCCGGGTTCCGTTGCGTGACACAACCATAGCGATGGAAATCAGCCGCAGATGAGCACCGGCCACGGCGGTTGCGGCGACCGAGGTTGTCTCCACATCCACGACCAGGAACGTCTTGTTTGCGACCAGTTCATCGAATGCGGCACCTTTGCTCGGCAGCGTCCTCATGATGCCGCCTGCTCAGCCAAGTAGTCGATTACTCGCGGGTCGCGCAACCCGAGAGCGCCTTTGGGTTCGGTCAGTTCCCGCCCGGGCGGTGCCCACCCGCCGTTGAGTCGGTTGTCGTCCTGTAGTGCGGTGCTGACGGTGCGGGCGTTGAGCAAAGCGCCGTTGGACCCGGCCACGATCAGGTCGCCGAGCAGGTTGGTTCGGGGCAGGTTCGTGAACATCGGTCCGCGCCGGTCGACCAACGGTTTGACCCAGTTGCTGATTAGGATTTCGGCACCGGCGTTGCTGATGGGTACACGCGGATTCGTGTGCGTTTGCGCGACGACGGCGCTCTCCTTCAGCAAGGGTTCATACAATGCGCGCAGATTCCACAACGAGTCGATCGGCAGACCGGTACCGGCGAGCAGAATCTCCAACTCGTCGAACCACTCACTGACCAATCCGGGGCCGTGCTCGCTCATCGCGTCGCGAGTCAGGGACCGCAGATGGTCCGTCACCTTCGTCGGCAGCGGTGTCTTGCCCACCGTGATTCCTGCTGTGATGTTGGTCAGGGCGTGATAGGTGCAAGGAACGATCTGAGTTTCATCAGCCCAGACCGCCGCAGCGGCGTTGCGAATTGCTGACGCTCCGTCGCAAATCAAGAAATCCGGCGGTGCGAGTTCGCCAAGAACCAGTTCCCATGCCCGCTGCGTGCGCTTGGGTAACGCCCGCACCCGCAGTAGCCGGTTGGACCTGTTCGCCCTCGTCGTCGACGGCTCCCACCTGGTGCGGGATACGACCAGCATCGTCCACACGACTGGCGCCGTGGTGTGCGTTTGAGACCGTGCGAATGTGCGCATTACATCCAACTCGTCCGCGACATAGACAATCGGCAACTTCTCGGCCCGGAACTGTTTCTCCTCCGCGTCGATGGTGGCGAACGCGCTGTCCACGATGATGGGGGCGAAAGTTTCGAGGATGTCGGCGGCGATGTGCCAATGTGCGCGCCCGTCACGACGTGGGCCAACCCGCCCGAGCGTGTCTCGCACCGCAGGTGCCTGCCCGCCGCGCTCACGCACCCGACCCGCCGGACGCTTCACAGCCTCCAACGCACGCAACGATGCGGTCGTATACGAGCAGCCTTCCGACAAGTCTTTGAGAACCATGTGAACCACCGAAATCGGAAACGAGTTCCGCCTGGCAGCAGCCTCCGCTCCCGCGTTCACGGGGGTGGGAACACCACACTCGTCGCAGCACGTATCGTCACCGACCTGAGCACGCGGCAAGACATCAGAGAACGTGTGCATCTCACCCGTGGACAGGTTCGCGCACGTGTAACGCTGCCGTCTGCCAGTAGCAGTCGTATACACGCCGTGACGGATCACCGAAGTTGTGGATGCGTGTTCCGGCAACGGGCACGGTGGCGGAAGTACCGCATCGTCAATCAGCTTGCGCGGCACCGCCTTCGACTCCACCAGCACCGCGAAAATGTGAGGACCCGCCTCACTGCCGTCAGGGGTACACCGGAACCGCTGAACCGTTGCCGTCTTCAGTTTGCGCACACCCCAAGCGACCACCTTTGCCCGTTCGTGACCCTGCGGGCACGAAGGATTCGCAACCGTCTTCTTCCGCCCCATTGCCAGCCCCCCGTCCCCCACCAATCAAG
>JBAXOQ010000328.1:0-4952 GCA_037133175.1 Actinomycetes bacterium
GCGGCGGCCGGAGCGATCGGTGCGGTGGGCACGGATGCCGCCGCGAGTGGTGGGAACGGTCAGTATGCGGCTTTGCAACCGACGGTCCTGACGGTGGAGTCGGCCGCAGGCAGCGCGCCCTCGTTGGCCGCGCTGCTACTGGTGCTGATTGTGCTGGCCCCCGTGGTGCTGCTGCTACTGATCAGGTTCGGACACGGCAAGTGGCGCGGGCGAAGGCGGCCGAGTCCGCCCGTCGTCGGCTAGGCCGGCCGACAGGTCCGTGTCCAGTCGCCGTGGTTGGGCTCCTGACCGGGCTTTGGGAAGGCTGGTGTTTGCGGCCTGCCACAGGGTCATCGACTTCCCCTCGGCAAGCAGGGCAGCATCGATCGGTGTGGACTCGAAGTACGTTTCCCGGGCTGCTGACAGGGTTGCCGGAGCCACCGCGTCCGCAAGTTGAACGATGTGGCGCATGATCCTCACCACCTTGGGATCATCGTTGGCCGACGCGATCGCATCTGAGGAGACCCACTCAAGGATCACGATGACTTCGTCATTGTCGGTGCTTCCGACTAGGGCTTCGCGGTCCGTTATCAACCCGATCTGCCGAAGTCTGGCGAAGAGTTGCGCCAGCAATGCGACGAGGTTATGCCTTCGGCCGTAGCGTGGATGCCAGGCGCTGATCGTCAAACGTCGAGCGGTCATGACTTCACTGCGATCCTTTGATAGCCGCCACCGCAATGGCGCGAGTGAACCTGTCGAGTTGCGAGGACACCTGTTCAATGATGTCGGCCAGGATCTTGAGTTTCATCGCCTCTGAGTTGTCCATGCCAGGTGCCATCGAATTGATCAGCAGGGCGCGGTAGTTGTCCTCGAGAACATTCTTGTGTTTGTTGATGGCGACTTGTGTCTTCTCGAGTCTGTTTGGCTTCTTGATGAACTGCACTGCGTCGCGAGCCTGCTCACTCATCCCGACAAGTTCCACGGCGCTTGCCAAGAACTCGTCCGGCAACTTGCCCATCTTGAACCCGACGACGAGGTAGGTTGCGTGGTCCAGGCTGTCGATCACATCGTTGATCGCTTCGACCATTCTGAAGAGGTCCTCGCGGTCGTAGGGGGCGATGAAGGTCCCGGCGACCTTTCTGGTCAGCGTGATGTACTGCTGGCCTGCAGCCTTCTTGAGGTCGTGGATTTTCTGCGCCAGCTTCGGTCTGCCCTCGGGTCTGGCCGAGACGAGCGTGTGGAACGCTAGCGTCGTGTCAGGCAGAGTCACCACATAGTCGCTGAGCATCTTGTGGATCGCGTCCGGTTTAGTAGTGAACTTCAGCGCCACTTGTTGTCTCCTCAACCTCGGCCGTCGGTCACGATAGGACCGCGAAAACGACGGGGCGCTTCGGATTGGCGGCGCTCAGTGAAACGCTGCGTGTCCATTCGGTGAATGAACCCGCAGCGTGCGCCCTGCGCGGGCTGGTCAAGCTGCGATGAGCAGGCGGCCGAGAATCGGGCTGAACTGGTGTTGCCTCCGTCGCCGCGGCTTCGTAAAATCGTGCACGGTGCATTTTCCTAGACCCCGGTTGCGCTGACTCTGGGAGTGTGACGTGATGGTGGCTCATGCGACACTGGGCAAGACTGGCGATGCGAAACGCGGCAAACCCGGTCGGCCCGCCCAAGTCGTTGCGGCTTCGTGTCTCTTGCTGATTGCGGGGTGCGGTGGCACGACGAGCAGTCCCGTTAGCGGGGAGGTGAACCCGGTCGACCCCAACGTGGACTCTTCGAAAGTGCTGGTCGCCAGCGGCTTCGGACAGCAAAGCCGGTATGCGTGGGCAACGGCACTGGTGAGGAATGTCAGCGACAACGTCGGGCAGACGGTGAAGGTTCATTTCACGCTGTTCGACGCTGCTGGGCGCAAGCTGGCAGTCGCTAGCGAGGCCCAGTCGTTCGCGGTCCCCCGGCAACAGTTGGCAATTGGGCACTACTTCCAGGTGCCCGGTGGTAGGAAGGCGGCGCGGGTCGAGGCCGCCGTGTCGGTGGAAGACACCGGCGCTTTCGACGGGCAGCCACGGCCGCCGATCCCGACCGGCCCCGTCGTGATCAGATCGGATCGGTCCGGCGGTCACCTTGCGTACGTGCGGGTTACCAACCCGTCGTCTGACCCGTTGAAATTTCCGACGATCGGAGTCATCTGCTACGGCGCCGGTAATCGGGTCGTCGGCGGCGGCGTCAGCGAACCACCCTTGGTGCCGCCTTCGGGTTCGCTGATCACGAATGCGTCGGTGATCGCCAGTGGCGCTTCCCCGCGGTGTGATGCCTACGCGTCGTACCGGGAATGAAGCAGCGGGGCTGATCCGATCAGCCGTCGTAGGCCTGCTGAAGTCTGGCGATATCGAACTTGACCATCGTGAGGACCTCCCGGTTCACACGGTCGCACTGCTCGGGAGTCCCGTTGGCCATCATGTCGTCGATCTCGCGCGGGACGACCTGCCAAGACACTCCGAATCGGTCTTTCAGCCAGCCGCACTCAACTTCCTGACCGCCGTCGGTCAGCTTGGCCCAGTAGTCGTCAAGTTGCTCCTGGTTGTCGCACTTGACCATCAAGGAGACAGCTTCGTTGAAACTGAACCCGTGATCTGCCGGGCTGTCCATCGCCGTGAACCACTGGCCGGCAAGTGCAAAATCGGAGAACATCACCATCGTGGCAGTGCCCGGCGGGCCGGCGTCACCCCAGGGCACGAGCTGGCCGGCCTGTGAGTCTTCGAACACCGACAGGTAGAAGTTCATGGCGCGTTCGGCGTTGCCGAGATTGCCGCCGGTAAACATCATCGACGCAATGATGAATGGCCGCTCGTCGCCACTGGGGTTGGTGAGGATCAGCTGCCACTCGACTCCGAAACGATCCCTGACCCAGCCGTAGCGTTCGCTGAATGGGTACGAGCCAAGCGCCATTCGAGTGGTTCCGCCTTCGGCGAGACTGTCCCACAACGCGTCGAGGTTGGCGCGTGCGTTCTCATCACGCGACGGATCGAAATTCACCATGAACGAGATTGACGGGTTGATAGAGAACAGGGGTCCGGCACTGATCGCTGCCAACTCGAAACCGGCGAGTCGGAATGCGACGAGTTCGCAGTCCCCGGAGGGTGTGTCCCGAATGGTCCTGACACTGTCGATGCGCGAGTCGGGAAAGACCGTCACATAGAACTCGGCCGCCTCGACGGCCTGGGTGTCGAACCAGAAATGCGGAACGATGCGCTGTCCAACTGCGTCACCTGTGGTCATTCTGCGACCTTACCGGCATCGGCCTAACAGGCTCGATTGTGCCTTCTGCGCGGTGCTCGACGTGTTCGGTGTTGGATGGTCGGGAGGATCGCGGGTTGACCAGCATCGAATCCGGGCCGACCGGGTTCGGCGCCGGTGGTAGCTTCGGCGAAGGCCGAGCCAACCTTGGCGGTTGGAGCGGACATAGGCGGAGGGTGGTGCCACATGCGAACGACACGGACCAGGGGCCGACTGATCCTAGCCTTGGCCGCGATTGCGGTGGCGTTGCTCGGGCAGGCCGTGGTGTCGGCGGCCCCGGTGGCCGCGGCAGTGGGCGACCTGACTGGCCAGGGCTGCATCTCGAATGAACCTATCGACGGATGCCAGACCGCGCCGGAGGCCGCGCTCAAGGGGGCCCGTACCACCGTGGTCAGTCCGGATGGCGCCAATCTGTATGCGGCCAACATGGGTAGTAGCTCGGTGACGTCGTACGCTCGGTCCTCCTCCGGGGCCCTCACGCAGATCGGCTGCATCGCCTATTCGGCGATCGCTGGGTGCACGACTGCCTCGCCGGCGTCGCTGGAGGGTGCTCGGGGGATCGCGATCTCCCCGGACGGCGTCACGGTGTATGTGGTCAGCCAGACGAGCGACTCGATCACCTGGTTCACGCGAACCCCCGCCGATGGCCTGCTTGCCCAGGCGGGCTGCATCGCCAACGAGCCGACCGCCGGGTGCACCACCGCGCCGCAGTCGTCGATCGAGCGCGCCTATGGGGTGGCTGTCAGTCCGGACGGCAAGAACGTCTACGTCGCCAGCGGCATTAGCGACTCGGTCACGTGGTTCTCGCGGAGTGCTGGGACCGGAGCCCTGACCCAACAGGGATGCCTGTCGAACGCTCCCATCGCGGGCTGCACGACCGCCTCGCCGGCATCGTTCGACTTCAGCGTCGGGGTCGCGGTCAGCCCGGACGGCCGGTTCGTGTACGTCGCCAGCGGTGGCAGCCGGGCGGTCAATTGGTTGTCCCGGGATCCGGCGTCTGGTGCGCTGGCCCAGACCGGGTGCATCACCGACATCGCCATCGCGGGCTGCGCGAACGCGCCGTACCAGTCGATGGAGTTCGTCGTAAGCGTTGCGCTCAGCCCGGACGGCACGTCTGCCTACACCGTCGGCTACAACGCGAACGCCCTCACGTCGTTCAGCCGCAACACCATGTCCGGGGTGCTGGCCCAGACCGGTTGCATCTCTGAGGACCCGATCGCGGGTTGTTCCGGGGCGCCGGAGAAGTCGCTGCAATTCCCGTACGGCGTCGCGGTCTCCCCGGACGGCGCCAGCGTCTACGCCTCTGCCTACACCTTCGGCGTGGTCACGACGCTTGCCCGCGCTGCTGGCACCGGGCTGCTCACCTGGGCTGGCTGTGTGTCCAGCATGGATATCGTCGGCTGCACCACCTGGACCCCGGACTCGCTGGTGGGCGGTGCGTTCGGTCTGAGTGTTTCCCCCGACGGGGCCTCGGTGTACGTGTCCTCGGCCGAGAGCGACGCGATCACCTGGTTCGCGCGCAAGCGGGCTCAGACGATCACGTTCGCCCAGCCGCCCACGGTTCTGCTGTCGGCGGGCACTGCCGCGCTGGTGGCGACCGCCTCGTCCGGCCTGCCGACCGTGTTCGCCAGCTCGACGCCAGCGGTGTGCACCGTCGCGGGTTCGTCGGCGGAACTGGTCGCGGC
>JBAXOQ010000329.1:0-4931 GCA_037133175.1 Actinomycetes bacterium
CTGCTGCGACCGGGTGCGGTGCGGCCTTGGCGCCGGGCGGCGCTGGCAGGTCGACTCCCTCAACCTGCCACAGCGGCACCCACTCTGCTGCGCCTTCCCACCACACCAGTGTGGCCGGTGAGATCTGTCCAGCGTGGACCCGCTGCAGAACCAAGTCCAGCGTCTCCGGACCGATCTGTTGGCCTTGTCGATCTACCCACCGGATCGGATCGTTTGCAGTTGGCATCCATCCTCCTGACGGTCTCGGAACTGAATGCTATCGGCCCACGGTCTGTGGCGGCAACCCTTCGCGGCTGGGCTGCGCGCCGCCCACGACAGCGGTAAAGTTTGACCTCCGCGACTGTTGGAGGATCCCTGCCATGACTGAGACCATCACCCACTGGATCAACGGAACCCCATGGTCGGGCAGCGCCGAGCGCCACGGTGACGTGTTCGACCCGGCAACCGGTGAGGTGCAAGCCACCGTCGACTTTGCCGATGTGGCGGTCATGGATGAGGCGGTTGCGGCAGCGAAGGCCGCCTTCCCCGGCTGGCGGGACACCTCGCTGACCAACCGGGCCCAGATAATGTTCGCGTTCCGACAGTTGCTCAACAAACGCAAGTCCGAGCTCGCGGCCATCATCACCGCCGAACACGGCAAGGTGCTCTCGGACGCGCTGGGCGAAGTGAGCCGCGGCCAGGAGGTCGTGGAGTTCGCCTGCGGTATCCCGCATCTGCTCAAGGGCGGCTTCTCGGAGGGGGTGTCGACCGGGGTCGACGTCTACTCGATCCGCCAACCACTGGGAGTGGTCGGAATCATCTCTCCGTTCAACTTCCCGGCGATGGTGCCGATGTGGTTCTTTCCGGTGGCGATCGCGGCGGGCAACGCCGTCATCCTCAAGCCGAGTGAGAAGGACCCCAGCGCGGCTCTCTTCCTGGCCCGACTATGGGCCGAGGCCGGACTGCCCCCCGGCATCTTCAACGTCGTCCACGGCGACAAAGAGGCGGTCGACCGACTGCTGGTCCACCCCGATGTCAAGAGCCTGTCGTTCGTCGGGTCCACGCCGATCGCCAGATACGTGTACCAAACCGGCACGGCCCACGGCAAACGGGTGCAGGCACTGGGCGGGGCGAAGAATCACATGTTGGTGCTGCCCGATGCCGACTTGGACCTGGCGGCCGATCAAGCCGTCAACGCCGGGTTCGGTTCGGCTGGCGAGCGGTGCATGGCGATCAGTGTGGGGCTCGCCGTCGATCCGATCGGTGACGAACTCGTTGCCAAGATCACCGAGCGGATGGCGGGGCTGCGCACCGGCGACGGCCGGCGAGCGTCCGACATGGGTCCACTGGTCACCGCCGCACACCGCGACAAGGTGGCCGGCTACGTCGATGCCGGTGTGGCCGAAGGCGCGACGCTGGTCGTGGACGGACGGAGTCCCCAGGTGGACGGTGCCGCTGGCGGCTTCTGGCTCGGCCCGACCCTGTTCGACGATGTCAGCACCGACATGTCGATCTACACGGACGAGATCTTCGGGCCCGTGCTGACGGTGGTTCGGGTGCGGTCATACGAGGCCGGGGTTGAGTTGATCAACAGCCACCCGTTCGGCAACGGCACCGCTATCTTCACCAACGACGGCGGTGCGGCTCGACGGTTCCAGAACGAGGTGGAGGTCGGCATGATCGGGATCAACGTGCCCATCCCGGTCCCGATGGCGTACTACTCCTTCGGCGGCTGGAAGGCCTCGCTGTTCGGCGACACGCACGCTCATGGCACCGAGGGTGTGCACTTCTTCACCCGCGGCAAAGTGGTCACCAGCCGCTGGCTCGACCCCAGCCACGGCGGCATCAACCTCGGTTTCCCCACCAACGACTAGCCACTTCCGCACCCTCTTCCTCGTTGAGTGGGGAGTTGTCGTCGTTTCTGATCATGGAAACCCGACGACAACTCCCCACTCAACGAAGCTGGCAGAGAATGTGATGCCTGGGTGCGGGTGGAACCGGGCGATAGTGGGGCGCGTCCTGTTCAATAGTGCCGAGGAATCAATTCGGCGCTGCGAGGAACCCATCCGGCGGCGAGTAGCGCTGTGAACGAGCAGTTAGTGGGACCATGAAGCGACCAACGAAAACAGGACTGTCGATAGCTGCCGCGGCCGCAGTTGGTGCCGTGATGATCGCAGGTTGCAGCTGGTCCGCACTATCGCCCGACCCCAACGGCACGACTGCCGCACCGCCGGTGAGCAAAGCCAGCCGACTGGCGGCACCCGTGGGCGCGACCGGTACCAGCCCGACACCGAAAGCAACGCAGGCGGACTCCGTCACCCCGGCCGTGGACCTCACCAAATCCCCGATCTCGGCTATCGGAGACTCGGTCCTGCTTGGCGCCGAACCCACGGTGAAACGCCAGCTGCCCAAAATGTTCGTCGACGCCAAGGTCAGCCGACAATCGACCGAGATGTTCTCGATCATCAGGGACATGCTGTCGGCGCACAGCCTGGCGCCGGTGGTCATCATTCACTGCGGCACCAACGGACCCACCCCGGACAAGGACCTGCGTTCCATTCTTAACACGCTGTCGGACCGCACGCGGGTAGTGATCGTCACCACCCACATGGACACCAGTTGGATGACTGAAAACAACGACACCCTGCGCAAAGTCGCCAAGGACTACCCGAACGTCCGACTCGCGGACTGGGCGCTGGCGTCAGAGAACCATCCGGGGTACTTCGTCTCCGACGGCGTGCACCCCACGACCTCCGGAGCCAAGGCTTTCGCCAACACGATCGCTGCTGCCCTGAAGTCCGCCTAGCTGGGACGACCGCCTGACCCCGAATCCCCGGGCCAACTGGTCCTGGCGCCTTTGCACCCGATAAGCAGAACGTCAGTCGGCGACTTTTAGACGACCAAGTGGACTGAATCCGACGCGCAACGCCGAGCTTTTGGGTGAATTCTTGGAAAACTGTTCAGACACCTGCCAACACGGCCGATACCGTCCTCATTGACGCGAAAAAGCGGCACCGGCAAGGACGCCGCGACAGCTAGCAGATGGACGGACACATGGCACACCATTTCAGAGGCAGTCAGATGACCGCGCTGCTGGTGGTTTCTACCTGCGCGTTGGCAATTGGTCCGCTGGCACCGAACACCGCACTCGCCGCCGCGCCCGCGTCAGTCGGGGTCTCGACCTCGTCCGTGGCAGCGACCACAGCACTCACGTTCAACTCCTCCGACGCCGTGTATGGGACTCGCAACTCGCAGTCGGTGCGTAACCTGCAGAAACTGTTGATCCGCAAGAAGTACGCGACCAAAGGCTTGAAGACTGCGGGTACAACCGGGGCCTACCTCAGGCAGACGAAACTGTCTGTCGCCAAGCTCCAGCGCAAACTCGGCTACAGCGGCGCGGACGCCGACGGCATCATCGGAAGGTCAAGCGCAACGAAACTCGGGCTGCTGTGGGTGTCTGCCACGCCCGTCGCGCCACTGCAGGTCTCGCCGACCCCCACCACCACACCAACCGGGGTGCGCCCGATCGACCCCGCACTGCCGGCCGCCCGGGTGCCTGCCCTCAGCGCCACCGCCCTCAAGTCGGTGCTGCAGCAAGCCGGGTTCACCGAACCCTCGATCCGCACCGCATGGGCTTTGGCGATGCGCGAGTCAGGGGGCTACCCGGCGATTGTCGGCCCGGCGAACTCCAACGGCACCCACGACTATGGGCTGTTCCAAATCAACGATGTGCATCGGGCGACGACTGATTTCCGCAACATCTATAACCCGGTCTTCAACGCAGGAGTGGCGTTCCGCCTCAGCAACGGTGGCCAGGACTTCGGCGCCTGGGGGGTCGGCGACACCGGCTGGGCGGGACAGCTGCACAAGAGCTCACCTGCCTTCTGGACACAGCTGCAGAACCAGATGCTCGCCTGGCGCGCCAAATATCCTGGATAGCGAAGGACTGTATCTTTGCTCCCCAAAAGCCGCCTTCCCGGACGATTTCGGACCGGGAAGGCGGCTTTTCGGGAGCGAAGACGGAGTAGTTTCAGGGATACCGCGGATGGTTTCGAGGTAGTCGCGGGTAGTTTCTTAGTCATCAGACCAGGCGGCGAAGGAGGCGAACACGACATGCAAACTGCCGACGCATCCGCGATGGACGCCCAGCTCTGTACCTTGCTGCTCAACTCCCAGCGGCTGTCCTCTCACGACATGCTCACCAGCATCGCGGTCAAGGCCGGCGGCCCGGCGATCCTGACCGCACACCTGACCGAGGTCCTCAACACGCTTCTCGGCGAGCAAACCAACCTGCGGTCGCTGCTTGCCGACAGCGGCATCACCTTGTCAGTCCTAGCCGAAACCGCGCAGGAGATCCACTGCCTGCTGGCCGAACGCATCGACGACGCCGACCTCAAGACCCGACTCGATGAGGCCTGCTTCAAGGTTCTCAATCCCACGCAGTACCGGCGGATCCTGGCAGCTGTCGACTACCCAAACGCACGACTCTGGCTGACCCAAGTGGTAGCCAAACTCAAGGGCGAGATCGGCGTCCCAGTGCTGATAACCGAGTGCCGTGTCAAGAGCGCGCCGAGCGCATGGAAGAAGTCCGGACACGATTTGTCCAAGCTGCTGGAGCTGCACGACCTCTACGCCACCCGTTTCGTCGTGTCGACCGAGCAGGACTGCTACGCCGCCATCAGCAACCTGTTGGCCACCCACGACTTCGATGCTTTCCACTACCGCGACTACGTCGCAAAAGCAAAAGCCAGTGGCTACTCCAGCCTTCACATTGTCATCACTGAGGGACCGCACCGAGTCGAAGTTCAGGTCCGCACCGAGCAGATGCATCAGGTGGCCCAACACGGGTCGGCGGCGCACTGGGCGTACAAGGCCGGCGCACAGGCTGAGCCGGCCTGGCTGCCGCAGGTGCTAGCCGGCGCCGACCAACCTGAGCGCATCCGTGTGTACAC
>JBAXOQ010000330.1:0-4863 GCA_037133175.1 Actinomycetes bacterium
GGGTCAACTGCGCCGGTCCACCGGCGATGGCCGGTCCAGCGGCTGACGGACGGGGGTAGACCACCACGCGGGGCATTTGGATACCGGTTGCCTTCGGCGCTGCCTGGGGGTGGCAAACCTCTATTCGCCGCGGAAATATCACCGCATCAACGAACAGAACGATCCGCCGCGCCCCTTCCCGGAACGTGTTCGCCTGCTGCCGACGACGCGGTACTAGTACCAATACCCGCAGCGGGCGCAGGCAGAGGCAGGCCATCCTCAACGAGCGCTGCGATCAACTCCGGACCCGAATCCGGCTCCCTCGACCGCCTCCGCATTGAGGCCGCTAGCAGGCCAGGTCGTAGCTGGCGGGTAACGGCCCACGACGACGTGATCGAACTGATGCGCCTGAACCGGTAGGCGCTGCAGATACTGGCCCAGCAGTGCCAGGGCGACACCGCAACCGACACACAGGAGGACGGTGCGCTGCGCCCACTGCGACCACGGCGGTGGAACCCGACCACCTCGATCGCCGCACCGCAACCGGTCGAGGCGGTGGCCGGGTTGCAGGACCAGATCGCGCGCGGGTCCCCGAGGCGTCGACGACCGGCATGCCCCCAATGTCGTTCAGTGGATCGCTGCAGGCCTGGGATGTGACGACACCGCCAGGACTCGGCACTGGTGACCAACCGGCTTCACGGTGATACTTACCGGACCGGATGCGTTAGCGTGACCGCCTCGTTAGCCGACGGATGCGCCCAAAGCAGGGTGTTCGAGGGCCGAGCTGAGGAGATGACGCCCCGTGAGCTGATCCGCCAACACAAAGGCCGGTCTACTCCAAGAAGCACGGTGTCGCAAAGCGCACTACTTCAGAACACCAACTGCACAGGCGATGCTGCAGTCGTCGCTGGTCTCCGGCGCGATGACATCCTCAAGGCTCCGTGCAAGCGCATCTGTGAAATGGGACGCTGTGTGCCTCGCCCCCCAATCCAGCATCTGTCCACAGGCTGGCGCTACCGTCTGGCTTCTGAGGTCATAAAGGACGGACATCGGCCCGTCACTCATCAGCATGACCCCATGGCCGAATGGAATATCGCGGGACCCTTCAGACAGCCGGTGCTGCCAGGCGTCACTCGTTAGAAACGTCGTCTCGTTCGCGTGTTCTCCTCGATCTGGAAGTGTCAGCGGAACGACATCACCAGCGCCCCCGGCAACGATCACACCATCCCCAATCTGGCTAGTCTCAACGCTGACGTTGGTGCGGTTCCTAGTCAACGACGCGACCAGGAACGTCGTCGCGAAGTCCCGCAATGGCTGGTTCTTGCTTTCGGCGAGCGCTTCGAGGGCTGACCTGGCGGCGATCGTGCGGTCGTGCGCACTTGCGCTGTCAGCGCATCTCAGTGCTGCGGCGACGACCGTCTGCGCCCCGAGACCACCTGCTCTGGCCGATCCGGCCCCGTCAGCCAGAACCAAGATCACCTGGCTCCTGCGCATCACCCGGGCCGAACACGCATCCTGGCACGGCACCCCCCTTCGTTGGTGTGCGGACCCAGTGACTGTGTGGTGGGCTGCTCGGAAGCGGAAGCGTCGCACTAGACGTCTTTCCAATCGCCGTCAGGACTCGTCGGGTCTCGCCACGCATCTGTCGGCGGTAGAGGGACACCGTCGCCGGGCGCGGACTGCGACACCCTGTGGACACTCTGGCTCAGCCACTCGAAGAATGGTTTGAAGGCCATCGAGCGCATTCTCATGGGCGGCCTGTCGGCTGTGGCGAACATCGCTAACACGTTCAGGTCCGCAGCGATGCCGACCGCTACGGAAAAGACAACCAGCTTTCGCTTCGCGGTGAGCAGTTGTGTTCGCTCGGCTGCCGGGAAGTGGGAGTTGTCAGTTGGGTACCCATCGGTCATGATGATGATCCACGGCTGGTAGTAGTCGACCCCGGACTGCACGTACTCCTGTTTGCGTTGTTCAAGGAGATCGAGCGCAAGCGAGACGCCAGATCCTAGGCTCGTCCCACCATAACCTTGATCGATCTCCACACGGGGAGTAGTGGTCCTGCTCAGGGACTGGAAGTCCGTGATCGCATGGGCGTCCCCTGAGAAGGCAACAGCCGCAATTTCAGCGCTGTGGAGAGTGATCGGGTCTTCACGCAGTTCGTCGAAAAGTTGCTTGACCCCGGAGTTCAATTCGTCGATCGGGCGCGGGTTTACTTGTAGCGTTGGCGCTCCCAACGTCGGATCCCCAGACATCGATGGGCTTCGATCCAACACCAGGCAAACCGCTATGCGTGCGGTCGGATTCGTAAACAGGTCCTGCTTCCTCAGTACCAGTTCCTTTGGCATGATCCTCCTTCATCAGAGCCAGGCTTTCTTCTTTGCGCGGCATTCGAGGCACCTCGTGGGTTGGTCCAGTTGTCGCTCCGAGAAGTACCGCTGTTCTCCGTAGCTCCATACGAATGACGACGAGCAGTCGCGACAAGTGATTCTCGTGCCGCGACTGTTCATGCACGTGTGACACAGAGGACCGATGGCAGTGTCTGGGTTATCGCTCCGGCCGATCTTGAAATGTGCGCCACACGCGGCGCATGTCACACTCGTCCGCTCAAGTCGGCACGACTTGCACCTCGCCGGTTGGTCGTAACCTCGTTGCGCGAAGTCCGCCTGCTCGTCCAGACTCCACAGAAATGAATCTCCGCAGTCTCGACATAGCAACTCCTTGCCCATCGTTCGTGCACACGCACGACAAAGCCACTGGGAATCGTCGAGTTTCTTGTCGTCGTCGACCACGAATGGGTCGCCGCATTCTTTGCAGTACTCCTGGCGATAGACCTTGGTGGACGGTTCCATGCCGAACTTCTCCGCTGCGTACGCGCTCACACCCTTGTACGTGCTGGGGAAGATCTCATCCGTATGGTGGCCCGCTTCAACATGTCGATCGTATTCATCCAGTATTGCAAGCCAGTCCTTTGCTCTGTGTCGCTTGCCTTCCGAGAACACGTCATGGAACGCGACCTTCAACCTATGAGGGAAATGGCTCCACACCATGCGCCAGGGACCCAACGGCTGGTTTGATCCTCTTTCGCCCCCGCCGATTGGGTAGGGGAAGTGCCTGTTCCTGATGTTCTCCCCGGGGTCTCCACCCCCTTGCTGGCTGTACGGGGGCTTTCCGGGCATCAAGATCATGAAGATCATCGTTGCGAGGGCGAACTCGTCGTCCATTTCCGTGCGAAGCACGGTGGCGAGATCCTTTCCCTGCAGCCGAGGATGAAGGAAGTTCACGAACCCAACCGGGCAAGGGTGGCCTTCGATCTGGAAACTATCGGAGTCCACGAAATCGACGGTCCGGCCAGTCGTATCCACCAGCAGGTTCCTCTGATTGAGATCACCCACCACTATGTTCAACGAGTGGAGGCTGGCGACCGTCTGCGCCACGCTCGCCGACATTGCGATGAGATTTCGTCGGTCCCACCCGGGGTGTTGCGATCGGAGAATCCCCGGAAGGAACACCTCCGTTGCGAGCGGTTTCCCTCGTGACCGTGCCATAACGTATCCGCAAGGCAGCCCGTCGTTGGTCATGACTAGGTTCTGGGGCCACATCACGGTGGGAATGTCCGGGCGTACCTGGATGATCCGGCACAGCTTGTCGTGGCGGTGCCGAGTCATCTTACCCGCCAGATAGATCTTGGCAACAAGATCGGATCGGACGATCGAATACACTGAACCCTCAGCAGTGGCCTCTTTGTGGAGACGCTCACCCAGTGTGAAGGCGGAACCGCCGATCAGGACGCTTTCCCCGGTACCTGGCGGATGCTGTTCCGTGATTGGTGCGTCGGGTGACGAGTCAGGGCTCTTGGCGATTCGGAACTTCATCTCCTTAGCCGGATTCGCCCCCGTTGGCGCGTTGCCGCGAGCCTTGCTTATTGCTCCCGGGACTGCTGGTCGCCTCGTGGGCGCGATTCCGCCGCCGGGGCTTACGGATAGCACGACTATTTCGTGTTTCGACCGAACCGATCCCTGTTGTTTGAGATCGCGCAGGTCCCCAGCAAGGTTCCTATCCTGGGTCAAGATCACCACGTCACGGGACACCCTTTCGCGAGTGACGACCATGAGAATGATGGGGTCCGCGAAATCCCCATCCTTGTCCGACCCAATTGCCCGCGCCAAACCACGCTCTCTCAAATCCGACGCAATCCGCAGCCCGCGGTGCGCGGATTCGCGCGTGGCTTCCTCATTCACCTTCTTGACAAGTTCTCGCATGACTGGAAGGGGGATGATGATTTGCGCTGCACGGTCCCGCAGGCATGGAATCACATGCCGTTCCAAGGAACCCGCAGCTCCATCCTGCATGAGGAAACTGGTGTCGACCAGCCACAATGCGTCATCCCCCGTGCGCATCCAAGCTGGCGTCGTCTTTCGCCCACCGCCGACCATGAGCACTCCCCCAGGGCATCAAGCACGTTCCGGAACGTCCCAATAGACACTACTCACGAATCGCGTTTCGCACGACAGCGTTGTCATCCGGATGAAGTAGTTGCCAGGGCTCCGTTCAAATCTCAGTTGCCGTTGCCATGGCGGAGCTCTGCGGGGGACGAATCGCACCTGCTGGTTCAGTAACTTAGCCACCAATCATTCGTGAGTCTGGTCCGATACCGTGTGCAGCATCTTGTAGGCGGAGCCGCGGGAGACCCCACACTGGTCGCAATCCGCGTCATAGGGACGCCTGCCGCGTGCAGTCAACGGGCTTGGTCTGCGCATTCCGCTGTGACCACGCGCGGTCTGCCGGTAGGAATGCCTGCCGCTGGGGCCCGCCGCACACCTTCCAAGGACCGGGCGGCGAACAAGTCGGGTCGGATAGGGCGGTTTCGGATCAGAACAGCCGAGG
>JBAXOQ010000331.1:0-4861 GCA_037133175.1 Actinomycetes bacterium
GGCCAGGGCTCGGTGGTTTGGAAGACGACTCGCTTGCCGGACAACTGCAGTCTGTGCTTACCGTGGGCGGTGATGTGCAGCATCACGTTACGCCCTGTGGACGCTGCCTCACGCAGTCCGCGCAGCTTGGCGACGAAGACGGCAACCTGACCGTCCGTCGGGTCGCAGTGGTCAAAAAGATTGACCCCCATCTGCATCTTGCCGAAGTTTCCTGCCAGCGCCATTCGGGCCGGCAGTCGGCGAGGCAACTCGTTGTCGATCGTAACCGTGATCGGCTTGGCGTCGCCGAGCGCGTTCTTGACGGCTGCGACGGCGTAGGCCCCCGGTCCCATGATGGCCTTGAGACGCTCAGGCGAATCGATGACTGCCGCATCCAGACCCATCCCGCAGATCAATAGGCTGATTCGCCGGACATCGTCGCCGAGATCCACTTCATTGACATCAATCGTCTTGGCACCACCACCCATGGCAACTGCCACCGCGCCATGAACGTTGTCTGGCAGCTTCAGGTTCTTGGCGACCAGGTTGCCAGTCCCACCGGGGATGATCCCGAGCGGGATGCCGCTGTCCAGCATCCCGGACGCGACGGCACGCACAGTGCCATCCCCACCCCACGAGAAGATCATCTCGGCTCCGGCCTCGACCGCGGCCCGGGCTTGGCCCTCGCCGGTGTCCTCTGCCGTGGTCGGGACCCATTCAAACTCGTGCACACCGAACTTCGCGAGTTCGGTACTCAGCGCTGCCCGCGCCTCGTCGAGGTTGCCGACCTTCAATGGATTCACAATCACCGTAATGCCAGTCATGCAGCAGAGGGTAGCCCGATGGCCCGGTTGACGCGCGGGAGCGAGAAGCAGCATGCTCCAAGCGAGCAAAGCAATACTTGGCGTCACTGCAATACCATCCCGATTACCGCTCCGGACATATCAGAATCGAGTCAGCATGAAACAGACAATCGTCCCCGCCGGGGCTGGCAAGAACTACGACTGGGACCTCGACCATGTCTTTGTCAAGACGCCGCAGCAGGTGGCAAACGGCAGGGTGACCATCGTTGAAGACACCCTCAAGCCCGGGTTCCATCTGGCCCGCCACCACCACAAGGCAATGGCTGAGCTCTTCTACATTCTGACTGGGGAAGTCGTCTTCGAATTCGACGACGAGGTGGTCACAGCGACCTCCGGGATGATGATCAATATTCCAGCCGGCATTCGCCATGATGTCCGCAGCGAGCGAGGCGCGACGCTTCTGACAATCTTCAGCCCCGGCGGTTTTGACAACTACCTGTCTGAATGCGCCTCGTTGACGCCAGCGCAGTCGGCCAGCCCCGAGTTCCTCGCCGCGCTGGCCGAAAAGTACGACATCTGGCCCGACTAGCCGTGCAGCGGCGACAGCTCAATCCAACGCCACCAATCCAACTGGCAGGGCCGTCGGAGACACAACGACCAGGTTCGGCAGGCCAAGCTCGTTCTGCACGGCGAGCGCTTGCGCGTACGCATCCTCAGTCATCGCGACCACGTTCACCTTCGTCCCCGGGTTCGCGCGCAGGTAGGTCGGTAGATCGCCGAGCACAGCATCTGTTTTCATCGAACACGTCGCGTACAAGGCATCCCATTCGACTTCGTTCAGGCTTCCGGTCAGGTACATCGCCCACCGAGTCACGGACTGCCCGAGGTTCGCCGCACAGGGCACCACGATCGTCACGCCGTCCGCCCGGCCCACAAACTCCGAGACCTGAAGGGCGAGTACTCCATAGCGTCGTTCAAGGGAATCGGCGTGGACGCTGATCCACGCCTGCTTCGAGAGCACCTGCAGCCAGTTGCTCGACGTGTCGACCAGATCCAGTCCCGTCAGCAGCATTCCCATCACCAGTGAACACAGCACCAGCACGCTGACCCCCGCCACCTGGGCCGATCTCAGCAACGACCTGCGGACGGTGGGCCCCTGGTGGGCGCGCGGTCCGGCCGACAAGCTCGCACACGCCGAAGCCACCGCTACCACCGCCAGCGCCCAGCCGAGATAGGTCATTTTGATCGTGTAATAGGTGGGCTGCACCGCGGTTATCCACTGCACGATCGCCTCAAGCGCCAACGCGACCAGGACCGCGGCTGCGACCCACAGCGCATACCTGACCGGTCGCGCCAACCGGCCCGGCACAAGTAGCAGCAGGGCCAACGCTAGTGCGACGACGCAGTAGGCGACTCCGTTCAAGGCCTGGAAGTAGCCACCGGTGTCCCAATTGTGATCCACATGCCGCAGCAACAGCAATACGAAGGTCGGAGCGCACGCCAGCGCCGCCAGCGCGGAGAAGACCACGGCCCCCCAGCGTCGGCGCGTGGACGCGAGCCAGTACCGGCGCGAGGTCCACATGTACAGGGGCCACACGGCAACTGCCGTCAACGCACAGATCGGGTAGATCGCCGCTGACGCGACCAACGACGCCGCCACCAACAATCCATCGCGCCGCGGGCTGCGGGCGCTGGTCACTGCCAGCACTAAAGCCGGGATGGTGACGGTGACGCCCATCGTGAAACTCATCGATTGGGCTGGCACTGCCGATCCGGGGCCAATGACGACCAGCAGCACCGCAACCGCCTGCCAGAGCGCAACCCGCAGCCAACTGCGAGGCGCACCGTCCCGAGCCAGACGCTCGACACTCCACGCAACAACCAGTGCGAATAGGCCGGCCAACAGCGTAACCAACATCGAATACACGATGACGCTCTGACCCGCGGGTTCAACGGGAACGGCACTGGAGGTCAACACCGACGCCGCATCGGCGAGCACCGCCTGAGAGCCCTGCGGGTACGCCCGCCAGTTCCAATAGTCCGGATCGGCGAGGGTGTTGACAACCGGGTATCCGTGGTTCGCCCACACCCTGACCCACATGAAGTACAGCGCACCCTGGTCGATGTGCGAGGACAGAACGCCGATCGCTCGGGCCACTCCGCCGCCGGCGAACGGAATCCAGAAGAACCCGGTGGTGAGCATGCCGAGAACCACCGCGACCACATCGCCGGGTCCGACCTGCGGCATTCTGCTCTTGCCAATAGCCCAAGTACAGGCGGCCGCGGTGCCGAGCAACCCGGTGAGCACCGGGGGGCTGACGAGCCAGGGTGCCAGCGGAGAGATCCACGCGACGAGCACTGCCGGCGCAGCCGCGAGCAATACCAGGCCCACCACCCGATCAACCAGCGTCGCTCCTATCGGAACCAGGAGCAAAGTGGCCACCACCCACAAACCCGCCGCCAGCGCGGTCAGATGAAGGGGGTAGGAGCCGAACGACACGACCCAGACACCGGCCAGCGCCGCTGCGCACCGCAGCCCACTGCGAAGGCGCGACGACTTGTGCACCCCCGCGGTGGCGGGTTCCTCGTCCACTCTCACCTATGTACCTCCGGCGGAAGGGTCAGCCGTGCCGCGGCGGTCAGATCAGGACCGGCCAGGCGCCATACTACGCGCCGCGGGTGTGCCTTGACGCGCTACAACGTCGCCCCCTGGGACCAGGAATTCCGGACTTCTCGATGGGTTTCGAGTCCTCCGATGGGTCCCGCCTGTGCCCTTGCTGTGGGTTGGCTGTGAGTCGGGCGAATACGGCCTATCACGCTGGACACTTCGCCCGTGGCCTCCCCACACTGGGAGCAACACGAACACGGAAGAGGCAACCATGACCGCACCACGTGGCCGCACAAGCACCCGTTGGCCGACCGCACTACTGACCGCCCCGATCGCGGTCAGCCTGTTCGCCGGGGCCACCTACTTCGCCAGCCAAAGCGGCGCCAGCGCCCAGCTGAGCACGTCATCGGACCAGGCCTCGTCGAAGGTGAGCGGGACCACGAAGTCCAAGACTTCGACCACGCAAGACTCGGTGCCCGCCCCCGCGCAATCGGCCGCGACATCTCAAGTGGCACCCCAAACCCACACCAGCACTGGCGCATCTGGCTCGGGGCGATGACGGACGCGACGAGCCACCTGGTCCGATCCCCGTTCAGTCCGCCACCGGACCTGATCGTGACATTCCGGGCGATGGCCTCCAACATCACGGTGAGGGTCAACAACCCGACACCGTCGGCTCGGGCCGCTGTTGCCCGCGCCCAACAGGTGTTCGCTGCAGTGGAAGTGACGTGCACCCGGTTCAACCCAAACAGCTCGCTGATGCAGGCGAACGCCGCTGGCCGGGAATGGGCTCCGGTGGCTTCGCAGTGCTACGAGGCGATCAAGGCGGCCTACGCGGCCCACGAACTCACCGGCGGAGCGTTCGATCCGAGGATCCTGACGGCCCTGGTGGCCGCTGGCTACGACGACCCGCAGAAGTTCGCGGCAGGTTCGACCGCGGTGATCGAAGAACCCTCACCCGCGACCGTTTCGGCCCCCGACAGCCCGGCCGGGCTGCCCCAGAAAGCCGAGCAGAACAAGAAGGCCGGGAAGTCCAAGAAGCCCGGCAAACGCGGCAAGCCCTCGAAAACCGACAGGCCAGAGCAGTCCGGTCCGGCCGAGCAGTCCGGTCCGGCCGAGCAGTTCGATGCGGTCAGCGTGTCCGAAGCCCGGACGCCTTGGCTGCCCGAGTTCGACGACGAAGCGATCGCAGTGCGGGTCGGGCCTGATCCCATCGATCTCGGCGGAATCGGCAAGTGCCTGGCGGTCAGCTGGTCGGCCCAGGAACTGACCGAGGCCGGCACCTCGTTTCTGGTCGAGGCCGGTGGCGACTGTTTCGCAGGCGGGACCGGGCCAGAGGGCAGCGGGTGGCGGATCGCCGTCGAAGATCCGTTCGGCGGCACCGAACCACGTGCGGTGCTAGAGATCACCGATCTGGGTTGTGCGACCTCATCGATCAGAATCAGGCGCTGGCGCAAGGACGGCAAGACCG
>JBAXOQ010000332.1:0-4842 GCA_037133175.1 Actinomycetes bacterium
GGGCCTGGTGGGTCCGGGTGGGCTGTTCACGCTGCTGTTCGCTTTGGGGGCGGCGTTTGTTCCCGGAGCGAACCCCGGTGCTCGCGTGTTCCTCGTCGTGGGCGCCCTGGTATTCGCCGTGCTGTGCGTGGCGGCCTCGCGGGCGCTGCTGGCACTGCTGGCGGGATTCCTAGGATCCAACCGCGGCAAGGCAGTGGCGGTGGCGATCACGACCGTAGTGGTCCTAGTGATCTGGCTGGCGAGCCAATCGACCGCGGGTATCGCCCAAGCGACCCAGGATAGTGGTGCGGGGATCGCACAAAGGGTCATGTCCGGCTTGCCGCCGGGAGCGGTGGGACGCAGTGAGATCGCTGTCTTGGCCGGTAATTGGATCCCGGGCCTTCTCTTCCTGGGGTACGCGGTGATCGCGATCGTCGCCTGCCTGGCTGTCTGGGCCGTAGCCCTGCGGCGACAGGAGCAGGGCCGAACCGGGAACTCGAAGTCGCACGCCAGCCGCCGCGCCCCCACGCAGTTGTACCCGAACATCCTCGGGGCCTTGGCCCGCAACGCGACGACGGCGTCGCTGGCCACACAGTGGCGCTACTACCTGTTCCGCGCGCCCCGCGCGGTGCAGGCCCTAGTCATCGGCATTGTGGTGGGTGTCGTGATCGGGCACGGCGCGATGGCCGGCGGATTCGGTCTGGCGACCGGGACGGGCGTGTTGGCGCTTCTCGTGGTGTTCGAGATGAATTCCAACGTGCTGGGCCAGGATGGTGAGGGGTTCAACTACTTAGTGCTGTCAGGGGCTCCCATGGCAGCGGTGCTGAAGGGGTACCTGCTGTTGGCTCCGATCCTGGCGTTTCCGCTACTGGTGATCTTCGCCGTGGTGGAAGGCTTCGTGTCGGGGAAACCGGCCGAGATCGGGCCGGCGATCCTGGTCGGTGCGGCCGCGGCGGCCGTCGGCTTCGCGGTAGGCGCCCTCACCAGTGCGAAGTACCCGATGAACGCCGTGCGACGCGATGTCGGGCGGGCGGGCCGCTCCAAGGCGCTCATCGTGCTGCTTGTGTCGGCCTTCGTCCTCCTGCTGCTGACCTACCTGCTCGGCTGGCTGGTGTCTTCTGCAGCAAGCCCACTGAACTGGGTCTACGCGGCAGTGGAACTCGTCGTCGGGGTGGCACTGGCTTGGGTGGGCACCAAGGTCGCCGGACGCGACCTTGAGCAGCACCAGTTGGAGGCACTGGCCCGGCTGGTCGGGTGAAGGTGGCTGCCGGATTACCACCGGAAAGCAGCTGCGGCCGAACCCCGAGGGGTTCGGCCGCAGCTGTGACGGTGGCTAGCGCATGTCCGCCGTGATCGGCGAGGGCTTGAAGCCTTTGACGACCAAGTAGATGCCCACCGATGCTTCCCAAGCGAAGATCAGGACGGTTGCCAGCGCCGACCACGCCGATAGTTGTGGGTAGACCCCGAACATCACGGCGATTCCTGATGCGATGAGGATCGGTGCTCCGACGAGCCCCATCATCGGGATGACCCGCGGCACCAGACGGGACTTGTACAACAGGTAGCCCAGCAGCAGGGCGTTCACTCCAGGCATCAGGCCAGGGCCGAGCAGGAAGGTCCAGTCATGCATGGCGACAAGTGCCTTGGCGGTGGTGACCATCGAGTCGGCCGTGGCGCCGGTGGCTCCGGCCATGCCCTGCCGCAACGTCACGATCGACAAGATGCTGACGACGCCGAGGATGATGATGCCGGCCTCGACCACACGGGAGGTGACCAAGCCGAGGGCGACACCAACGTTCTGCCGCTTGAGCACCGGGAACAGCACGACGGCGGTTGCTATGCCCGCGAGGCCGGTGATGACTTCCAGCAAGCCGCCGAAGATCACACCGGTATCGGTGCCGGTGGTGAGGACGTAGTTCGGGTTGTCCAGGATCGGTGCGTACAGCGCTAGCGCAGGGATCGAGGCGATGAAGGTGATGATGTAGAAGACTCCCGCGGCGAACGCCGTCTTCCTCAGGGCGGTCACCGGGACCCTCTTCGTTGGTGCCAGTGCTTCGGCGGTGATTGTCATGTCGTGCCCTTCTGTGTCGAGTTGCCTGTTTGGATTGTTTGGATTGCCTGGATTGATGGTTCTTCGGGTTTGACCTGAGTGACAGAGATCAGCGACGGGCCGATGTCGCGCAGCTTCTGAAGCAGGCCGTGCAGCGCGGACTGATCCACGACCGGGCCACGGATGACGGTGGTTCCGTCACTGGCGTTGGTCAGACTCATTCCGTCAAACCACGCGGTCCAGCGGGAGTCGAGGTGGCCCTCAACGCGGATTTCGTATTCGCTCATGCATCGCAAGTTACGAGCAGATGTGATGAGCGGGCATCACCACTTGTGGTGATTGACGTGGTGAGCTAGCGGTGCCTACCGGGTGCCTAGGCCGAGTTCCTCGGCGCGACGTACGGCTGCGCGACGGTTGTTCACGCCGAGCTTGGCGTAGATGCTCTTGGTGTGAGTCCGAATCGTGTTCAGGGATACGAAGAGTTCGCGAGCGATGTCTGGGCCGCTGAGGTCGGTCGCGAGCAGTCGGAGTACTTCTAGTTCGCGTTCGCTCAGCGGCTCGACCAAGCCCTGCTGCGCGGGTGCCGCTCCGCCGGAGTGGCCGACGGTTGCCAGCAGGCCACGGGTGTAGCTCGGCGCGATTCCCTGCTTCGCGGCGGACTTCAGCAGCGAAACCATAGCCGGGCCCTCGCTGATGAAGACTCGCACGTAGCCCTCCGGCCCTGCCAGCGCCAGCGCACGCCGCAGTGATGCAAGGGCAGCAGCAATGTCGCCACCTGCTTGGTCCGTCAGTGCCTGCAGCACAAGAATCTCGATGATGCTGCCCGTTCGCTGCCCCTGCTCCGCGGCTCGAAGCAGGCGCCCCAAGAATGCGGCAGCCTCATCGATAGAGCCCTGGGCTAACAGCAATCGGGCCACCGTGAGGTGCTCGAACTCGTGCAGGTAGCTCAGCTCGTCGTCGGCGGATAGGCCCGCGACCGTGGCCCAGGTGAGCGCGCCGCCCACGTTCCCTTGCGCGATGAACACCCGCGCCCTGATCGCTGGGATGGGCTGCACGTTGGGGAAGTAGTCGCCGACATATCGGCGCTGCGCCTCATCGAGTAGTTCGACCGCGCCGCTCAGATCTCCCCGCACCACAAGTAGCTGAGCCATCGCGACACGTTCGCGGTAGCGGTTCTGCGGTAGTGCGGCGCCCTCGCCCAACTGCTCACTGCGCACCAGTTCAGACTCGGCGGACAGCAAGTCGTTGCGCTCGCGGTAGATCCCGCTCATCCCCACGTGCATGTCTGCCGTCCCGCGCAAGACCCGGCCGTCCACTGGGGGAGCGAGCTGTAAGGCCCGCTCGTAGGTGCGCATGGCGTCACCGAGGCGACCCTGCGCAATCCGGATGTCGGCCAGCGCGATCGTGCAACCGAGGGTGTCGGCGACGTGCCCGGCTTGATGCAGCCCCACCACGCATTGGGACCACGCCTCGTGTGCGCCGACAAGGTCGCCGCCTGTCCACGACGTCAGCCCGATGAAGCCTGCCGACGCTGCCCGACCGAGATAGTCCTGTTCAGGCAGCAGCTCAAAGGCGCGCCGGGAGTGCCCTACTGCGCCGGGCACATCGTCGCGTGCCATGGCCAGGGCGGCACGGTACACCTCGATCATTCCGGGGATGCGTCGGGAATTCTCGTCGTTCAGCTCGGGCAGCTGCGCGTTCTGTGCGGTTATGTCCAACCACTGCTCAGCCGCCTGCAATCTGCCCGGAGAAGCATCGGAATCGCCTGTGGTGGTCAGCAGTGCCCCGACCATGCTGATGCTCAGCTCGGGCCTGCTGCTGACAACCTCCGGGGGTAACTGCTCAAGCCAAACCTGGAGCACAGCTTCTTGTCTGCCCCTGCCGATCGCCGGAATCATACGCTCGACCAAGTCCGCGGCCCGCTCGAAATCCTGTGCGGCCAACGCATGACGGATCGCTGTTGGCAGGTGACCGTTCTGTTCGAACCAGCTGCTCGCCCGCAGATGCAACTGCGGAACTTTCTCGGGCTGCTCCTCCAGCAGGTGCGCCTGAAGAACATCGGCGAACAGTTGGTGGTAGCGGTACCACTGGCGACGGTCATCGAGTGGGACCAGGAACAGGTTGCCCCGTTCCAGCGCAGCGAGCTTGGATTTCCCGTCGCGCTGGTCAGTGACGGCATCGCACAGCGGGCCGTTGAGCCGCTCCAAGATGGAGGTCTGCAGCAGGAAGTCCCGGACATCTCGCGGCTGGCGCGTCAGCACCTCCTGCGCCAGGTAATCGACGACGTAGCGGTCATCTCCGGCGAAGCCTGCGATGAAACCGGCGACGTCGTCCCGGCCTTGCATCGATAGCGCCGCGAGCTGGAGCGCGGCAATCCAGCCCTCAGTCCGCCCCTCCAGTGCTGCGACGTCCTGCGCGCTCAGCGCGAGTCCCATCATCACGTTCAGGTACTGCGCGGCCTCCTCGGGCGTGAAGCGCAGGTCGGCGGCCCGGATCTCTACGAGCTCTGCCCGCGCTCGCAGGCGCGGTAGCGGAAGCGACGGGTCGGCACGGCTGGCGATCACAAGTTGTGCCTGTTCGGGCAGGTTCTCCACAAAGAAGGCGACGCTGTCCTGCACCTCGCGTGCTTCGATGACGTGATAGTCGTCAAGCACCAGCACGACGTTGTTCGACATCGCGCTCAGATCGTTGAGCACTGTGGCCAAGGCCTCTTCGATCGGCGGCTGGGGTGAGTCCAACATTGAGAATGCGACCGCGCCGATTCCATCGGCAGCCTTGTTCAGAGCCGCCACGATGTACGTCCAGAACACCAC
>JBAXOQ010000333.1:0-4841 GCA_037133175.1 Actinomycetes bacterium
GAACGGCAAAACCGCAGGTCACATCCCCATCGGTACCACTACTTGAGGAGGTCTGAGTCTTGACAGCGCAGCTGCTCGCGCCCGAATCGACATCGCTGGCGGGCCGCCTCGGGAGCGCGCCATCCCAGTCGTCCGCCGGGACCATGTCATAGCGGTGATCCCGCTGCGCCCCACCTCTCGACGGTCAACCGCCAGGTCGCTGGCCGCGGTGTATAGGCAGTGCTCCGAGGAACTGGCCGACATGATCGTTTCGGCCCCCCGGTGCCGAGGTCTTGGGAACAACCGGACACCTTCTTGTTCTTGAAGGCGCGTCCCCACGTGCTGCCCTGTTAGCGTGGGAATGACTCGAGAGGGCGGTAGGTTGCGATGGGACGGACACTTGCAGAGAAGTTGTGGGACGCCCATGTCGTGCGCTCGGCGCCAGGCGAACCGGACCTTCTTTACGTCGACCTGCATTTGCTCCACGACATCACCTCACCGCAAGCGTTTGACGGGCTTCGCAAGAACCGGCGGTTGGTGCGTCGCCCGGATCTCACATTGGGCACCGAAGATCACACCGTTCCGACTAGAGACACATACCTGCCCATAGCTGACCCCGGCGCGAGAATGGCGATCGAGGCCATGCGGGCCAACTGCCGGGAATTCGGCGTCCGCCTTTTCTCTATGAACGACCCACGTCAAGGGATCGTCCATGTGATTGGTCCTGAATCCGGGCTGACGGAACCGGGCATGATGATTCTGTGCGGCGACAGCCACACCAGCACTCACGGGGCATTCGGCGCCCTCGCTTTCGGAATTGGGACCAGCCAGGTCGAACATGTACTCGCCACGCAGACAATCCTGCAGGATCGGCCGAAGACGATGGCCGTCACTGTGACGGGCCAATTGCCTGCTGGGGTGGCCGCAAAGGACTTGATCTTGGCGATAATGGCCCTGATCGGGACCGGCGGCGGGCAAGGCCACATCATCGAATACCGCGGGGAGGCGATCAGCGGGCTTTCCATGGAAGGGCGAATGACAGTTTGCAACATGAGTATCGAAGCGGGCGCGCGAGCCGGGATGATCGCCCCAGACGCTACGACGATCGATTACGTGCGCGGGAGACTGCATGCTCCGACCGGGGCAAAATGGGACGCCGCTGTTGAGTACTGGAGCGCGCTGTTCACAGACCCCGATGCGGCTTTCGACCGCGAGATTGTTGTTGACGCAGCAACCTTGACCCCTTACGTCACCTGGGGCACGAACCCCGGTCAGGGAGGACCGCTTTCAGGGTGCGTGCCGGACCCAGACACGTTCAATGACCCTGGCGAGCGATCGGCCGCCAGCAAGGCGCTCGCCTACATGGGACTTAGACCAGGCACACCGCTGCGCGACGTCAAGATCGACACCGTTTTCCTTGGTTCGTGCACAAATGCCAGGATCGAAGACCTGCGCGCTGCGGCTGATGTCTTGCGGGGGCGCAAGGTTGCCGACGGGGTGCGAACACTGGTCGTTCCTGGGTCAATGCAAGTCAAGGCCGCTGCGGAGGCAGAAGGGCTGGATCAGGTATTTCTTGCCGCAGGGGCGCAGTGGCGCAGTTCCGGCTGTTCCCTTTGCTGCGCCCTGACCCCGGCCGACAGTCTGGCGGCCGGGGAGCGCTGCGCATCGACATCCAACCGCAACTTCGAGGGCAGACAGGGACCCGGTGGGCGCACCCATCTCGTTTCACCAGAAGTCGCGATGGCAACTGCGATTAACGGCCGACTCAGTTCGCCAGCGGAAATACCAGTCAATTAGCCAACGAAGGGACTAAACGGTGGAGCCTTTCACCAGATACACGGGCACAGCCTTGCCGTTGCGTCGCCGCAGCGTTGACACAGATCAAATCATCGACGCCGACTGGGTCAAGAAGAGCATCACGCGTTCGGGTTTCGGTCCGGGACTGTTCAGCCAGTGGCGGGCAGAGCCCTCATTCATCATGAACGACCCGCGGTACGCGAAGGCGAGTATTCTGCTCACCGGCCCGAACTTCGGCATCGGCTCTTCCCGGGAGCACGCAGTCTGGGCCATCATGGAACACGGTTTCCGAGCAGTCATTTCCGAGTCGTTCGCCGACATCTTTCACGGCAACGCGCTGAACAACGGCCTGCTGCCTATCTGTCTTGACGCTGGCTCCGTCGAAGCCCTGATCGCCGGTGCGGAAGACGATCCGACAATGCCAATAACGTGCGACCTTGTCGACCTCAGGGTAGTGGGCGGCCCCGTGAACGAGTCCTTCGAGATCTCAGACCACGACAGGTGGCGATTACTGAACGGTCTGGACGACATCGCAATCACGCTCACCCACGAATCCGATGTCGCCAAATACGAGAGCGACCGGTTGACCTGGCTACCCGCGGTGAATTGACGCCGCCGGGTTGACTACTCGCT
The DNA here is from genome assembly GCA_037133175.1 of Actinomycetes bacterium. GTDB lineage: Bacteria > Actinomycetota > Actinomycetes > S36-B12 > UBA10799 > ELA509. The sequence goes on from JBAXOQ010000333.1 coordinate 2,410, forward strand.
CGCGACCCGGGTGTATCGACCCATCAGGCATGACACTTCCAGGACATGCCCGACCATGGCGGCAAACAAGCCAGCCGCCGCCGTGGTATCTACTGGGAGGTCGAGGCGCACGTCGAGGGCATACAGGTAGAAGTAGTAACGGTGTTCTTTCGGTGGCGCCGGCGGAACGTACGAGTGCGTCCCGTATGAGCTCAAGCCGACATCGCCAGGCGGTATCTGACCCGGCAGCAGTTCCGCCAAGTTCGCGGGCAGATTCCAGACGACCCAGTGATCGAAAATGCCGGATGGCCATTTCGCTCTGGGAATGTCCGGGTCCTGCACAACCAACGCCAGCGTTACAGCGCCGGTCGGTACGTCGCCAACCCTCAGCGGTGGCGACACGCCATGTCCGTCTGCCCCGAATTCGCTGGGAATCTGCCCGCTGTCACCGAATGCCGGGCTGGTCAGATGCACATTGCCAGGTTACTGCCCAGTCAGTGTCCCGTCCCGCTGATCGCTCCTGACTTCGGCACAGATGGCGCTGGTCGGCATGCGCCAATTCATCGGGACGATGAACATGATCATGGCGATCGGTAAGTTGCAACCAGACGCCGACGCCCATCAGTGCGGCGGCGGCCAACAACTGCCAGGTGATCGACTCGCTCGGGCACGAAACACCGTCCGGGTCGCAGGCGGGCCGGCAGCGCCGCATTCAACCTGCTCGCCCTGCCCTCCCCCGAACAGCGGCGGGCCTTCGAACTCATCAGCGCACCGGCCCATGACACGATCCGCAAAACCGCCGCTAAGGATTCGTAGTCACCGACTGCGGGGTTCCTCTGTCGGGAAACGACCGTCTGCCGACATTCCAGCGGAGATCGCCGCTCACGAGGGCGACGGCCGTCGGCAACCCGCGTCGAAAACCAACGGCGGCAACGTGGTGCCCTGCACAATATCCGACAGATCCCTTCGGAGCGGCTCGGCATCTCAATCCGCGCCCAGACACGAAGCGCATCCAGAGGCTCTGACCATTTCTCGTCCTGAAAACAGGTTTTGGGGCGTGGGGACCATCTGGCCGGAATACGGCGCTAGGCGATTGTTCGTGAGATTGTTTGTCTCATTGAGTTTGTGCGGCGCCCATTTTGACGGCTGCCAAGGGTGCCGCCGGGGTGCTCCCGTACTTTCGCGGGGTCGCGGTGCATGACGCCTGGGCCCCGTACGACACGTACAAGAACGCCACCCACGCCCTGTGCAACGCCCACGTGCTGCGCGAACTGCAGGCCGTCACCGATCACAACCCGCCCGGGCAGCGGTGGTGCTGGGCGCAGCAAACCGCTGACGCGCTCATCGATCTTAAGAACCTGGTCGATTCCGCCCTGGCCGCCAACCCGGCCAACCTGGCTGCCCTGGACGCCGACGCGTTGGCTGAGGCCTTGGCCCGCTACCGCTCCGGGGTGCACATCGGATTGGCCGCCACCGCAGCCCGCGCCACCAAGCCCCAGGCCCCAGGCCAAACACAACACCCTGGCCCGGCGTTTGATCAAACGCGAGACCGACTATCTGCGCTTCGTCACCAACCCGCTCGTCCCGTTCGACAACAACGCCGCGGAGCGAGAGATCCAAATGATCAAACTGAGGCAGAAAGTGTCCGGGTGCCTGCGAACCCGAACCGGCGCCGAACAATTCTGCGCGATCCGCAGCTACCTGGCCACCGCCGCCAAACACGACATCGGATTCTTTCAAGCCCTCACCATGCTGGCCGAGGGCAACCCCTGGATGCCCGCAACCAGTTGAGGACCTGACCAGTTACCTTCGGATTAACCCGCGCGCTCACTGAGGATCTGATGCTACTCTGGCGCGCCTGCGGGGTTGTTCCCTTCAGTACGACCAACGAGGCATTCAGGCAGTGTTGGTTCAGTGTGAGCGGAGGCACGTCATGCCAATGTCATCTTTGCCCGAGGACATCAGTCAGTTGCGCCCAGCCCTGCACCAGTTGAGGGATTGGGTCTACGGGGACGAAGTCGATCACCGTCTGTTTGATGCGTACATGAAGACGTCACATGACGTTGGCGGGGAACCGGATGCGCCGTTGAAGTACGTGGAGAAAGAAGAAGAGGTGTGGGAACTCGACACGTTCGTCACGTGTGAGGTCCTGGGCTGGAGGGGCATCTGGACGTCCGAGGAGCGCAGAAGGCTCGGCAATGTCGATCTCGGAAAGACGCAATACAGCGGACTGCCATACTACGGTCGCTGGGTGCTGGCCATGTGCCGCATCCTCGTCGAGAAGCATCACATCACGCTGGGCGAACTGATGGAGCGGACGAGCCTGGTCCAAGAGCGTATCGCCAGCGGAGACAGTGGTGGCACACCGAAGGTCGAGCCCCCAGAAAGTGCCGTTAGCGCGGCGGTGAAGAGGAACGAGCACCACACGGACGCGATCGGCAAGGGCGACCCGC
>JBAXOQ010000334.1:0-4823 GCA_037133175.1 Actinomycetes bacterium
ACGAGCCAGCGCTCGTCCTGCAAGTTCCGCAAGTCCGGACTCGGCGGGATCGGGCCGGTCGGTGTCGGTGCCCAACTGAACACACCTTCCAATCGACGCCCCTGCCTCTTGAGCTCCTCGTCCGCGATGACCGCAATAGCAGAGGAGTCCAACCCGCCGCTGAGGTGCGCACCGATCTTGGCGTCGGGGGGCAGCGCATCAGCCACGCACACCTGGAGCAACTCCCGCAGCTCAGCCGCGCAGTCCTCGACCGAGCGACCCTCCTCGACCTCGACCTCCTCCGGCCGCCAGTAGCGGTGCACCAATCGGGAGTTTGGCTTGAACGTCACGACAGTGCCTGGCTCGACCTTGCGGATGCCCTTGAAGAAACTGCGGCGCAGCATCGGTCGGAACACCCGTGCCTCGTAGAGCGCGACCGCCTCCAGGTCCACTTCGTCGCTCACATCCGGATGGGCCAACACATCCTCGATGTCGGTCCCGAACACAACCGCATCGCTGGTGCTGGCGAAGAACAGCGGCGCCTGTCCGGTGTGGTCGCGGCCGAGAATGAACAGACCCGTCGAGGGATCCCAGATGGCGAACCCAAACGGTCCGACGAAGTGGGCGGCGCAGTCGACACCCCAGCGGTGGTAGGCGGCGGCAACCAACTCCTCATCCGAAGCATCCGAATCAAGCCGCAGTTCCCGCGCCAACGCCCGTCGATCACCCAGGTGGGACTGAACCATCAGGTAGGCCTCAGGCGTCCCAGGCCACCGATGCACACCAGCGATGTTGGCCATCGACACTGGCGTCCCCTCCCACATCGGCGGCGGTAGTCATCCACGACTCGTCGGTGCCGTACAGAAACCCGGCAGCCCGATTATCACCTATCCGTGTCGGTTTGCGACGGCGAGGACTCGGAAGGTAGCCCCTATGATCGCCGGACCGGCTGCCCGACGGCGGGTTGCGACCCCGCGCTGCTGCGGCATTTCGAGCTCCCAGGTTCGGTACATGTTCTGCTGGAGTAGCCTCCTGTGCGACGATCTGTCCATGGCGAACGTGGAGACTGCAAACGTGGTGCAGGCGCCTGGTGTGCTTGCAGCCGACGTTGACGAGCATTTGGTCTTACTCAATGGCGACCTGGACTACATCGGCCTTGATCCAATCGGCCGCAGGACGTGGGAGTTGCTTGGCGAGCCCCAAACGCTGTCGGATCTGGTTGCCACGCTGATAACCGAGTACGACGTCAGCGAAGACCAGTGTCGTGCCGATGTGCTGGCCTTCCTGGAACAGCTCGCCGAGCACAAGCTGATCACGGTCACCTGACGGACTTGGCAGCGCCGCCGAAAGTCAGCCTTCGGCAACCCCCGGCCCTAGAGTAATCCCGTGCCCGCCGACTCCGCTGGAATGATGTCGCGCTCCCGCGGGTTAGTGCGCGCGGGGGCGGCCGCTTGCGGAACGTGGAGTCTGGTGCAGCTGCTGATCGTGCAGTTGCTGATGGCCGCCACCGAAGGGGTTGGGCTGATCCTGGTGGTGCCGGTGGTACAGGCGGTTCAGGGCGACGCGAGTGTATCGATTCCCGGCACCAGCATCACCATCTCGGCAGCGGCGGCGCTGATCGGGGTGGCGCTGGCGGTGATCCTGCGGGCGGGCCTGACCGTGGTGTCGGCGACTCAGTCGAACTCGGTCCGACTGCGCACGGTGGACTTCCTGCGGCTGCGGGCACTGGACGCACTGCTGCACGCGCAGTGGTCGTACCTGGCGCGGCAGCGGCGCAGTCACTTGGTGCAGACCCTGACGACCGAGATATCGCGCACGGGTGCGGCCATCGACCAGCTCAGCCAGGCGTTCGTCGGTGCGCTCGTGCTGGCCGTGACGGCCGTCATAGCGATCGTCATCGCGCCCTGGCTCGGGCTCGCGGCCATTGTTGCGGTCGCCTTGGTAGGGCTGGCGTCGGTCGGCAACATTCGCCGGGCCAGCCAGCTTGGGCAGGCGTTGTCGGTTCGGATTCGTTCGTTCGGCGCGTTGGTGACCGACTCACTGGCGGCCGCCCGGCTCGTGCGCGCGCATGATGCGGCTGACGTCTGGATGACCGCGATGGAACGGGAAGCAGCCCTCGGCCGCGCCGTGCAGAGCCGCTACGTGCTCACGTCCAGCAGTGTGCGCGCGGCAGTAAGCGTGGCCGCGATCGTCGGGGTCGTCGTGCTGATCCTGCTGGGCAGGGTCGCCGGGCTTGAGGGTTCGGTCCTGATCGCCCTGATCATCGTGCTGTCCCGGCTGCTGTCCGGTACCCAGGGGTTGGTGCAGAAGCTTCAGACGCTGGCCAACTTCGCTCCCGCGCTCGACCATGTTGAGCAAATCACTCGGGAGGCGCGCAGCCACCGGGAGGAGCCCGCGGCGGGCGTTCGTGCCACCACCGAGGACTTGACGGCGCCGCTGGTCGTGCTGTCCGACGTTACTGTTCGCTACGACGATGACGAACGCTGCGCGCTCGCAACGGTCAGCCTGTCATTGCCGCACGGTGCGTTTGTCGCGGTGGTCGGACCGAGCGGGGCAGGCAAGTCGACCCTGCTTGATGTGATCCTCGGGTTGCGTCGGCCGACGTCGGGTGAGGTCCTGGTAGACGGGCGACCGCTCGCCGACGACGTGCTTGGCTGGCGCGCGCGCACGGCCTACGTGCCGCAGGACGTGGTGCTGATTCCCGGCAGCGTGCGGGACAACCTGACGTGGTCGCTCGCCCCGGGAATTGCTGTCACAGACGAGCAGATCTGGCGCGCGTTACGGATCGCCGACTTGGCGGCTGTGGTCGCTGCGCTGCCGGACGGCCTGGAGACGGTGCTTGGCGATGAGGCTCGGTTCTCTGGTGGGGAACGCCAGCGAATGTCGCTGGCCCGTGCGCTGCTGCGAGAGCCCGAGCTGCTGGTGCTGGACGAAGCGACGAGCGCATTGGACACCGACACCGAGACTCGGATTCTGGATGAATTGCGCCAGCGCGGCGGCTCGATCCTGCTCGTGACCCACCGCTTGAACGTCGCGGACCGGGCCGATCAGGTCGTCAGGCTTGAGGAGGGCCGGGTCGTCGGTAATTCCTAGAGTGCCCATCCTGTTTGCGGGCGCGGATCGGACGGACGACGCGACTTCGATCTCGCGATGAGCCGCCGTTTGGCGCTCTCGCCATGACGTACCGTATGTGGTACGTTGTTGGGATGACGGCGATGACCGCGAGTGAAGCTCGGCGTAACCTCTTTGGGCTGATTGAACAAGTCAACGAGGACTGCGAAGCAGTGGAGATCTTGTCCAAGCGCGGCAATGCGGTCCTCATTTCTGAGGCCGAATACCGGTCCCTGCAAGAAACCGCCCACCTGCTTCGGGTGCCAGCGAACGCGAAGAGATTGACCGAATCCCTTGCCGCGCTGGCCGCTGGGCGTGGCGCCGAGCGGGAGCTCATATGGGACGACTGATCTTTTCCGATCAGGCTTGGGAGGACTATCTGTGGTGGCAACGTGAGGATCGCGCAATTTTGAAACGCATCAACCGCCTCATCGAAGCCGCGCGCCGCGACCCTTTCGGCGGTATCGGAAAACCCGAAGCGTTGCGGTTCAATCTGGCGGGAGCGTGGTCACGGCGAATTGCCGACGAGCACCGGATGGTCTATGTGTCACATGATGACGACGTTGCGATAGCGGCGCTGCGCTACCACTACGAATAGAAAGGCGGGGTTGTCGGCACCGGTGGCCTCGATCCGGTGGTCACCGACGGTCGGGCTAACGGAACTCCGTGACCGGAACGAAGTCCGGCATCGCGGCGGCCCCGGTGACCGTGCCGCCGTGTTCGCCGGTGAGCCAGGCGTGCGGGTCGGCCGATAGGTCGGCGCGGTTCAGGCCGATCACCAACACTGGGTGTTCGCCGCGGCGCCGGAGCATCCACCGCGCCGCCAACGCTTGATCCAGGCAGGTCGTGTGGAACGGCGCGCGCTCGTCCGCCCGCCGCACCGCTAGCGAAACCGTTCGCTCCAGACCCTGCGGGCTGACCGCCACTGCTGGCGTTGCCGAGTCCGCCGCGCTCTTGCGGCCGACCAGCTTCTGCCACGACGCCATCGGCAACGTGGCGCGCAACACCCGGGCGGTGCTGACCAGCAGCAGCGCCTCGCCGGTTCTCGACCGGGACAGCCAGCGTGTTCGGGTAGACATCCGCGAGTTGCTGCGCACGACTTGACTGTCGGTCTGCTCACTGGGTGACGCCGCGCCGCGGGTGGCAGCCAGGGCGAGCGCTCGGCCGGCGACGGCGCTGGGCGCCGCGGCCGGGACCAGGGTGCCGGCCTGCACCAGGCTGCTCGGCGGCAGCGCGGTGGCGGCGATGGTGCGGGTGAAGTCGGCCAGCCCGGTTGCCGCCGTGAGCCGGTCTTGGTGCCACGCCCAGTACAGCGACCGACGCCACCTGTTGCTCACCGCGCGGTCCACGTCGAGCTGGCGCTGACGGTGCCAACTCGACGCGACGGCGCGTTGGCGCAGGATCGGCGGGGAGGTGGGCCAGTCGCACGATGATGGACCGAAACAGGCTCGGACCACGTCTGCTGACAGGGACACGGCCAGCGAGGGTGCAAGCTGCGGTGAGCTTCCCCGGTCTGTCAGCGCGGACAGTCGGGCGATATCGACCAGGGCGCGCAGCCACCGCCATTGGTCCACATAGGCGTGCGCGCAGGAGTGGGCGGCGGCGTCGTCGATCCCAAGGGTCGCGAGCTGCTGGCCGCCGATCGACGCGGTTGTGCGGCGCTCCCACACATCGGCGAAGGTGGGGGTGACGCTGCCCGGGCCGTTCGCCGACCAGTGCAGGTCCACATAGGT
>JBAXOQ010000335.1:0-4776 GCA_037133175.1 Actinomycetes bacterium
CGTAGTGGGGGCATTCGAGCAGCCCCTCGATCAAGCAATCAAGATCGATCTGCGCGAGCGTGACATGCGGAACCCTGAAGGTCGGCACCACCTCGATGCCAAACGAGAGGAGCAGAGCCCGGTCATAGACCAGAATCGACGCGAAGCGCTCCAGCGGAGGCTCCTCGCACAGAGCATCGACTTCGGCATCCGAAGCCGCCACCAGTCCCGACAACCCGAACCTGCCCCAGTTCGGAAACTGGCGGCGGAACTCGCTGGCCCGCCGGCGGAGCGCATCCTGGGTCACCCCAGCATCGCCGCGCATGACCAGCCGGGCAGCGGCAGGGATCGACAGCTCACGGATAACGGGAAAGCCCTTCATGGCGGCGACTATGGTCGGCAGGTCTGACAGCGAGGATGGCTCGACCTTTGGGTGCGACCGTCGCTGTGGAAATCGTCACCGATGCTCCCGCCGCAACACATGGAGACCCCGGTCCGGTCAGCTGAATACCCCCAACGGAAGCTAATCCACTCACGATCTTGGTCCAGTTGATTCCGGTACCCCAAGGTGCCGCAAACGACGGATGTGACGGTGGGCGATCGGCAGACTTCCGGCCAGCTGACCCGAAAATGGACGTAAGTGGGCAGGCGGCAGCGCCGAACGGTGACTAGCGGGACTTGTTCGGCCCCGCGAGGGGCGGTCGGCGAGGAGGTCGCCGTGACGTTCCATTCCCTCGCCCACGACGATCGCAATCGACGTGCGCTGGGGTAACGTACGGAACCCGAAAGGTCAGCACTACCTCGATGCGGCCCGCAAGTAGTGGCGGCTCGGTCGTGGAACTCGCACAACTCCGACGGAATCGAAAGTCCCGCTGTGGCACGGTCCACTTGGTCGACTTCGAGCCAGCACGCGAAAGCAGCAAAGCGGACAAGGTCCGACCGGGGATGATCGCATCCAACGATTCGGCAAACACCTCAGTGAGTGAGCAGAAGTGGCGGTTGCGGGAGTTGCTGCTGACCACGAGCCAGGGCTTGGCGCCATGGCCGAGCGCTCCGCATTGATCCTGGGATCGCTGGGGCTGGCGTGGCAGTTGCCGCGGATGCTGCGGAGTGTGGGTTCGACGTCGGCGTGATCACCACGCCCAGTGCGCACCGTCGGGGCAATCGTCGGCGATTCGCCGCAGGTGCGGCTACGCCGATGGTTCAGCGACGATGTCGGCGAAGGTTACCAGGCACCGAGCGGTAGTGGCGGTGGGCACGAATCGGCCACCGCTAGCAAAGGCGAGGAATCGACGATCACGAAGTCGAAGCGTCGACCAGCGAAAATGCACTGCGGGCCAACGCGCGCTGTGCGCGCCCACCTGGATATTTGGCATTCCCGCTGAGCGAGAGCGGCAGCCTAGATGGTGACCGTGCATCCAGGCTTCGCTGACTCCAACACCGCCTGGGCAACCAGCACGGTAGCCAGCCCCTACTCAAGGGTGACGATGTCGGCGGGTTTGCCGAGGACGGCGTCGCGGAAGGCCTCATGCGCACTATGCAACGGCTCGGACTTCGCGAAGGCGAACCGGGTCACGTCCCCTTCCGAGAGTCCCCGAAATTGCGACACGCTCTCCCAGTCCGTCCTCGCCAGACCATTGGCATAAGACATCAGGTCAGCGATCAGCGTGTCGACAACAAATGCACCGGCCTCGCCAGTGACGACGGTTTTGCGCTCCTTAAGCGGCGAGAGCCAGTTCACCAAGTGACTCGTGACGATCCCAACGGTGAGCAACCCCGTGACCGACGCCAAGTCCTCAGGCACCCTCTCAATCCGGCGCTCAGGGAGATTGGGCAGGGAGATTGGTCGTGGCAGCTGCCACGACCATGGCAGAGAGGCCCCGATCCGAACCAGACGTGGGCAACGTGGACGGGAGTCGGGTGGTAGACGCCACTGCCCACACCACGATGCACCAACTCCGCCACGAAAGCGTCCCGATCGTGCCCGATCAGCCGGATCGTGTACCGCGGTGGTAGACGTGGCGCGCGCCAGCCGCCACAGCAGGGGTGATCGCCCCACGAAGCCCGGCATTGGGGATAGCCCTCCTGGGTTAAGTATTGTCTACATGACACTTAACCGAAGCCGGTTGTGCGTACACTGGTGTCACGGGCACGCCTTGGTAGGTGTTCCCGCGTGTCAGGAGCCCCGGAGGGCCAGCCCGAGGACCGAACGGTCGACTAGGACGGGAACCGGGGCTCGACCCTTTTCGGGATGTACTCGACATTGAGTTGAGCGATCTCAATCATTTTGATCGCATGTGGGTCGACCGGTCCCTCTGCACAGCTATCCCGATAAGCCCCGCAGAGCGCATCCGCTAACCACACCAGCGGTTCTTTCTTGGTCACCCATTCAACCCGGTCGACCGTCGTACCTGCTGCGCGCATCTTTTTCACGACCCGCCGATCGGCGATGTCGAGTCGTCTACCCCGGCTCTCGATATAGGTCGTGCGGACGCCTTCCCGTTCAGCCCACAGCAGCGTGGGCACCAACAACTGTGCGCGGGCGTGGTCTTGGCTGCGCCGGCCACAGCCCTGCTGGAAGCCGATAGCTGTTGCGCCCAACGATTCTGCAGCTTCGCACATGTCGTTGCGCCGATCGGGGCCCTCCCTAACCCAGTGGAACCCGCGTTGGCGGCTGGCGGTGGTAGCGGCAAGAACCTGGCGCGCGGACTGCTCAGATGGAATGACAACCGCGGCAACTACTACGTACAGCAATCCAGTCGCCGAGGTGATGACTGTTTCATCAATGACCGCGATCACTGGTGGACAATTCGGTCATCGCGCTGGACCGCAGCTGCCGCGGCGCCGCTGGCAGTTTCCCTCTTTCGGCGGTCAAACGGTTCCAGCAGTCGGTAATGACGCACTTCGGTGTACCCCGGCGCCGTCAGTGGGGCTTCTTTGAACGTGGTATCGACGTGCAGCAGGCCGCGGCCACGCAAGCCACTCAGGCCGGCGCCCAACGAGTCAGCACTAACCCCGTACCATTTAGCTCCCCAGTCGATCGGCAATTCGAACCGCGGGCGCAAACTCAACGCGATCAGCAAAACCGCCTTCTCAACGAGCGACAGGGTCCGGTACCAATGATCGGGACCCGTCCAATACGCCTCCGGCAGCTGCAAGTACGGGTCCCGATTGCCGTTCGCACCCGGCCTGGCGTAATCGGTTCCCGTGCCGGCTTCGTTGAGTAGCGTGATCGTAGTTAGCCTTCCGCTGCGGCCAGTCGTGATCAGGTTGCGATCCCGCAGCCGCCGAAGAACCTTGGACACTTGTGCGCCCCGATGCCGGGTGTCCGGCAAACCCAGTGCCCGCCCCCACACCGCTGAGGGTTTAGTGGTCGTGTATCCCCCGGCCTCCGGGGAGCTAATGATTGCGGCAATCGCAAGGTAAAGATCGAGACCGGTTTCGTCTCCATTCCGCACAAACGTACTAAGAGGCCCACCCGTTGCATCCACGCCCGCAGCCCGGCGTTTTTGGACGAACGCGCTACGCAGCGGTGTCCGGGCCCGCTTGGACTTCTCGATCAGGGCCGCGACAGTATCGTCTCGGGTCGGAATACTGGGGGTCTGCATCCCCTAACTATGCCGCACATCGCCCCTCACCGCCACCTTGCCCATGGTTATCGGGTTACCGTTCCAGCGGTACCTATAGAAGAGCAGTGCAAGTCCAACTACTAGCACCATCAAATACCAGTAACTAGGACATCGGTGGGTTGGCATCTGCGATGCCAATGCCTAACTACCCAGTGGCCTATTAGGGCACTTACGGCAACCGGATACCCGACTTTGTGAGCTTCTTTGGTGGCCACCGGGTCCAGCAAACCCAAGCAATCCTAGGCAGCTAACTGTTCGGTTGGTTCCCCACCACTCGCCTTGAGGCGCGCTGGTGCTGCCATTCGCGCCTTACTGGCAGTAGCGCAGGTTGTCGTCCACGTCTCGGCCGTGCCCGCTGCCGGTGGCGGTGCCCTTGCCAGCCACGAGCCGGAGATCGTGGTCGACCGCTTGCATGTGGTGGCAAAGGGGAACGAGGTCGTCGACACCGTACGCCGTGCCGAGTCCAGAACCGCCCAGAACTGCGGTGCTGGTGCCACGAGGTGAAACGCTCACGACTGGAACCGATCAAGGAGTTCGTCAGAATGGTGGAAGCCCATTGGGACGGGATCATGGCCTGGCAGCGCCGCATCACAAATGGCCTGCTTGAAGAGATGACAAGTTCGCTCCGGGGCGTTCAGCTGACCGGACCAGACTCCGGACGTGGCCAGGGTTTCTCCGCGGATTGGTTCGCGCTGCCCGAGGTCGAACGGTGCGCCACTGCCCGGTGCCGGACCGATACTGTCGCTTGGACTGTTTGGCATGCCTAGAGGTCGAGGTGAATCCTGAGCGCCTGGTCAATGTCGAGCATCAGTGACTCCGGCAACTGTCCGAGTAATCCTCCGAGTCGCTCCCGCTTGACGGCCTGGGACAGCACCACAGCAGCGTCTCGACTCCAAGAACCGACGGTCGGGGGTAGTGAACCGGTCGCGCCACAGGCCTGCGCCGCCCCGGTCGTTCGGCCGCGGTGACGGCTCGGGTGCGGGGAGCATGGGCGCGAGTGGTTGGGGTTCGGGCTACCGGCGGGCCGAACCGGCCTGGGAGAGACCGGTCGGCGTGGTCCGAGCGGGGGCACGGCGCACACTGAGCGCACGTCTCGGGCACCGGCGTGCGGTACCGTTCCGGGGTGCCGACACACACCACGACCGGACCCGAGCGCACGGTGTTGTGG
>JBAXOQ010000336.1:0-4776 GCA_037133175.1 Actinomycetes bacterium
CCCGCAAGACCGAGCGGGTGCTGACGGGCAGTGGGCTCGGATGCGGAACGGACAGGTGCTCACGCATTCCTCTGGCGGGTTAGTGCTTCGCCTGCGGGACAACGCCGGATCGTACCGGTGGATGGATTGGGGACAGGCCCGCGCATCTGACATTGCTCGTGCATTGAACACGCATGGGCACTCACCGGTTCTGGTCGCCTGTCTGCGCGATGTGGACGGTTTGGTGCGGGCCAACGTGCAGGTGAACGCCAAGCGGGAACGTCTGGAATCGGCGCTGGATGCGCTGCTGGAACCGCATGTGGTGCTGGAGGCGATCAGGGACGCGTCCGGGGTGATTGTGGATTTCATGTACGTCGAGGCCAACGCTGCTGCGTGTGAGTACAACGGCATGGAGCACCGGGCTCTGGTCGGGGCACGGTTGTTGGACTTGTTCCCCGAGTATGTGAACTCGGGCCTGCTGGAGCAGTACCGACAGGTCGTGGAGACCGGCGAGCCGCTGGTGCTAGACGACCGCCCCTACACCAAGGAACTGCTCGACGAGGGAAAGCGCTTTGTCGAGATTCGGGCGACTCGCGTCGGAGACGGGATGTCCTACACGTGGCGCGATGTTACCGACCGGCACCATGCCGTCGAGGCCCTGGCCGCCGCCGAAGCGCGGTACCGGTTGCTGGCGGAGAACTCCACAGATGTGGTCTGGCAGTTCACCCCGGACGGCGTCATCGATTGGACATCGCCGTCGATCCAGTCGGTGCTGGGGTGGGCGCCCGATCGACTGATCGGACGACCCGGAATCGAGTTGGTGCATCCGGATGACAAGACCGAAGTGAAGCCGTGGCTAATCGGGATCCCCTCCGGTGGGCCGGTGGAGCCGATCGAAGTGCGAATTAGCACCGCTGACGGGGGCTATCGGTGGATGTCGTGCCAGGCACGGATCTCGACCAACCCCGACGGTTCCATTTCAGCACTTGTCGTGGGCATGCGCGACGCGCAAAAGCAGGTCGAGGCACGACAGGCGCTGGAGCGCAGCGAGGCTCGTTTCCAGATGTTGGCCGAGAACGCCTCGGATGTGGTGTGGCAGTTGGACGCGGACACTGTGTTGCGGTGGGTGACGCCGTCGATCGAGTCGGTGCTCGGGTGGGTGCCGAGTGAGTTGCTGGGCACGTCCGCGATCGGCCTAGTCCACCCGGAGGACCTACCCGCCTTGTCGCAGTGGCGGGAGTCGGTGTTAGCAGGTGTCGCCGTTGCCCCGCTGGAGGTGCGATTGCGCATGGCCGACGGTGACTTCCGGTGGATGTCCTTGCGCACCCGGCCCACGGTGCGGCCGGATGGTGTTGTTGATGGTGCGGTGGTGGGGTTGGGAGACGTGCATGAACAGGTGATCGCGCGCGAGAACCTGGCGCGTAGTGAGGCCATGTTCCGCCTGGCGATGGCTGGCGCCCCACAGGGCATGGCGGTCGTCGGATTGCACGGGCGATTCCTGCGGGTCAACGAGGTACTATGCGACCTCGTGGGCCGGGACGTCTCCTGGATGCATGAGCACGACGAGTACGACGTCATTCACCCCGACGACCTAGCCAATGACCTGGCTGCCCGGGACCGTTTGCTGGCCGGGGACGCGGAGTTGAACATTCACGAGGGGCGCCTGGTGAGTGCGTCCGGGGACCTGGTGTGGGTGCAGCATTCGTTGGCGCTGGTCCGCGATGAGCACAACATGCCGTTGTTCTACGTGTCGCAGTTCCACGACATCACCGGTGCTCGCGCCGCGCAACAGGATCTGCAATACCGGGCCGAGCATGACGCGCTGACCGGTTTGATCAACCGGGAGCAGTTACAGGAACGCCTCGTCGAGGTGCTAGCCCGCCGGCCGCGGGCCGCGGGCGTGCCCGCTGTGCTGTTCTGCGACCTGGACTACTTCAAGAACGTCAACGACGCCAATGGCCACGCCGGCGGCGACCAAGTGCTGCGGGTCGTCGCCGAGCGTGTCGGGGCGGTACTGCGGGACGGGGATCAGGTGGCTCGCCTGGGCGGGGACGAGTTCGTGGTAGTGCTGCCCGAGGTCACCGACATCCCCGCCGCGATCGGAGTCGCCGAGAAGATCCGGGCAGCCGTCGCCCAGCCGCTACCCCTGGGCACAAACCAGGTCACCATCACCACCAGTGTCGGCATCGCCCTGGCGACCCCCGGGATCGACGCGAGCCGTTTGCTGCGCAACGCGGACTCGGCGCTGTACGAAGCGAAAAACGCCGGACGCGACCAGATCGCCGTCTTCGACCCCGACCCCGGGGCGGAGATCGTCGGGAACTGACGCGCGCCGACCACCCTCCGCCGTGTGCATTTGAGCGTCGAGAGGTGCGATTCTTCAGCAGAGCCGTCGGCCCGGCCCGACGGCTCGGTCGAAATACTCGGTAGCGAACACTCCCGCATCAAACGCGATACAGCGCAAATGGGGCGCCCGGACTTGCGTCAATCTCAGCTCACGGGTCACGATGTGGCTGCGGCATCGGCCGTTTTCACATGAGAGGTGCGGACCATGAGGCTCCACAGTCGGTTGTTCTTGGCGGGGACACTCACTGCGGCCCTGGCCATCAGTGGCTGCAGCAGCCAAACGTCATCAAACCCGCGAGAGCTCAGCGGTAGCGATAGCGCGAGCCCAAGTGCCAGCCCGACGACCAGTGACCAGAACGATGCTAAACACCGCGACTGCGGTGGGATCCCCCTCATTCCAAACGCCGATCTACGGGGCTGCGACTTCCACGACGCGAATCTGTCCGGCAAGCGCCTGATGGGGGCGGACCTGACCAACGCGATCCTGACCAACGCCCACCTGAACAGCACAATGCTTGTCCGCGCCAACCTGACCAACGTGAAGCTGACTGGCGCTACGCTCTCCGGCGCTGAGCTGTCTGGCGCGCTCCTGTCCGGGGTCATTTCCGGGGGGATCGCCGGAGCCGCGGCCAAGCTGCCAGGCGGGTGGAAGGCGAACAAAGGCTTCCTGCTCGGCCCCGGTGCGAACCTGGCAGGCGCGAACCTGACCTCGGTGTCCCTGGAACAAACGGACCTCAGCAACGCGAACCTAACGGGGGCGAACCTGACCGACAATCCGCGGACCTTCAAGCTAGACCTCAGCAATGCGAACCTCGCCGGCGCGAACCTGTCCGGAACGTACCTGAACTACGAAGCGCGGATGACCGGCGCAAACCTGACCGGCGCGAACATGACCGGCGGGCACTGGGACCACATGACGTTGAACAAAGCTAATCTGACCGGGCAGAAACTAGCTGGAGTGAACCTGACCGGCTCGAACCTGGCCAACGCGACCCTGGCCAACGCAACCCTGACGGGCGCAACCCTGACCGACGCGAACCTGACCGACGCGAACCTGGACCACGCGACGCTAGATGGTGCGACTCTGAGTGGCGCGAGCCTGAAGGGCGCGGTTCTAACCAACGCGAACCTGTCGAACGCGAACATGCAGCCCTCGAGCGCCAACCATCGGACAGACCTCAGCTACGCGCACCTTCAGGGCGCGATCCTGACCAAGGCCCAAATGCACCTCGTCTACCTCAATTCCGCGAATCTGGGCGGCGCGAACCTGCAGAAAGCCGTGATCACTAACGCCAACATCGCCTATGGCGAGTGGTATGGCGCCAATCTGGCAGGAGCCAACCTCACAGGCTCAGGTGGGATCGGGTCTGGTATCGACAAGGCGACTACCGACTCAACCACCATCTGCATGAACGGCAAGCCGGGACCTTGCCACTACTGACAGTTCGGCGCGAGCGGACGCGTGTCGTTGGGTGCGCGCGCTGGATCGGACCGGCAATCATGCTGCTGCTGGTCGGCTGCGGATCGGGGATTCCCGGCGCGGTGCCATCGGTATCAGGGACGTTCGTGATGCCGACACCGACGAAACCCTCCGGCACCGGATTCTCGGCTCCGGAGGAATGCCGCGCTCGCGGCGGGGACCGGGTGACGGTCCTGAAATGCACGACGAGCTACGTCGAGCAGATGTTCGCGCAGGCATACGAACCGGTCGTGACCGAGCGCGGCTTCGCGTGGGTTCCTCCCAAGATCGTGCATCCGGACAGCAGCGCTGACACCGCCTGCGGCAAGCTCAGCCGACCCTCATACTGCCCTGCCGATCAAACGCTGGTCATGCCGCTGAACAGCATGACCTCCCTTGGTAACAAGGCAGAGCAGTATCTGCTGCCGCTACATGACCAGTGGGACCAACTCGGACTATCGGCGTACAAGAGCGTGCCGAAGGCATCTCTGGAGGCCAATGACGAGATGTACGGCGCAATCGCTGCGTTCGCGCACGAATCCGCCCACCACGTGCAGAACTTGGT
Source organism: Actinomycetes bacterium (assembly GCA_037133175.1). GTDB lineage: Bacteria > Actinomycetota > Actinomycetes > S36-B12 > UBA10799 > ELA509. Next base: position 4,350 of record JBAXOQ010000336.1, read on the forward strand.
GGGTGGCGAAGCACGGATCTCGGCCCTGGAGAAGGCACACCCGGGTAGCAAAGCCGTGTACTCAAGCGCGATCGAGCTCCATGCCGATTGCCTGGCCGGATGGGCCTCGAAGGTCAACGCTATCGATGGGGTCACCGTGCAGGACGCCTGGTCGGTGCTGACCATGCTCATGGAGACCGGCGATGACTTCGCAGCCGCAACCGCCGGCAAGCCAGTTGACCGTTCCACATTCCAACATGGCTCAATCGCCGAGCGCTACAACTCTTTCCGAAGCGGATTCCGGCTGGCAGACACCAGCCGCGATCCCTGGTCAGGATGCGAGGATGTCGTCGTCAAGACTCTGACCGCCAGAGGGGCCAGCCCCGCCACTTCGACCGCTCCCGCCCCCACAGCCACCCCCTGAGCACTTCGCTTGACCAAATACGGC
>JBAXOQ010000337.1:0-4770 GCA_037133175.1 Actinomycetes bacterium
AGCGTCAGTGACGCGGCCATCGAGCTTGGGGAACGTCGGCGCCGACCAGGCCGGTGAGGGAACAATTGCGGCGGGCAGTGCGGGGCGCCTTGATCTGCATGGCGGCGCTGCCGGTGTGGACGGCAGCGACGTGACCGATGGGCTCAGGAACTGCTTCGAGGCGAGCGCCTCCACGAACCAGGCGTCCAGCGGTGCGTCGCTTGCCTGTAAGACCGTCTCCGTGGTGAACCCGAGTCCCGGCGTCGGCGGTGCGGTGAAGAGCTCCTCAGGCGTGAGGACGATCGTCCCCGGCCAGCCCATGAAGTTTGACCTGTCGTTCAAGAACAGCGGCAACGTTCCGATCACCGATGCCTACATCGTGGACGGGCCAGTGCCCGGGCCACCGTTCGATGTGGTGCGGTTGGTGAACATGAGCGCATCCAGTTCCCCGGCCAGCGTGATGGAGGTCTACGACCCGAATGTCTCGGCGTACGTCACCTACAACGCTGGGGATAGCGCGCTCCTGGCTCGAGCAACCGGCATCAGGGTTCGGATCACCGGGCCGTTGCCGGTGGGCGTGACCTTCCGGGTGAGCTTCAACGTCCTCCTGCGCGATGGTGTCCCTTTCGACACCAAGTTCACCAACTGTGCGCAGATCGGCATCGCCGGCGTGCCCTCGGGTGCTGCGGCATGCTCACCTGAAGTCACCGTCGAGGGGGCCAGCGCGGGCGCATCCTTGCAGAAGCTGATGTCGCCGGCAAACGTGTTGCGGCCCGAACCTGGGCTCCCCGCACAGAAGGTGACCGTGGGCCACAAGATTCAGAACTCGGGTAACACTCCGGCCCCTGGGGAGTACGCGGGCAACGTGTATCTCAAGCGCCTGATCTTCACTGACACCGATACCGATTTCTTCGACGCGGTGGATTTTGCCGGGAACATGCGCTTGAACTTCCCGCCCGGGGCCAACCGGGTGCAGGTGGACGTCTGCACCGACGCATGTCCGGGAACCTTCCACATCGGTACGGTCACTGGTAGCACCACGCCGGGTCTGCCGAGCGGAGTTGCGGCGGCGGATGTGCGAGGTATTCGCGTCACCTTCACCAGCAGTTCCGGCGGCTACAGCATTCTGCCTGGCGGCAACTATCCGACAAGTGGATCATGCCCGAACGCCACCTTCTGCTTCGATGTGACGTCGCGGCAGTTCCTTCGTGGTGGAACGATACCGATCCCGGCGAACCTTGAGAACACCAGCGAAGGAGCTGGCGAGAGTGCGCTCCAGCCGCCTGGAGAGACCTTCGCGATCCCCCCTGCGACCGACAACATTGACGTGATTGACGGGGAGGCACAGATCAAGTTCACCAAGGGTCCCCAGAGCCGAATCGGCCCCGGTGACACGGCTCCGTTCGACTTGACTCTGGAGAACACCGGAACGACCGCGATCGTCAACCCAGTTATCGTTGACCCGCTGCCCGACGATCTGGTTCTCGAACAGAACACTCCCGGAGGTTCCCCGGGCAAGCCCTTCGTCATCACCTACCCGGCGCTACCCTCTGGGGTCACCCCTCCGCCGTTGTCGGATGTGACGTACTCGTTCACAGGTGGCTCCCACCCCGACCCGAATCGGGGAGCCAGGGTCAGTTGGACCTTCGGAACCTGGAACCTGCCTCCTGGCGGAAAGATCAACATTAGGATCTACGCCTCACTGGCACCGGGAGTCCTTGCGGGTGCCACGATCACCAATCCCGGCGGTGCTCACGGCTCGAACTCCACGATCACCTGCGCGCAGGGTAATGTTCCTGCTCCCAGTGTTGATCCGCCATGGGGACCAGGGCTGTATTGCTTGTCATCGACGACGGTCACGTCGTTGGCGGGCAATGCGATGAACGCGGCCAAGTGGAGTGCTGGTGATCCGGCTCTGGGCTTCTACAACAGCGCCACCGGACAGGTCGTGCCGACAAATGATCTGACGTGTCCGCAGTATTTGTTCCTGGGTGCCACGTATACCCGCTACCCGTGCGCGGCGCAGGTGGCACCGGGCGGCACGATCAACTTCCTGATTGAGATGGTCAATGCCGGGACCAACAACCTGACGAAGGCAGTGGCCGTCGATGGCCTGCCGGTGCTCGGCGACACTGGTGTGCTGTTGTCGGGCGATCAGCGCGGAACCCAGTGGAACAACCGACCCGTCATGGCGACGCCGGTCCAAGTCGTCGAGGGCTACGGCGGGCTGTCGACGGAGTACACCAACAACCCGTTCCCAGGGGCCAGCTTCTGTACCCAGAACCTGCAGCCTGCGCCCAACGATTCGTGTCCGGCGGGTGCGTTCGCGGAATCGTTCTCAGCGCAGGCGACCGGCTTCCGTACTACGATGAACTTCCCGGTCGGAAGCCCTCTGCTGCCGGGGCAGAGCGTCACCCTTACGTGGACGATGCAGGCACCGCCGATGCTCGACACGCAGCTGACCATGCCGATCGCATGGAACTCGTTCGCGCAGAAATCGACATTCTCCGTCGGTGGGGAGCAACCGGCAACCGAGCCGCAGAAGGCCGGTGTGGCCATGCGGTTCGCCCCGGTCACCATTTCCAAGACGGTCGATGGAATCCCCCAGGGCCTGATCCTGCCCGCGTTCACGATGGGTTACAGGTGCACGATCGCGGATGTCGAGATCTCCGCCGGAACGCTGGACGTGGCCAGTGGCGCCACCGGCACCCTGCCTTTGCAGCCCGCTGGCGCCGATTGCGCGATCTGGGAGATCACAACTAATGGCGGAAGCACTCCCAACGAGGGCGAGCAGAATGCTCAACACGTCACCGTGCCGGACCCGAACACCACTCCGGCCGGGGTCAACGTCACGATCGACAACCGGTTCGACGCGGGCAAGCTGGTTGTTCGTAAGGACGTGACCGGAGCTGCTGCCTCCCTTCCTATCGAGGGTGGGGGAACGGTCGGTGACGGGACCTTCTCGTTCAACGTGTCGTGCGCCTTTCCCGCAGGCGGAGCACTGGTCCCAGGCTTCCCGACGTCCTTCGACCTCAAGTCTGGCGAGGAGAAGGAGTTCAGTGCCACCGCACCGGACCCGATTACGCTACCCGCGGGTTCGGTGTGCTCAGTCACGGAACTCGGCAACAACAGTGCCACCACAACGGTGATCACTGCCGATGATGCGATTCCGGTGGAAGGCGACAACGTTGACCTCACCGTCAGGCCGGACTTCGACGACGGGTCGCTGGTGACAGTCGAGAACCAGTACGATGCTGGAATCCTGAAGATCAACAAGACGCTGACTGGTCCGGCTGCCGGCTTCGCGCAAGGTCCATTCCAGTTCAGTGTCGAGTGCACTTTCGACAACCGGATCTTGGTGGCGATTCCGGCGACTGTGACCGTGCCGGAGCTCTATGTCGATGTCACCCCGTTGCCTGTGGGTGCGGCCTGTGCGGTCTATGAGACCGATGCCGGGGATTCGACCCCGCCGCTGACCCAACCGGTGCTGATCGGAAATGTGATCATTCCAGCTGCGGGTGCACCCGCGGTCGAGGTGTCGGCTGACAACCCGTTCCCCGCCGGATACGTCTCGGTGAGCAAGGTGGTCGATGGACCGGCGGCCGGTGCCGTGGCCAACGCCAGCTTCGGGCTCCGCGTCCAATGCCAGCGCGGCTCCGAAGCTGTCCTCGACAAGACCGTTACCGTGGTCGCGGGTCAGACCATCCAATTCACAGACCCGCTGCCGATCGGAGCGAAGTGCTGGGCGAGCGAGACCGCCAATGGCGGTGCCACTTCGGCCAATATCGATCATCCCGATCTCGCGAACGCCGTGACGGTTACCGAGCAGGTGCCAAATGTCGGCATCGTGGCCACCAACACGTTCGGCGGGGCATCACTGGTGGTCAACAAGAACGTCACTGGACCGGCGCCTGACGGGCAAGCCTTCGGGTTCACGGTGTCGTGCACCATGCCCGTCAACTCTGGGAGCGCGACTCCGAGCTACCCCGTGACGCTGCCCGCGAGCGACGCAAGTTTCACCCTGCTTGCCGGGCAGTCCAAGACCATTTCGGTACCGCAAGGAGCACGCTGCACGGTTCGGGAGTTCGAGACCGGCGGCGCTATCGCGGTTCACTACGCAGGTTCTGGCGGCAGCACTGATGGTGTCGTCGACGTTAACGCGAGTGCGATGGTGGGCGTCACCAACGATTTCGGGCGCACCATCTGTCCGGTGGACGTCTCCGCCCTCAGCGGCACGAAGAAACTCGCTCGAAATGGCACCACAGTGGTCGTGAACAGCGCCCGAACATCGAAGGACTGCATCATCACGATCAAACAGGTGGGCAAGCAACCCTCCGGGATCAAGGTGCAGTGCACCACGAAGAGCGGGCTTCGGGGAGACCTCCAGTACTGCACGACCTCGATCAGCGCCAACCGGCGGGTCAAAGTCAAGACGTTGGGCTATGCCGGGGTGAAAGTTCGGGTCGAGATCACGGCCGTCCCACGGCCCGGGGTGAATACCTATCGAGCCGGCAGCTGGGCTCGTGTCTGGAAGGTGCGCTAAACGTCCTTCGCCACGGCCACGATCACACTGGGGAGCAACAGTATCCCAGAGTAAGCCCACGCCGGGGGTCAGCGTTCCGCGGAACGATCCCGCGCACGCGCCTGGTCCTGCTCGATCGCAAGGCACTGCTGCTCGGCCTGCTCCAGCGCCGCCTGTTCCACCAGGAGGCCCTGACGCTCGTAGCGCTGGCGCGTGCGACTGCGGCGCGCGACAACGGCGCGGCGCTCACTCGCCTTGGCCGCCCGGCG
>JBAXOQ010000338.1:0-4749 GCA_037133175.1 Actinomycetes bacterium
GTCCCACGCCAACGCCGACAAGATCCCACCGCGCGACTCAGGCTCCAACCCCCACCCCAACGCCAACGCCAACCGCGACCAGAGCACCGACGAGTTCGCGACCCACCCCCACCAAATCGACCTCCCGTCCGACCCCAACCCCAACCCCGACTCCAACGACCACCGCAACGACCACACCAACGCCAAGGCCCACTACCTCGACCACGACATACCCGCCCAAGCCCACGATTCGGTAGCGGACTGGGGTAGCGTCGCTGTCGTCGCGCTCACCGGCAGAGCACCGACGTCGTTCACCAGCAATCCCGCCGCACCGGATCGACGCAAACACGAATCCGCAAGTACGGCATCCACCGAAAGACATGGGAACCAAAGTGAAACTGTCCATCCTGATGCCCGTCTACAACGAGGCTGCAACGGTCCAGACCATGATCGAACGGGTCCGCAAAGTACCGTTCGGCTGCGAGGTCGAACTCGTCGTAGTGGACGATGCCAGTACAGACGCCACTGCTTCGATCCTGCGCGACTTGCGCGGCGATGACTTGACGATCATTCGTCACGCCAGGAACGGCGGCAAGGGAGCAGCCATCAGGACCGCAGCGGCCGCCGCCACCGGCGACTACCTGATCCCCTGCGATGCCGATCTGGAGTACCGGCCAGAGGAGATCCCCGAACTACTCGAGCCGGTCATCAACGGTGATGCCGACGTCGTCTTCGGCAGCCGATCGTTCGGCAGCCACTCGTCGTACTCGTTCTGGTACGTCATGGGGAACAAGGGAGTCACCACGGCCGCCAATGTGCTGTTCAACTCCTACATCAGCGATCTTGAAACGTGCATGAAGCTGATGCCGACAGAGCTGTACCGTTCGCTGGACATCGAGTCGAACGGCTTCGGGATGGAGGCGGAGATCACCGGGAAGATTCTTGCCCGCGGGATCCGGCCCTATGAAATCCCCATTAGCTACCACGCCAGGAGCCGGGAAGAGGGAAAGAAGATCACCTGGAAGGACGGCGTCGAGGCCGTCTGGATCCTGTCGCGCATCCGTTTCGACTCCGCCCGCACCAGCCGTAGGGACAAGCGCAAAGCACCGCGCACCGGCGGCCGGGCCGGCGTGTGAAAGGCGAGGCCACCAGGGTCCTGGTGACGGGAGGCGCCGGGTTTCTGGGCTCACACCTGTGTGAGCGACTGCTCAACGCCGGGCATGAGGTGCTGTGCGTCGACAACTTCTACTCCTCCACCCGAGCCAACGTCGAGCACATGCTGCACCACCCGCGCTTCGAACTGATGCGGCACGACGTCACCTTCCCGCTGTATGTCGAAGTCGATCAAATCTACAACCTTGCCTGCCCAGCATCCCCGGTTCACTACCAGCGAGACCCGGTACAGACGACGAAGGTGTCAGTGATGGGGTCCATCAACATGCTGGGGTTGGCCAAACGGACCAAAGCCAGGATCCTGCAGGCCTCAACGTCCGAGGTGTACGGGGATCCGACGATGCACCCACAGCCGGAAAGCTACTGGGGCAACGTCAACCCGATCGGCATCCGGTCGTGCTACGACGAAGGCAAGAGAGTCGCCGAGACCCTGTTCTTCGACTATCTGCGGCAGCATAATCTCAACATCAAGGTCGTTCGGATCTTCAATACCTACGGTCCACGAATGCACCCGCACGACGGCCGCGTGGTGTCCAACTTCATCGTGTCAGCGTTGGCAGGTGAACCCTTGACCATCTACGGCGACGGCGAGCAGACTCGGTCGTTCTGCTACGTGGACGATCTGATCGACGGTTTCGTTGCGATGATGAACTCGCCCGATGGTGTGACCGGACCGATCAACCTCGGTAATCCCAGCGAGTTCACCATGAACCAGCTCGCGACCAAGGTACTGGAACTGACCGGATCCGACTCTCCCATCGAGTACTTGCCGCTACCGTCCGACGACCCCACCCAAAGACAACCGGTCATCACCGCGGCCCGCGACATCCTCGGTTGGTCGCCGACCGTCGACCTTGAGAACGGCTTGCGCAGGACCATCGAATGGTTCAGCCGCTAGCCACCGCCCAGCCCGGGGACGCCACCCGACGCTCGGGTGCGGGCGGACACAACCTGACCCGCCTGTGGTGGCTCCTGACGACGGCAGCCGCCGGGATCGTCGGCATTCTGTATTTCTATCGGGGCTTCTTCTTCAGCGGCTTTAGCGAACTACAAGGCGACTCCGGCGATGGTCTGCTCACCTTGGTTGTCTCGCGGCACTGGCCACTGCTGCCAGGCTCCGGCCTGGGTTGGAACGACTTGGGCTTCTACTACCCCGAGCCGAATACCCTGGGATACTCGGACACGCTGCTGCTGAACGGCATCCTGGAGGTGCCCCAGAGATTGCTCGGCGTCGATTCCCTGGTGTGGTTCCAACTGACCATGATCATGGTTTCATTGATCGGTTACTGCGCCACCGTCGCCTTCCTGCGGATCGGGCCGCGTGCGCCGTGGCCGATCGCCATTGCCACCTCGTTGGTGGCGATGTTCGGCTGTGGACTGTACTTCGCCTCAATCCACCCGCAGCTGCTGATGTTCCAACTCCTGCCAGCTTGTGCGCTGCTGGTACTGCTTTCGCAGCGCACCGTGTCACGCCGGCGAGGTTGGGCTTACGGCATCAGCGCCGGATTGCTGTTCGGACTGATCACCTACTCTGCTTTCTACGTGGGTTTCCTGACCCTCCTCGGCATTGCGATCCTGCTGCTTTCCCTTTGCGGACTAACCGCCCTCGGTCGCCACAGCTGGCTGCGTCTGGCCCCAGTCTGGCAGCGAGGTTGGACCTGCGTCATCGGCTTCGCACTGTGCCTGCCAGTGTTCCTCTCCACCTACGGCCCTGCGATCGCCGATGGTAGAGAGCGATCAATCCAGGAAGTGGTCGCCAACTCGCTCGAATTTCGGCAACTCTTCCGCGTCGAGCACTCGAGCCTTCTCTGGGGCCCGCTGATCGGAATCAGCGCGTCCGGCGGCGACTTCGGAGAGGTTCCTACTGGTCCCGCACCGGTACTGCTCGTCGCAAGCATCGCGCTGCTGGTTTGGGGTGGCCTTCGGCTACGCCAACTATCCAACTGGGGCACCCTGGGCATGGCATCGCTCATCACAGGCCTGGTCTTGTGGCTCTCACCGGCCAGGGTCGGGGATTTCTTCCCCTGGTCACAGACGATCTACCGACTGCCGGGCGGGGCGGCGATCCGCGCGATCAGCCGAGTAGAGGTACTCGCGACTCCTGTGTTGGCCATCGGGATCGCTCTAGTGCTCGTGGCTCTTTTGCCCACAATTCCTAGGTCGAAAGTGACGCCTTCAATGGTTGCCGTGCTGATGGTCGTGCTCGGTCTGATCGTGATCGAAGAGGTTAGTCTATCTGACCGACAGGTGCTAGATACCGCACTGCTGACCGACTTGGAACAGCTCAGCGCGCCGCCGCCGCAGTGCCAATCGTTCGCCCTCACCAGCACGATCGACCCAACAGACGTCTCCCGTTTCGCCATGGTCACCGCTGCTTCTCAGGCGGCGTTCATCGCCCAGAACACCGGGGTTCCCACGTGGAACGGTTACTCGGGCATGACGCCGGACAAATGGGGCTTACGCAGTGTCGGAGGCAGCGCGTACCGGCAGAACGCACTCCAATGGGGCACTGACCACCAACTGTTGGACAGTGCGTGTGGACTGGATCTGGCCACCAGATCCTGGCTCGACCCCAACCAGTTCAACGCCTACCTGCGTCACTGATTCAAGCCTTGCGCCAGAGGGTCGATTCCCCCGAACCAGCGCCGCTATGCGGTCGTGTCCTCAAGACGATAGCCCAACTTGAGGGTGACCTGGAAGTGGTGGACATCGCCATCTTTGATATAGCCACGCACATCGGTCACCTCAAACCAATCGAGGTGCCGAAACGACTCGGACCCGCGTCTGACGCCATTGCGAATGGCGCCATCTACCCCCTCCTGAGACGTCCCGACTACCTCAACAAGACCATATGTTCGATCAGCCACCAGAGTCCCCTGCCATCAGTCTCACCCGACATGTGTTGATGCGAGCCGCAGCGCGGCGCACCGTGGACATTGTCGCGCCTATCCGGCTGCTTCGCACTTCGGCAGACCCGTCGGGCAGTCGGGTGAACGCCCGGTCGCCGGTAGCGCAACGACGCCGCCACGGTGTCACCATCATTACGTGATGGATCTAGGACTTGCCGGTCGCGTGTATGTCGTCAGCGCCGGATCGCGCGGTCTCGGATTCGCTGGCGCCCGCACGCTGGTGGAGCAAGGAGCCCGGGTCGTCATCTCCGGACGCAACAATGCCCGCATCAAAGCAGCTGTGCAAGAACTAGGCGGCCACAACGTCGCGGTCGGCCTGTCTGCCGACCTCGCCGATGCCTCCAGCGCCGAACGACTGGGCGCAACGGCTTTCGCTCGCTTCGGCCGCCTGGACGGGGCACTGATCAGCTGCGGTGGTCCAGAGGCCGGCGGCATACTGTCGATCACCGACGAGCAGTGGCAAAGCGCTTTCGACAGCGTCTTCCTGGGGCCGCTGCGGGTCGCCCGAGCGGTCGCCGCATCGATAGTGCATCCCACCAATCGCGGCTTGTCGGGAACCGGCGGCGCGATGCTCTTCGTACTGTCCACCTCGGTGCGGACCGCGATCCCCGGACTGTCGATCTCCAATGCATTGCGGCCGGCGATGGCGGCCGTCGTCAAGGACTTCGCCGACGCCCTGCGCCCACGC
>JBAXOQ010000339.1:0-4749 GCA_037133175.1 Actinomycetes bacterium
TGGCTGATCAATCCGCCGGACCCCGACGAACTACCCGAGGCCGCTGCTGATGCAACTGACCTTGCAACGGGACCCCTGCACACGGCGCTCGAATACCAGCTCCACCACGCCCTCTGCGCATAGCCACAGGGCCGGCCAGAGCCGGCCAACTGCGGCGATTCTCCCCGCCTGACCCGCCACCTCAACACCACTCCGACCAAACGGTTGGCAATACGCCCCGTCCGACGACAGAATGGGCCTCCGTCACAAGATGGGCATCCGCGCGGCCGAAGTGAGGGTTCAATGGGTTCAGGGAAGTACGCCAAGGCATACCGGCAAAGCCTGGAGGACCCCGAGACGTTCTGGCTCGATGAAGCCCAACGCATCGACTGGGACATACCCCCGACGACCGCCTTGGACGCCTCCAACGCACCTTTCTACCGCTGGTTCCCGGGCGCCCGACTGAACACCTGCTACAACGCGGTGGACCGTCACGTCGCCAACGGCCGCGGCAAGGCGAAGGCCCTGATCTACGACAGCCCGGTGACCAACAGCAAGCGCGTCTACACCTACTCCCAACTGCAGCGATCGGTCTCGCTGTTCGCCGGAGTGCTGTCCAAGCACGGGGTCGGGTACGGCGACCGGGTAGTGATCTACATGCCGATGATTCCGGAAGCAGTCATGGCCATGCTCGCCTGCGCCCGACTCGGCGCGGTCCATTCGGTGGTGTTCGGGGGGTTCGCATCGGATGAGCTCGCCAAGCGGATCGATGACGCGACGCCCAAAGTCGTGATCAGCGCCTCCTGCGGAATCGAAGGCACCCGGATCCTGCCCTACAAACCGCTGCTCGATGCCGCACTCGACACCGCCGAACATAAGCCGTCCAGCAGCATCATCGTGCAGCGACCGCAACTCACCGCCGAATTGCGGGACGGTGACTTCGACTGGGCGGATGAGATGGCGCACGCGACCGAGCGGGCCTGCCAATCGGTGGCCGCTTCGGACCCGCTGTACATCCTGTACACCTCCGGCACGACCGGCAAGCCCAAGGGAATCGTGCGCGACAACGGCGGTCACGCAGTTGCCCTGCGTTGGAGCATGCGCAACATCTTCGGCGTCAAGCGCGGATCGGTGTTCTGGGCGGCCAGCGACGTCGGCTGGGTCGTCGGACACTCCTACATCGTGTACGGACCGTTGCTGGCCGGCGCCACCACGGTGCTGTACGAAGGCAAGCCGGTCGGCACCCCGGACGCGGGGGCGTTCGGCCGCGTCATCGCCGACCACCACGTCATGGCGTTGTTCACCGCGCCGACCGCGATCCGCGCCATCCGCAAAGAGGACGGCGACGCACACCTGTTCAAGAGCCACAACATCTCCAGTCTGCAGGCGCTGTATCTGGCGGGCGAGCGGCTCGACCCGGACACTTTCGAATGGGCGACCGAGATCCTGCATGCGCCGGTCATCGACAACTGGTGGCAGACCGAGACCGGCTGGCCGATCGTGGCCAACCCGCGGGGTCTGGAGCTGTTGCCGATCCGGCCCGGATCCCCGAGCGTGGCGATGCCCGGCTACGACGTGTGCATCGTGGACGGCGCCGGCCACGAAGAAATTCCCCCGGCCGAGGGCAACATCGCCATCAGGCTGCCGCTGCCACCAGGCACGATGACCACCGTGTGGGGCGATGACGAGCGGTACGCCAACGGCTACCTGCGGGTGTTCGACGGCTACTACGCCACCGGCGACGGCGGCTACATCGACTCCGACGGCTACGTCCACGTCATGGGCCGCACCGACGATGTCATCAACGTCGCCGGTCACCGACTATCCACCGGCTCCATGGAAGCAGTAGTCGCCACCCATCCCGACGTCGCGGAATGCGCGGTAATCGGTGTGGCCGACGATCTCAAGGGACAGATCCCGCGGGCACTGGTCGTGCTCAAAGCGGGCACGACGACCGACCCTGACGTCATCAGCTCTGAGATCATCACGGCGGTCCGCGACCATATCGGACCAGTGGCGGCACTGAAGTCAGTAGTCGCGGTGCCAGCCTTGCCCAAGACCCGCTCGGGCAAGATCCTGCGCAAGACCATGCGCGGCATCGCCGACGGCCGCCACGAGCCCGTCCCCAGCACCATCGAAGACGCCGCCGTGCTCGAGGCCATCAAACCCTTCCTGCTGCACGGCTAACCGCAACCCACCCCGACCGACCCCGACCGGTCCGCCCGACGAAGGGCCCCGGTGGGGCGCGGGTTCACCAGGGGCACGGGTGAGCAGACTCACGCCACCGATTGCACTAGCGGGCCGGGCTTCGACCCGCCGAACGGGTGTTGACTCTAATCATGAACATGACTGTGCGCTTCGGCGTAGCCCTCGGTTGCAGCGTCGCTCTGATTGCCGCGCCCATGGCGGCGGCCACCAGTTCCTCGGCGGCGCCGCCCGCGACTGGGTCGGCGTCAGTGGCGGCGGCTCCACAGGTCGCAGCGTCGGCGACGCCAGTTGTCGTTCGGAAGGTCGCGACACCCACCGTTCGCGGCGATATCCCGGACCGTTCGGCCCGTCGCATCGCCCGGATCATGGCGCGGATGAACTTGTCCGAGAAGGTCGGGCAACTGTTCGTTCAGGAGTTCGCCGGGCAAGATGCCGACAACCCCGACGCTGCGGCGGCCGCCATCAACGTGCAGAAGTACGGGGTCCCATCAGCCTCACAACTCGTCGCCAAGTACCACCTCGGCGGTGTCATCTACTTCACCAACAACACGGCCAACCCGGAGCAGATCGCCAATCTGTCCGACGCGCTGCAACGGGCGGCGCTGCAGTCCTCGCCGCGGATCCCGCTTGCCATCAGCACCGACCAAGAGGGGGGAGTCGTCACCCGGATTGCCAGCCCTGCTGCGGTGTCGCCAGGGAGCATGGCCGTCGGTGCGACGTTCGATCCGACCAATGCCAAACGAGTCGCCCGGGTGCTCGGCAGCGAGGCTAGGGCGATGGGCATCCGGCTGGACTACGCACCCGTGTCCGACGTCAACACGAACCCGAAGAACTCCGCCGACGGTGCCCGCGCCTTCGGGGACCGGACCAAGCAGGTGTCGAAGTTCGTCACCAACGCGATCGTCGGCCAACGGACCTACCAGGTCGCAACCAGCGCCAAGCACTTCCCTGGTCTCGGCAGCGCTGAAGTCAATACCGACTTCGGAATCGCGACCTCCGACCAGACCAGGCGCCAGTTCGAAACCCTGGACTTCCCGCCCTTCCAGGCCGCCATCGCGGCGCACACCGACTCGGTGATGATGAGTCACCTCATTGCGCCGGCGCTGGATCCCAGCAAGCTGCCCGCGAGCCTGTCCAAGCCAATCGTCACCGGTATCTTGCGCAAGCAGCTCGGGTACAACGGGATGGTCATCACCGACGCCCTCGACGCTCAGGCACTGAAGACGTGGACAGCCGCCCAGTTGGCGGTAAAGGCATTCCGGGCCGGCGATGACATGCTGCTGATGTCGGGCAACCTGCCGCAGGCGATCGATGCGCTCAAGACGGCCGTGCGTTCCGGCTCGATCAGCCGCACCCGCCTGAACGACTCAGTGCGACGGATCCTGCAACTGAAGTACAACAACGGAATCCTGGACCGCCCCTGGTCCGCAGGTCCGGCAGGTGTGGCGGCAACCGTCGGATCGCCCGCGCATCTGGCCACCATGCAGGACATCTCGAACAAGTCCGTCACCTTGGTCACCCGCAGCGCGCCGGGAGCACCCTTGCACGTCGGATCGAAAGTGCTGCTCACCGGCTACAGTGCGATCGCCCTGCCGGCAATCGGCGGTCTGCTCACGGGGGCGGGCGCGCTGGTGGACAGCAAACTGACGGGCATGAACCCGGTCAGTGCCGATGTTGCCGCTGCAGTCGCCCTCGCGCCCGGACACGACGCGGTGGTAATCGTCACCTACAACGCCTGGGCCAACCCCGGCCAGCAACAGTTGATCGCTCAGATGCTCGCTACCGGAGTGCCGGTAATCCTCGGGATGATCTCTGGACCGTATGACGCCGCGCTGGCAACGAACGCGCGAGCTGTGCTGGCGCTCTACAGCGGCAGCTTCGCCAAGTCCTCGCAGGTGACATTCGTCAACGTCCTGTTCGGCCAACAACCCGTCGGCAGACTGCCGGTCACGGTGCCCAGTGTGACCAACCCGCAGCAGGTCGTCTTCCCTTACGGCACCGGCCTGAGCTGGAACTGACGCGCACCCCTTCGTTGACTGCGAAGTTGTGGCCCATATCGATCAAGGAAAACGGGCCACAACTCCACAGTCAACGGGAACGGGAGGCAGTTGCGTCGGCTTGGGCGACTTCGGAGTCGGACAGGAGGCGGGAGCGGATCAGGAAGCGTTGGCCGGTGGGGGCTTCGAGGGAGAAGCCAGCGCCGCGTCCGCGGACCACGTCGATCGTCAGATGGGTGTGCTTCCAGTACTCGAACTGGGGCTTGGACATCCACACCGGAACGTCTTCAATGCCGTCAATGACAAGTCGCCCGAGCAGCTCGTCAGCGTCAGGGGTGACCAGCAGATCCCCCGCCGGGTAGCACATTGGCGAGCTGCCGTCACAGCAGCCGCCGGACTGGTGGAACATCAGTGGGCCGTGTTGCGCCCGGAGGCTGCGGAGTAACTCCGCAGCCTCCGGGGTGATATCGACCCGAGACACGTCGGGCACTAGTGCCTCCCTTCGCTGGTCGTGACCTGTTGGTCGGTCGGCCATGTGGTGGGGTTGTCGCCCGTTGGCCGCTAG
>JBAXOQ010000340.1:0-4742 GCA_037133175.1 Actinomycetes bacterium
GCTCTTGCCTATGCCGCACCACCGGTGATCGGTACCACGGTCCCGCTTTCGGGTGCCACACTGACGGCGAAGCCTTCCTCACTCGTGGTCAACGTCACCGACGTTACCGCGCTCAAGCCAGCCCCCTTGGGCGGCACCATCAAGCTCAACGGCACCAACGTGACCGGCGTGATGGTGAGCCAGAGCCCCAAGAAGATCTACGCCTACCCGCCGGCCGGTCTCTACGTCAACGGCACCAATGAAGTCACCGCCACGGTGACCGACACAGCCAACAAAGCGGCCACGTACCACTGGCACTTCACCCTTGCGGTCCTGCCGACATTCGGCACGCCGATCCCTGCGGCCGGCTCTACGGTTACCACCCGCACTCCGGCTATCTCGGTACCCTTCACCCTTCCCGGTGGAGGCAGCGCTTCGGCTACCGCCACGGTGAACGGAGCAGTAGTCACCCCCGCCGTCTCCGGTGGCGTGGTCACCGTTCCCTCGCCGGTGCTTCCCAACGACGCGATCTCCACCGTCGTCGTCACGGTCACCGACTCGCAAGGCAACAAG
This sequence comes from Actinomycetes bacterium, assembly GCA_037133175.1. Taxonomy (GTDB): domain Bacteria; phylum Actinomycetota; class Actinomycetes; order S36-B12; family UBA10799; genus ELA509. The sequence continues at coordinate 553 of JBAXOQ010000340.1, forward strand.
GCCACCAAGACCTGGAGCTTCAACGTCGAGATCTATGCCGGCATGAGCGGCTCGACTGCGGTCTGCACCGACTGACATACCGGCTACGCGACCAACCCCGACATGGGGCCGAACTGCGCCCAGTGTCACTTCGGCACCACCATGAATCCGCACCCTTCGTCTTTGCCGCCGTCGACGTATCACACCAATGCGACCCTGGCCTCAGGCTGCGGCGCGTGCCACGTTTCGGCGATCCTGCCGGAGCATGAGCGCTACGGCCTCACATGCGCGACCTGCCACAGCAGCACCGCGGCCAACGTGATTCTGGCCATCAGCACGGGCAACTCGAACTGCTCGGCTTGCCACACGTACTCGACTTCGTCTCCGCAGGCCCACTGCTACGATTGCCATTCGGCCACAGGTGCCGGCGCTCCCAACACCTGGAACGGGCGCAACGTGCAGGTCCAGTTCGCGCTGACGTCTTCACACTCCACGCTCGCGACCACCTCCGGGTCGCGCACCGACACGTATCCGCCCAGCCTGCCGTTCAGCCAGACCACGGCGGCGGAGTTCGGGGCCGACACGTTCGGCAACACGACGATCACCGCTGTCGCCGGTGGCGAAGTGGCGCTGGCTCGCGACCTGACGGCTCCGGGGCCTGGCCTGCAGCCCGGTCTGGTCTTCGCGAACATGGGCGGCACGACCAACTTCGACCAGTTCAAGATGCCTGACAATGCCTGGAACGGCGCCAACACCGCGCTGTTCACGCCTGCCGCCGCGACTAACTCCGGGACCGGCGCCAGCTCCTTCAAGCTCCCGGAAGACAACAGCATCTACATCGTCCGCGACACCTTCAGCAGGTACACGCCGCCTGCCAATCCCGCCTCCGATTCGTGGGCTGCAGCGACCGGCAACCTCTCGACGATCGTGCGTGCGCAGACGAGCGCCGGCTGTGACACCGCAGTAAACGCCACTGGCACGACCGGCCAAGTCGTCTACATGACCCGCATGGGGAACGCGACTCCGATCTACTGGCAGAGCTACTCGGGCACGGCCACCAGCGGCAGCACGGCATTCACAAGGGCCGGTACGGCCCAACAGATCGGCCAGGGTTCGGCGATCGCCTTCTCGCCCAACACCAACCGCCTGTTCGTGATCTGGAAGAACGGCTCCAGCAATGCGAGCGGTACGCTCGACTACGGCACCGGCTCCCGCACCGCCATGACCTTCACAGCGGGCCCGCAGGTCACCCAGTCCGGCACGACATCCGTCTGGAACCGCATGACCGTCGTGACGACGCAGAGTGCCGACACGCTGTACACGCTGGGTCCGAACACCACGGGTGCCATCAGACTTCAGGTCTTCGGCAATCTCGGTACGACTCCGTCTCTAGTCGCCTCCGTGGCGGTGCCCGCGGCATGGACCACAGTGGGCGACGGCATGGACCTCGAGTACAACCGCGCCGACGGCTACCTGTACGCGTCTCGCGGTGGAAGCACCGCCGGCTTCGCGCGCATTCTTGTGCCCGCGAATCCCGATCAGGCCGCGTCGTGGACCGGGGCGGCTTGGGAGCCGCTGAACACGATCCGCACCTGGACCGCCGGCACGACGATCTCTTTCGCCGACGCGAACCCGCTGCCCGCGTTCACGTACTACGGCGCCGGCACCCTCGTGAGCCCCGTCTTCGACATTACGAGTGGCGCCACCAACTGGGGGACGCTGGCCTTCACCTTCAACAAGCCCGCGCTCTCGTCGTTCTCGGTGATGGTGCAGGGTTCCGCCGACGGCCTCGCGTGGACGACCCTGGATCCCGGCGCGAGCGCCTCACCCGTGGATCTCGGTGGCGTCAACGCGACCCTGTACCCGAAGCTGAGGCTGACCGCCGCCTTCACCGGCGGCGACCTGACCAGTGCAACGGCGGGGACTCCCGTCCTGAGTGACTGGTCGGTCACCGCGGTGAAGACCGCATCGCTGCAGGCGAACGGGACGATGTCTTGTATCTCCTGCCACAACCACGACAACGTGACCACCGGTGGCCCGAACGCCTGGGCCCCGGGACGGACCTCGAATCCGCTCAACACGCTGCAGCCCTGGACCGGCTCGACGACCGCTTTCTGCCTGACGTGCCACACCGGCACGCTTGCCACACCGTTCTCAGCGGCCGCGGTCAACACGCCGACCCAGTTGATCCCCTATCGGATCAGCTTCCGGGGGACCATCGCGCCGTTCTTCACCGGATGGAGCAAGACCATCCCCGGTCTTGACTACGCGGGCTCAGCACACGCGTTCACCGGCGACTACTCGCGCATCTCGATGTCGCAGACGACGTCGTCCGCCTTCGCGGCTGATGCCAGCTCCCAGACCACGGTCACCAATGTGTCCGGCGGCGAGGTCAAGTTGGCGCAGAACCTCGATTCGCAGTACACGACTCAGCCGCCGTACCAGCACCTCGTGATCGCGCGGCCGACCGGCGCCAACGTCGATCAGTTCAAGCCTTCCGAGAACGCTTGGAACGGCAACAACTCAGCCAACTTCACGCCGACCAACGCGCCGGGCAGCGGGGCCAGCGGCGGTACTTCGTACATGCTTGGCGGCAAGCTCTACTTCACGCAGGGCGGCAATGCTACGCAGTGGGCATTCAACCCACCGACCGGTGGCGCGACCGTAAGCTCGTGGACGGCATCCACGCTTCCCACGACCACGGGTGATGGCTCGGACGTCACCGTGAACACGAATGACACGGTCATGTACGTGTCAAGGGCCGGCGGCTCGTCCAAGATCGCGTGGCGCGACTACGTCACAACGACCACCGTAGGCGTCATCTCCTTCTGCCCGACCAGCACGGCCGTCCAGCAGAACCTCGGTCGCGGCTCGGCCATGGCCTACGCTCCACTGGCGGACAAGCTGTTCGTGTTGTACAAGAACGGCAGCACCGCCCCGAGCGACGGCAAGATCTACTCCTTGTCCGCCCCGGGTCGCTCCAATACCGGCACGGGAACGGTATTCACCCCCATGGCTTCCGCGGTCGCCTCGGCTACCAGCAACACGCGCTACCGGATGGTGGTCGCCAACATCATCGGGACGGAGTATCTCTTCACCTTCGGCGGCAAGGCATCCAACGCCACGACCGGCAACGACCTGACCGTGGTCTCCAACCTCGCTGGCACGCCGTCGGTGGCGTGCACCGTATCGGCTCCCAGCACGTGGACCGCGCTCGGCGCGGACGGCACGGAACTGGAGTACGACGCGACCGACAATTACCTGTATGCGACGTATCCTGGCCAGACCGGCGGTTTCGCGCGCATCTCCGTGCCCGCGGACCCGACGAACCGCGCCTACTGGGGCGATTGGGAGATTCTGAACACCGTGCGCAGTCTCGGCACGGGCGGTGCTCTGGGCTTCCTCGATTTGACTCCGCCGTCGTATCTGCCCTTCCGCTACTTCGGTACCGGCACCATCACCTCTCCTGCTATCGACTACTGGGCCAACGCCTCCAAGTGGGGGACGGTCTCGTGGACCGGCCTGACTCCGGCGAGCACCTCGATCAAGATGGTCGTCTCCGGCAGCACCGACAACGGCAGCACCTGGTCCGAGATCACCTCGGGCTCGACCTCACCGCTGGATCTGTCCGCCGCTACCACCGTGGCGTGGCCCAAGATCAAGGTCCAGGCCGTTCTCGGGACGACTGATGTGAACAACGTCGCGGCCACCCCGCAGCTGAACGACTGGACCGTGACCTCGCTGGTGCCGGCCGCGGCACTCGTGCCGGTCGGATGCCAGACCTGCCATGACCCGCATGGTTCCGAGAACAAGACCCTCATCGCCTACTCGCCCATCAACGGCAGCACGCCGTCGCGCGTGAACACCACCGGAGTCGGAGAAGAGAAGATCTGCTACAAGTGCCACGGGATCGGCTCCGGACAGGGTGTCGATGTCCAGACGCCACAGAGCGCGGTCTACAACCACCCGATCAACAAGAGCAATCTCCATAGCGATATGGAGGCCGTCACGGTCTTCGCCAACGCATCGACGCGGCACTCCGAGTGCTCCGACTGCCACGATCCGCACGCCGCCAAGGCCGGCGTACACGATCCGAACAACTCGAGCGCTGCCGGGACCGCTCTCAACGGAGCCGTCGGCATGAAGCCGGTCGCATGGCCCGCCAACGGCATGGCTCCGCCAACGGTCGGAGGCTACGCGCCGTTCAAGTT
>JBAXOQ010000341.1:0-4731 GCA_037133175.1 Actinomycetes bacterium
CGCCGGGCTTGCCGTCTTGCACGCCGTGCTGGTCATGGTGATGGCCGACTTCGGAGGTGACGCCGCGGTCTACGGTGTCGCCGCGGGCCTCATCAGCGGCCTGCTCGCGACCTATATCGCGATCTACATCATTTTGCTGGGCGCCGTGATCAACGCTGCCTTGGCCACCGATGGCAACCGGTAGGCCGGTTTGCAGCTTGGGTTCACAACTCAATTGGTGGATCGGGCTCGGATGGGCGAGGGGAGTAGAAGGCGCCGAACTCGTCGGTGCAGTAGGTGTGCACCGTCAGATCCCGCGGCCAGTCACGGGGGCGCATCCCGGCCTTGCGCCACAGCAGGTCAAGGAACTCCGGCGTGCCGCTGACCGAGCGCCAGACCGCCGGCAGGAACGTCGCCCGGTGCCAGCCCGACTCGATGAGCAGTCCGTCGATCCCGGGCCGCAGGACCTCGGCAAGTTGTGCCCGACCAGCCACCTCCAACGGCTCCAGTGGGCCGAGCACCGAAACCTCGACGTGCAGTTCCGGCAGGTCGTGGTCGGTCAGTGCTGGCATCCGGGGATCCCGGAAGGCAGCAGCGAATGCTTGAGCGGCGATGTCCTCGCCCAGCGGCCGGCGGGGTTCCAGCGAGCCGATACAGCCCAGCAGTTGGCCGCGACCGGTCAGCGTGACGAAGCACGCGCCTGGTGCGGCCAACTCACCTGTCAGTTCACTCGGGTCCGGGAACCACTGCTGACCGGTGCGCAGCGGGGTCGTTGCCGCGGTCATAGCGATGCGCAACGCGGTGGCACGTTCCTGGGCAGTCAGCACCTCACACCTCCGTGGGTTCCGGCGCGGACATGTCCACCGCGAAAGCCCCGTAGCCGACCACCCGATGGGTGTCGCCGACCGTGTCCGCCGACGTGCTCAGGTCAAGCACGCGCACCCGCGCGCCGTTGTTGGCAGCCAGGCGCAGTACTCCGCGCAGGGCGCGGGCTCCGCAGGCGTCCTCGTCGGCGATCGCGTCTGCGTCCCCCTGGTGTATCGCCTCGGCTGTCCTGGCATCCAGGCGGCGGGCAACGGGATCGGAGTGGTAGTGCGACAGGTCTGTGCTGACCACCAGCAGCGCCCCCGGATCGGACCAGGTCGACGCCAGCAGCACCGCCAGGGCGTCGGTGTTCGAGGTTCCGACCAACACGGGACACACCGGAACGCCCGGCAGGACTGTCTGCAGAAACGGGAGCTGCACCTCCAGCGAGTGCTCCGGTTCGTGCGCGTAGTCGTCCACCACGACCGGTAGGTCGGCCCAGTCGGCATCCCGGCCGTGGGCCAGAAACGCCTTGCCTGCGCCGGTGTCGATCGGTGCCTCACCCAGTGGCGTGCGCCAGGCCGCTGCTGACGACAGTGCGACTCCGGCGACCGGCACGTAGTGCGGTGGGCCGAGCAGCACGATTCGCTGGATGCGATCCCGCCGCGGTGCCAACAGTCGGTAGGCGACGCCGGCCGTCGGCCCGGAGTACACGTACCCGGCATGCGGCACTACGAGCGCCCGCAGGTCGGTCGACACTTCCGGTTCGCCCCGAGGCGCAGGCTGGGCCAGGTACCTGCGGACATCCGCCGTCAGTTGAGGCGGGCTGCCCGGGTAGAAGCGTCCGGCCACCGCTGGTGGCCTGGCCCATGGGTTAGACGTCGTCATCGTCCGCTCCTATCGTCGGGTACTCCGAGTCGCACCGGCAGCCGCCGCGCTCCCCAATCCCCAGCCGGGCCGTCGAACACACCGGCGATCAGCGCCCCGCAGCGGCGGCAGTGCCCGTCGTCGCTGATCTGGTAGTCCAGCAACGTGTACCAGTCCCGCACGATCGCCTCTGAGCCGCACCTCGGGCAGAACGTGCAATCCCCGGTCGGGTCGTGCACGTTGCCGGTGTAGGCGTAGCGCACTCCCGCGTCCATGGCGATCCGCCGAGCGCGTGTCAGGGTCGCCGGCGGCGTGGCCGGCCGGTCCCGCATCTTGAAGTCCGGGTGGAACGCGCTGAAGTGCATCGGCACGTCCGGACCCAACCGCTCCAACACCCATTCGACCATTCGACGAAGTTCCTCGTCGGAGTCGTTCATTCCGGGGATCAGCAACGTCGTCAGCTCCACCCACACCGGTGTCTCGCGCACCAGGTATTCGATGGTCTCCAACACCGGAGCCAGGTGGGCGGAGGTGAGCGAATGGTAGAAGTCCTCGGTGAACGCCTTCAGGTCGATGTTCGCGGCGTCCACGTGCTCGAAGAACTCGCTGCGCACCCCTGCGTTCACATAACCGGACGTGACCGCGACGGTTCGCACTCCCACCTCGTGACAGGCCCTGGCGACATCCATCGCGTACTCATAGAAGATCACCGGATCGTTGTAGGTGAAAGCCACGCTGCGGCACCCCAATTTCGCCGCGGTCGCCGCGATGAGTTCGCCAGAAGCCTCGTCCGCCAGGGTGTCCACCTCGCGGCTCTTGGAGATGTCCCAGTTCTGACAGAACCGGCAGGTCAGATTGCAGCCGGCCGTACCGAAGGAAAGCACGCTGCTACCCGGAAGGAAGTGGTTCAGTGGCTTCTTCTCGATGGGGTCCACGCAGAACCCGGAACTGCGGCCATAGGTGGTCAGCACGATCTGGTCGCCGAATCGGCGACGCACGAAGCACAGGCCCCGCTGGCCGTCACCGAGCGCGCACTGCCGGGGGCAGACGTCGCACTGCAGCCGTCCGTCGGTTAGCACTGTGAACGCGGTGGTCGGGTGGTGTGATTCTGTGACTGTCATCGCCGTCACCTCCAGCCGGTCGGTCGGGCCGGTGTCTCGCCAACGGTTTCAGTCTAGGGCGGTGCTGGCCGACACACCAGATCCATGAAACTGCTCGGGTTACTCCGGGCGCCGTCGCGGGTGGGTGATGATGGACTCCAGAGTGCGTGCCCATAGGGTCAGCGATGAGTCGGCCAGGAACTCCTCGACCACCACCTTGTGCCCCTCCCGGCCCATCCGGTCGGCCTCGAACTGATCGCGCAACAGCACACCCATGGCCGCCCCGGCTGCGCGGGTATCGGTGGCGTCCGCAATGAGCAGCCCATCCACGCCGTCCCGGATCTGATCGACGATGCCGCCGACCGCCGACGCGATCACCGGCCGACCCTTGAACATCGCTTCCGTCACCGTCAGCCCGAAGCCTTCTTTCAGACTCTTCTGCACAATCACTGTGGCATGGCGCTGCAACGCGTTGACCATGGTGGCGTTTTCTTCCGGGTCGTCCATCGGAAGCGAGACGATGGAGACTCGACTGCGAACGTTGTGGGGCAACCGGCGCCACTGTTCGATTACGTCGGCGAGTACCTGCTGGCCCTCGGGATCGTCGGTGACGCTGGTGACATCGGGGCCGGCCAACACGAGCGCGGCGTGCTGTGTGCGTGGTTCGCTTGCGAACGCGCGCATGACTCCCGCCATGTCCTTCAGTGGGTCCCACCGCGAGACCTGCACGATCATGGGCGTCTGGGGGTCCACGGGGGGCCCATCCCGGACGATGTTCGCGGTTCGGTCGATCCGCCCAGTCGATCCATCGGTACGCAGGAACTGCGGGTGCAGGTCGGGTGCACCGCTGAGGACTCCGATGTGCTGCAGTGTCGCCAGGACGGTCTCGCCGCTCAACTCGATATTCTTGGCCGAGAACGGATCCAGTGACGGCTTGATCACGTGAAGGCGCTCGTTCAGCACCCAATTCGGTGCGTAGCCTCGCCGGGTGAAGACGTACTGGTCGATATAGGGCTCCAGCATCGGCCGCAGGAAGTCCCAGGCCTGCTCGGTGTATTCGTTGGTCTCGTCGACACCGATGTGGCAGCGCCAGACCAGCGGGTACAACTGTTGGCTCAGCCAGTGGGCCAGCGGCGCGGGCTGGGGATCGTGCAAAGTGATGATGTCGCCGGGTTGCAGGAGCCGCTGGGCATCGGCCTGGTTGTCCATCACGGTCGCGATGAACGTCTGCTGTTCGGCATGGCCAAGCGGACCGAAATCGCCGGGCTCACCGTGCAGTCGGTGGTGCAGTCGCTTGGTGATCGCGAAGAACTCTGGGTCGCCTTCAATGACGAACCACCTGCCGTCGATGCCCAAGCCGGTGGTGTACGCAAGCAGGGCCGGCAGCATCTCGGCGACTCCACCGCCGGCGGCCGTGGAGTTGATGTGGACAGTCCGTCGGCCCTCCATCTGCGGCTTCATTCGCTCGCCGATCGCGAAGAGCGTGTCGACCGCGGCGGTGCCGATAACCGGTTCCAACACCCGTGGTGACCGAGTGGGAAAATGTACTTCGAACATGGCAACTCCAGTCCCGTTGCGGGCCAATGACGCTGGCAGTTTCTGCACCCCCACTTTAGGGGTGATCGCCTTGCCGCGGGAAGTCCCAAACAGCCAACTAGTGCAGTTGGGTGGCCCTGCCGTGCTCGGTTGTTCCATGATGGACTCGCACAGTGTCGGTTTGGTTCGCAGCGTGAGGCAGCAGTTGCCACACGGCGACCGTTGTCTAGTAGGGATGGCGTTTCATGGCAATCGTTTCGGACATGCTCATCGGTGGTCAGTGGCGCGGCGGCGTCGGGCGCATTCCGGTCTACGACCCCAGCGACGGATCAGTGATCACCGAGATCGGTGTGGCTGGCGAGGCCGAGTGCGAGGAGGCGATGGACGCTGCCGACGGCGCCCAGGCGCAATGGGCGGCGTCCGCACCGCGCTACCGGTCCGAGAT
>JBAXOQ010000342.1:0-4711 GCA_037133175.1 Actinomycetes bacterium
GTCCCGGCCACCGCGGGCCTTGCCGCGGCGCGGGTTGCCGGAGCGGGCCTGCCGCGGCGGGTCTTGCCGCCGCCGTGGGTCGGGCCGTTCCCCCGCGCGATGGGTCCCGCCACGCGCATCGGCCAGTGTCGGACTCCGGTCATCGGGTGGCACGGCCTGTGGGTCCGTGTCACGATGGCGCGGTGGATGCCGATGTGATCGCGAAGCTGCTGGCGGACCTCGCCCAAGTTGTTGGCGCTGGTCAGGTACTGACTGACCCCCAGTTGACTGCCCGGTACACCGCGGACTGGATGGGCCGTCCGTCCGGTCCGGCTCGCGCCGTCGTTCGGCCCGCGAACACGGCTGAGGTGTCGGCCGTGCTCGCTGTTTGCGCCGCGTTTGGTGCTCCGGTGTTGCCGCAGGGCGGGATAACCGGGCTGGTCGGGGGAAGCGTGCCGGCTCCCGCGGCTCCCGGGACGCTGGCGCCGATCATCGTGTCCACGCTCAGGATGGATCACCTGGGTCCGGTCGATCCGTTGACGGGCCAGGTTGTGGTCGGCGCCGGGGCGACCCTGGCCGTGGTGCGGGCGCACGCCGCGGCTGCGGGCTGGGAGTACGGCGTGGACATTGCCGCGCGGGATTCGGCGACCATCGGCGGAACCCTGGCCACCAACGCGGGCGGAATCCGGGTCTGCGCGTTCGGGATGACCCGTGCGCAGGTTGCCGGGATCGAGGCGGTACTGCCCGACGGGTCGGTGATCAGTCACTTGCAGGGACTGCCGAAGGACAACACGGGCTATGACCTGGCCGGACTGCTGGTCGGCTCGGAGGGGACCTTGGGTGTGATCACAGCCGCCACCTTGCGACTGCACCGGCCGGCGGCCGAGACGACCCTGGCGCTGATCGGGGTGAACGACTACACCAACGCGTTGGAGTTGGTGGCCAGGGTTCGGGCTGCGGGCCCGCGACTGCTGGCCGCCGAGATCGTGGACCGGCGCGGAACTGAACTCGTCTGCGAGGTGGTCGGCCTGCCCTGGCCGCTGGCAGACCGGAGTTGGCCGCATTTGCTGCTGGTCGAGGTCGAGGGGTCGGAGATGGATCTGCCGGACGATGCTGACGCGATCATGGCGTTCGACGATTCGGACTACCGACGGATTTGGGCGTATCGGGAGCGTCAGACTGAGGTCACATCAGCCGTGGCGGCACAGCACAAGGCGTTCCTGCACAAGCTGGACGTGTCGATTCCGTCGAGTGCGATGCAGGACTTCGCCGCAGATCTTGCGGTGCTGCTCAGTGGCGACGCAACGGTCGTCGATTGGTCTGTCTTCGGCCATGTCGCCGATGGGAACCTGCACCTGGAGATCATCGGCCCGGCTCAGTCCGATGAACGGGTGGTGCGTTCATGCCTGGAGCTGGTTGCCGAGCATAGCGGTTCGATCTCTGCCGAGCACGGCGTCGGCCGCGCCAAGGCGCAATACCTGTCGCTGACCCGCTCGGCCCCTGAGATCGCGGCCATGCGGTCGATCAAGGCGGCCCTCGACCCCCAGTCGATCATGGCTCCCGGCGTCATCTTCCCCATCGATTGAGCCCCGCCGCCTCGTCGCTGCCGCCCGTCGCCGTCCGCGACTGCCGACGCCCAACCACCTCCGCCTCTGCACCCGAAAAGCCGTCTTCCCGGCCGGTTTGGGTCGTTTTGGGCGGCTTTTCGGTGCAAAGGCGAGAGAGTTGCGGGGTCCGTGGGCGTGACTGCTGGAGGTCCGAGGCTGGAGGTCCGAGGCTTGAGAGGATGGGACGGTGATGCAGTGGGTGGCACGGTTCAGGTGGCTGGTTCTGGCGACGGTCGTCGTGCTGGTCCTGCTGCTGATGCCTGGCTCAGATGTGCCCACTGTGGTGTCGTTCCCGCACATCGACTTGGTAGTGCATGTGGCGATCTTCTTCGGCTGGAGCTTGGCGTTGGTCCACGACGTCTCTGCGGTTCAGCGAACGCCGTGGCTCGTGGTGCCTGCAGTGCTGGTGTTCGGCTTGCTTTCGGAGACGCTGCAGCTGTTTGCCAGCGGACGTTCGTTTGACCTGCGCGACGTCGCGGCGGATCTGGTCGGGGCAACGCTGGCGGTTTTGGCGGTTGGTATCCGTAAGCGAGTGGTCCGCGCCCGTACGTGATTGGCGAGAAGGCCGGGGTCTCTGGGAGGATCGGAGCCGTGACCGGTCGAACCTGGGAACCGCGCGAGGGTGATGACGCCCCCGCTGCGCGGCCGAGCCCGCTGGTCATCGCCCACCGGGGCGCCAGCGACCTGCTTGCCGAACACACTCTGGCCGCCTACGAACAGGCGATAGCCGACGGTGCTGACGGGCTGGAGTGTGATGTCCGCCTGACTGCCGATGGCGTGCTGGTGTGCGTGCATGATCGACGGATCGACCGGACCTCGGACGGTCGGGGTGTGGTGTCTGCCAAGTCCTACAGCGAGCTCGCTGAGCGTGACTTCGGTTCCTGGAAGTACGCGGACGCTGGTGCTGGTGTCGGCGCGGTGGCGGGCCCGCGGACTGACGCTGAGGCAGACGCCGATGCGGCCGCTGGCCTGCTGCTAGGCCCCGGCGACCTGCCCTTGAGGGCGAAGTCCGGCAACGTCATGGCGTTGGAGCAGTTGCTGGAGTTGGTGGTGGAAGCGCCCCGTCCCATCGATCTGGCAATCGAGACAAAGCACCCGGTTCGCTATGGCGGGCTGGTCGAAGACCGAGTCGTCTCGATGGTTCGACGCTTCGGTTTGGAGCACGCTGAGCCCGGCGCACCCACAGTCAGGGTGATGTCGTTCTCAGAGGTCGCGGTTCGCAGGATGCGGGCGCTGGCGCCGGACATCGCGACGGTCATGCTGATGGACCGGGTGCCGCTGCGATCTCGTAGCGGATGGTTACCTGGCGGGGCCAGGATCGCCGGACCCGGTATTCACATCGTGCGGGCACACCCCGGCTATGTAGCTCGCGTGCATTCGGCGGGATCACAGGTCCACGTGTGGACCGTCAATGAGCCCGCAGACATTGACCTATGCATCGAACTCGGGGTGGATGCGATCATCTCGAACCGTCCTTCGGCCGTCCTGCGCAGACTCGGCCGCTAGTTGCTGGTCGCCGAAACCTCCCCGCCTATGCACCCGAAAAGCCGCCAGAACCGGCCGAAACATGTCAGCAAGGCGGCTTTTCGGGTGCAAACACGGGGAGGGGTTTGAACCCATCGGCGCGGACTCTAAGGTCGGGGCATGGCCAAGAAACCCCCGCGTGCGCCCAAACCGACCATCGACCCCGACAACCCGGTGGAGGTTGTTGGACCGCGAGAGCCCTGTCCGTGCGGATCGGGGAGGCGGTACAAGGCATGCCACGGTCAGCAGGCGGCCCGGGCCGAGACTCGGTTGGTGGCGCGCCCGTTCGAGGGGCTGCCGAAGGAATGCGACCTGGTGGCGATGTCGACCCTGGTTCCGGCAGCCACGCTGGAGTTGGCGCTGGTCGATGGCCGGCCCGTGACTGCAGCGACGGTGCTGCCGATGGCGTGGCCGGCGCTGCATCGTGCGGATGGTCGGCTGATGGTCGGTATGCAGATCACCGGTGGATCCGGTGATGCGTCACGCGACATGGCGGCAGCGCTCATGGAGGCTCAGTCGCTGCCCGCGGGCAGTCCGGTGCTCGGGGTGGGTCGGCCGGGCATCGGTCAGCGGCTGCAAGATCTGCTCGACGTGTCCGTCGAGAACGAAGTCGTCATGCTCGATGGGTTCGATTTCTGGCTCGAAGGGGGAGCAGCGGAACCCAGCCCGGAGGTTGAGGCCTCGCTGGAACGGGCCAACGAAGCGGTCGTGCCGACCGCGCGGCTGTCTCAGGTCGAGGCTGCCTATTGGTGCCGGATCGGGACCAAGGAGCACCTGCGGTGGGTCCTGCCGGAGCCCGAAGAGAGCGTTCTCGATGCCTTCGCCAGGCTGCAGGTCGGCGACGAACTAGGCCTGGGACCGGGCACGAAATACATCGGTTCGTTCCGTGCCCTGGGGCTGTCAGTAGCTGTGTGGGATCTAGCGCCGGGTGACGAGGCCGGCGATGTTGAGGAGTCTGCAGTGGCGTTCCGTCACAGGCTCACCGACGCGCTCGCAGTCACCGACGCTCTGAGCGCTGCCGAGCGCCGGGTTCGGGCCGGATTGACCGGGCGGCAAGTGACTCTGCGATGAGTTCGTCGGGGCTACGTCGCCGATCGTGCTCGCCAGAGTGCGAATGCCACCGGAAAAATGAATGTCCAGACGCCACCGACGGGGGATGCAGTAGCGCCTGGACATCAAAAGAGTACCCCGAGCGGGGGTCCAACTGCAACAACACACGGCGCAAAACACCCATAAATAGGAGAATTCATCGAATCTGAAGATGATTCAGTTCATCTCCCACCAGCCGCGACTGACGGGGACGGCTCCGCCTATCGTCCACGGGGGCTTAGAGATGGGGGGTGGGGAGCCGCCTGGCTCCCCACCCACGTGCGTGTCGCTGCGACCAGACTCGATCGTCTGAGACATCACGAATGGGCTACTCCCCCGTGGTCTCCCGATCGCTACCATTCTTGTCGAGGTTGCTGCTGGTTCAAGCGACGCCGCGGCATTGGCGGTCTGACTGCTGGTCTTGGTTGATTTAACTTATGGGCTAATGATCAATGGAAACGTATTCGCCGCTCCCGATTTTTCCTGCGACGGATCGGTTTCATACACCACCC
>JBAXOQ010000343.1:0-4703 GCA_037133175.1 Actinomycetes bacterium
AGCTTCAGGGCGCAGACGTTGCCTGCCGACCCACTCGTGGACATCGCGATGGCGTCACTGCCGGCGCTGGGCTGGATGATGGTCGATGCAGCTCCTGCGCCCGCGAGGGTGACCGCCTTGCCTACGGTCAGGGACTCGGCATAGGTGCCCGGAGCGATCTGGATCGTGAAGCCGGCCGTTGCGGTGGCCGTGATGCCCGCGGCTATGGTCTTCTTCGCGGTAGACGGCGTGACACCGTCGTTGGCGTCGTCACCGATCGCGGTGCTGACGTAGGTGATGTTCTGCCCCGGGTAGAGGGGATTGCCCTGCTCGACGCCGTCGATGTACCAGTGATCGTTCTGGCCGCACAGCTGGACGTCGGAAGGCGCGTAGTTCCTGTTGGTGTTCGTGAGCACCGTGGCGGAGTCCAGATACACCTTGTTGTTGCGGTCCCCGGCGGGCTGGTCGCCCGTTGCCGTGGAGTTGATGAGGGTCTCGTAGCTCGTTGCATCGGGCCCGACGAACTCGTTGGCTATCGTGGAGTGCGTGACGTGGACGGTGGTGCGCACGGCTGTGTCCTGCATCACCAGCGTGCCGTAGTCGTTGTTGCCGCCGTCGGAGGGCCAGTAGGTCCGGCCCGTCAACGTGCACTCATCGATGGTGATCGACGTATCCGTGCTGTTCAGGTTGAAGGCCGCATATCCCGTCAGTGTCGAACCGTGGACGTTGGCGACCAGGCCCGGGCACGCCAACCGGACGGCATAGTGCTCTGCCGTCAGGGTCGAGTCCGTGATGGCCAGCGTCGAGTTCGAGGAGTTGTACCACGCGATCGCGCGGCTGTACGAAGTCTCGGCCCCCGTCGGGACACACTCGATGTGCGAGTTCGAGACCGACATCGCGTTGTTCGTCGTGGACCCGCCGCCTGTTGTCCCCAGCAGGATGCCTGTGCTGCCCAGACCGTAGTCGATGCGGGCCCCGGCGAGCGTGATCGAGACGTAGCTCAAGTCGCCGGCGTTGATACCCTTGCCGACGCCGGACACGACGATACCGATGTCCTCGAGCTTCAGGGCGCAGACGTTGCCTGCCGACCCACTCGTGGACATCGCGATGGCGTTGCTGCCAGCCGTCGGCTGGATGATGGTCAGGCCGGCTCCAGCGCCCTTTAGGGTGATGGCCTTGTCTACGCTCAGAGACTCAGCGTACGTCCCTGACGCGATCTCGATCGTGTCGCCGGCGGAGGCGGCATTGATCGCGGCCTGGATGGTGGCGTAGCCGCCCGGGACCGTGCGGGTCGTGGGGCCTGAGCTCGTGACCGTGAAGTCGGTCGCGCTCGTGGTCGTGCCGTTGGAGCCTTGTATCTGGATCTTGCCGGTCGTGGCGCCGGCCGGCACGGTGGCGGTCACCTGCGTCGAGGAGACCCACGTGTAAGCCGTAGCTATCGTTCCGTTGAAGTAGGGAACCGCATTGCTGAAGCTGGTGCCGGTGATCGTGACAACCGTCCCGACAGATCCCGAGCTCGGTGAGAATCCCGAGATGGCGGGAGGTGCAAGAGCCAGAGCGGTTTGCGCCCCGACCACCATCACCAGCCCCAAGACCAAGAGCACAAGCAGAGTACGCATCGACGATTTCACAACGGTCCCCTCTCGACGGCCCCGGTCCGCGGAATGACAAGCCGACCGGGGTGGTGGCAAGCCAGTGTTCGTAAACTACCCTTTATGTGGGGACAAGCGGACTGATATTTCGACAAACGGTACTGCGGGCTCTCGACGGACTGTACCGCGAGACCGATCGGTCGCCACCGGACCCCACCCCACATCGACTAACGGCGATGGTCGCACCGATCCAGCTGAGACGTTCTGGCAGGAGATGGTGTGGCGCTAGCTCACCCGGACGCTCTTTCCCCGCCTGCACCGAGACAGGGGCCGCCCCCTTTCGGGAGCGGCCCCTGTCTCGGTGCGCTTGGTCTCACCGGTCCTCGCGAGAGGACCGGTGATCCGGTCGCTTACTTCGCGGTCAGCACCGCGTTGGCCGTCTGGCTCCCCCACATGGTCAGGGTCAGGTCGTCTGCGGCGGCAAGCGTCGCCTTGTTGTTGTAGTACTGGCTCACCCAGTTGCCCGAGGTGTCGCGGAAGTACAGGCGGTAGGTGCCCGGAGACACCCAGGTGTTGTAGTAGCCGGTGCCGTCGGTGGTGTAGCCGCTCTGTGCGACCCACGCGCTGCCGTTCCAACGGTACGGATACACGTAGATGCCGGAAATGCCTGCCCCGGTGCCGCTCGCGGTGATCCTGCCCGACAGCTGGCTTGCCACGGTCATGGTCTGGTCGGCCGCGTAGGTGAAGCCCGAGGCCACGACAACCGGGGTGGCCTGCGAGAACGTGTACTGGTTGGACCAATAGATGCGCAGGTAGTGGTTGATCGGGTCGTAGTAGAAGACACGGTAGGTGTCGGGCTGCAGGTCGGAGAACCTGAAGGCGCCGTCGGCAGCCGTGACGGTGCGCGCCACGCGCGGCCAGGTGCTGCCCGAGGACTTGTACAGCCACACCTCTACGGAGCCCAGCGGACCCTTGGTCAGGTCACTGGTCACCGTACCGGCGATCACGCCGCGGGTACCGGTCAGTGCCAGGTCGGCGTTGGCCGTCGTGGTGGCTGACGCCGCCAGGGTCAGGATGTCGCCCGACTCCAAGGTGGCCTTGTCGTTGTAGTACTCGCTGACGTATTCGCCGGCCGCGTTGCGGAAGTAGACCTTGTAGGAGCCCGGTACGCAATCGGTGGCGTAGTGGCCGACCCCGTTGGTCAGGACGACCGGCTGGGCGACCCAGCTTGAGCCCACCAGCTGGTAGGGGGTGACCTCGATACCGGACAGCGGGGTGACCCCACTATTGGTGGTCACGGTACCGGCCAGCTGTGCCGCCACGCGCATGGTGGCGTTGGCGACAGCCGATCCGGCAGCCACCACGGTGATGTCGTTGGCCGCGGCGATCGTGGTCTTGTTGCTGTAGTACTGGCGGCAGTAGGCGTTGGTCAGGTCCTGGAAGAAGACACGGTAGGTGCCCGGATCCAGCTCGGGTGTCAGGTAGACGCCGCTTGCGTTCGTGGTGGTCACGTCCTGGCTCGTCCACGAGCCATCCACGTACTTGTAGGTGGTCACGCGGATGCCGGCCAGCGGTGCCGATCCGGTGGTCGTCACGCTGCCGGAGATGGTGCCCTTCGATGAGGGAACACCCATGGCCTCGTTGCACGTCGTGGTGGCGAACGCGGAGGCGGCCACGGTATCGGCCGTGAGCAGCGTGGGCTTGTCGGAGTAGTACTCGTTGGTCAGCGTCCCGGTCAGGTCCCGGAACCACAGCTTGTAGGTACCAGCGGCCACGTCGGTGCGATACACACCGTTGGCGTCGGTCTTGCCGCCACCGGTCTGGACCCACGCGGAACCGCTCCAGCGGTACGGGTAGACCCAGATGTTGGCTGCGGCAGCCCCGCCGACACCGGTGACCGTACCGGTCAGGTGCGTCGCGGGCGTCATGGCCGCATTGGCGGTCTTGGCGTCACCTGCGGCGACCACGATGTCGTCGGCGGCGGAGATCGAGGACTTGTTGTTGTAGAACTGCCCCAGGTAGTTGTTGGCAGGATCGAAGAAGTACACGCGGTAGGTGGCGGCGTCGAGTGCAGGAGTGATGTAGACGCCACCGGCCTTGGTGGTGGTCGTGTCCACGGAGTTCCACGAACCACTCACGGACTTGTAGGTGGTCACGCGGATGCCGACGAGCGGAGCGGACTCGCTACCGGTCACCGTGCCGCCGATGGTGCCCTTGCTGACGGGCGGCGACATCGGCTGGTTGCAGGTGGTCGTGACGAACCGGTAGAGCTCTGCCTCGTTGGCTGCCGCGAACGTGGGCTTGTCGTAGTAGTACGAGGTCGCCAGCGCGCCGGTCAGGTCCCTGAACATGAGCTTGTAGGTACCCTCGGCGACGTCAGCACGATACACGCCGCTCGCGTCAGTGCGGGCGCCGCCGGTCTGTACCCACGCCGCGCCACTCCACAGGTACGGATAGACCCAGATGCCGGCTGCGGGCGCTCCGCCAACACCGGTCACGGTGCCGGTCAGGTGTGCCGCAGGCGTGAGGTCGGCGTCAGCGAACTTGGCGTCCTGATCAGCGATCACGATGTCGTCGGCCGTGGAGATCGAGGACTTGTTGTTCCAGTACTCCTGCAGGTAGTTGCCGGCCGGCGCGCCGAACAGCAGGCGGTAGGTGGCCGGAGTCAGGGTCAGCGAGTAGGCCCCGGTACCAGACAGCGACGAGGTGTAGGCCGCCGTGACCCAGGAGCCGGCCACGTACTTGTAGGCCGTCACACGCACGCCGCCCGCGCCGCCGCCGCCCGCGCTGCTCGTGAGGTAGCCGGAGATGGTTCCAGCGATCAGGCGGAAGCTCGCGGTCACCGAGGTGTTAGCGGAAACATCGGAGTCGGTGCGCGTGGCGGTCATGACGTCGTCGGACCACTTCACGAAGGCATAGCCACTATCGGGTGCGGCCGTTACCGGGGTACCGGATCCACCGTAGTTCACGACCTGAGTGGTCGAGCCTTCGATGGAACCGTTGGAGCCTGCGTTGTACTGCAGGGTGTAGGTGTTGATCGAGAACTCGGCGGTGACCGACTTGTTGGCGATGACGTCGGTGTCGGTGCGCTTGGCGGTCATGACGTTGTCGGACCACTTCACGAACGTGTAG
>JBAXOQ010000344.1:0-4683 GCA_037133175.1 Actinomycetes bacterium
CGTCAGGGTGGGCTGTCTTGGTTCAAACGTTGGTGACGCTGGTGGTCATCTTCGGAGCCTCCGAGTTGTTCGTTGCACAACTGGAGTGGGCCGGCCCGGCGCTCGGGCTGTCGGCCTCGGTGACAGCGCTGCTGCTATCTCCGGTCGCTACGGAACTGCCGGAGGTGATGAACGCGGTGATCTGGGTGCGGCAGGGGAAGACCTCGCTCGCCCTGGCCAACATCAGCGGGGCAATGATGATTCAGGCGACGGTTCCGTCCGGGCTTGGTCTGTTGTTTACCCCCTGGCTGTTTGACGGGCCGCTACTGTTGTCCGGGCTGGTGACCATGGCAGCCATCATCTACTTGTTGTGGTTGTTGCATCGCCACTGGTTCACTCCCGGTCGGGTCGCGTGCGCGGCAGCTTTCTATGCCGTGTTTGCGGCGGGCTTGGTGTTGCTGGCGTAACGGAATCCGAGTTGTAGGGGAGGCGCTGTGCGCGCAGAAGGACCCGCTCACGTCCAGGATGTTGTCTCGCAATTGAGACTGCAGCCGCACCCCGAGGGTGGCTGGTATCGTCGGATCTGGACCGCTCCGGATGAGCTCTCGACCACTGGTGGCAGTCGGGCCGTGGCCTCGTCGATTCTGTTCCTGCTCGATGCCGGCGGGCGGTCGCGTTGGCACCGGGTCCACCGCTCGCAGGAGTTGTGGCTGTGGCTCGGCGGTGGTCGGCTGGTGCTGGAGACCTCAGGAAGCGAGCATCGTCCCGGGCCAATCTCGACCGAGGTGCTCGGACCGGTGGGCGTTGGTGCCACCCATCACCTGGTGCGGGCCGGGCAGTGGCAACGAGCCAAGACCCTGGATGGGCGCTGGTCGTTGGTCTCCTGCGTGTTGTCGCCGGAGTTCAGTTTCGAGGACTTCGAGCTTCTCGCCGACTGATCCCCGACTTGTTCTGCGGTTCTGCGGGTAGCTACTTGAGTACCTCTAGTACGACATCGATGCCGAAGTCCAGATCCGCCTCGTCGATGATCAGCGGTGGCGCGAGTCGCACGGTGGTGCTCTGGGTTTCTTTGACGATGACGCCGTGGCTGAGCGCCTTCTCACAGCGGGGTCTGGCTGGGCCGACGTCGGCGGTCAGTTCGATGCCCGCCCACAGGCCCCGCCCGCGGATCTCTTTGACCGTGTCCGGGGCTTCGTTGCGGAACCTGGCCAGCATGTGCTCGCCAAGCTCAAGGGCCCGTTGCTGGATGACTCCTTCGTTCATCATCGCAATCACCTCACGGCCGACCGCGACGGCCAGCGGGTTTCCGCCGAAGGTGGAGCCATGCTCTCCAGGGTTGAGGACCCGCAATACCTCGTCGCGGGCGACTACCGCAGAGATCGGCAGGATCCCCCCGCCGAGGGCTTTGCCCAGCAACACCACATCCGGGTCGACGTCCTCCCAGTCGCAGGCCAGTGTCCTACCGGTTCGACCGAGCCCGGTCTGGATCTCGTCGGCTATGAACAGGATGTTCTGTGCTCTGCAGGACGCGGCGGCGGCGGCCAGATAGCCGTCGGGTGGAACCAACACCCCGCCCTCACCCTGGATAGGTTCGACCAGGAATCCGACCACGTTCGGGATCGACAGTGCCAGCTCCAGCGCGTCCAGATCTCCGTAGGTGACGGCGACAAAGCCGGGCGTGAAAGGACCGAAGTCGCGACGGGCAGCCTGGTCGCCGCTGAACGAGATAATGGTCGTGGTGCGCCCGTGGAAGTTTCCGTCCGCGACGATGATGGTGGCCTGATCCGGCGGCACTCCGCGGGTGCGGTAGCCCCACGCGCGAGCAGTCTTGATGGCGGACTCGACGGCCTCTGCTCCGGAGTTCATCGGCAGCACCCGATCCAGGCCCACCAGATCTGCCAGTTCGGCGCAGAACGGACCGAGTTGGTCCGTGTGCACCGCTCGGCTCGTCAGCGTCACCCGGTCGAGTTGCGCATGTGCGGCGCCGACGAGCCGGGGGTGACGGTGGCCGAAGTTGAGAGCCGAATAGGCGCTCAGAAAGTCCAGATAGCGATGCCCCTCGACGTCGGTGATCCAGGCACCTTCGGCAGTGGCCGCCACGATCGGCAACGGGTGGTAGTTGTAGGCGCCGTGGGCTTCCTCAAGGGCTATCAGTGCAGCAGAATCCACCAGCGAACCTTAGCAAGTGCTCTGGCCGGCAGATCCCGCCGCGACCGATCCTGCCGCGGCTAGTCCGCTGCTTCGCTGGGCGTCCGGTTCACCGGTCGAGTCGGCGAGACGATCGCCTCGGAGCGCACGCGATCGCCACTCCACGGTGCGCGCACTGCGTCGATGTTGCTCGCCAGTGAATAGGCCAAAGACTCGTAGTTGGCACGCCAGCCGCGAAAGTGGGGGTAGGCCTGCTCGGGGGTGCGTTCCGCCTGGTAGCCCGCTGCCGTGAGCATCTGGCAGGCCGAAAGGAACTCCTCAAAGGTCACCGCGGACGGCCGATCCGGCGAAGGATCCGGATCGTAGGGGATTCGGACCACGTCCGCGAGTTCACGCAGGCAGGTGATTCCCTGTCGCAGCAACAGCCTCATCGAGGCTTGCTGGTGGCCCGGGTACAGCAGGCGCGTGCTGGTGCCAGTGCGCACGGGTGCGGTTCCCGGATTCAGTGACATGTGTATCGCGGCAGCGTCCATCACACACAGCAGTGAGATCAGCCAATTGCGGTTGGGTCGGGCCGATCTCATGTAGATCAGGATCGGGAAGTTGGTATGGCTCTCGCCGACGTCGGCCGCCCACGCCTCCCAGGCCGGCCAGAGTAGGTCGAGCTTGCTGGTGATTCCGACATTGGCATGGCGGGCAAGTAGTTCCGGTCCCCAGTTGGGTTCTCCGGCTCGGGACAGGATGAGCGTGACCTCTGCCTCGCGGCGCTGGTAGGCGGCGTACATGGTGGGCAGGTAGCCGATCAGCAGCCCGATGGCGATGGGTCCCGTCGCGGCGGCGATGAAGTCCAAGGCGGTCAGGGTTGCCCGGTCCTCACTGGCGAACCCGAGCGTGAACAGGCTCGAGCCAGCCTCCCGGAACGATGCCCTGACACCGAGCTCGGAAGTCGCGAACATCAGCAGGCCGTAGCTCACGTAGAACATCAGCAACCACATCACCAGTGAAGTCAGGATGCTCAGCGGGGCTTGCCACAACAACACTCGGTCCCGCGCCCGGTAGCTTGGCAGTCGTCGGGCGACTGATGTGAAGCACCAGCGAACTCCGCGGTTCTTGTACATCGTCAGACCGGAACTGCCGCGCGGCACTACCAACGTTCGCAGCAGCGACGAACACGTCGCGAGCCACAGCAGCACACCTGCAATGCCGGCCAGCCACGTCACGCGGCGAGCCTACTGGCAACCGCTGGGTCGGGTCGAATCAGTGTCGATCGCTGGGCGGGCATCGCGACCGACTGACCGGTAGCGTGGCGGTCGGGATTGCGGGATCTTCCGGATCGGTGCCCGTTGTGGTGAGGAAGATCACGGAACAGATGATTACTCTTTCTGCACAGGGGTTTCGATGGCCAGGCAACGCTCAGGTAGGAATCAACAGCGTTTCGTGACGACCCTGGGCAGGTGGCTGCGGATATCAGCAGTGGCGTCGGTGGTCGCGCTGCTGGCGGCACTGGTCGGCCCGGCTGGCGTTGCTCGCGCTGTCGACAGCGCCACTTTGACCCTTGGTAAAACTGTCACGGAAACGACTGTCAGTCCGGGTCAGCAATTCGGCTACGAACTGACGATCGGCTGCTCCAGCATCACCGAGGGATGTGTGAATGCCACGATCACCGACACTCTGCCGGCTGAATTCGATGTCACCTCGTTGCCGTCGTCCAGCAGTGAGCGAGAGGTCACGTACGACCCGAACACCCGTCTTCTGACGATCAAGTTCATCATTCCGTGGACGTTGCCCACGCCCAATAGCGGACTGCCCGCCGGGTCCACCAGGAAGCTGTCGGTGGGCATGCGGCTTCCGGTGGAGACGTCGGTGACCGATGGCCAGATCATCCCTAACACTGCGATTGCCGACGCTGACAATGCGGCATCGAAAGAGGCTGCGGCCAGCATCACCGCGGTCATTCCCGTTGTCGTGCGACCAGTTGCGACCAAGGCGTGGTCACCGAGCACGGCACTGGCACAATCTGCAGATCCGAGTACGATCACGCTCGGGGTTCGGAATGCGTCCTCGACGTCGGCCGATGTCCGCAAACTGCGGGTGATCGACGATGAGACGGCCACGTTCAACGCCTTCGACGTCACAGCGTTGGGTCCGGTTACGGCATACCCGCCAGGCACCGACCGGGTAGTCGTCGGGATCTGCACGAAGCCAATCGGCAGCCCCTGTACCGGCGGAGACTGGATCGAGGCGGAGCAGTCCGGCCCCGGACCGTTCCCGACGCCCGGTGCAACGCCGCTGACCTCGGTGACTGGCGTGCGGTTTACGTTCAAGAATTCGGCCGACGCCAAGATTCCCTACAGCGCCGACGGCGGCAGCGTCGGTCTGGGCGTGCAGCTGCGCGACACCTACCGCAACAGCGGCCAACCGATTGAGCCGCAGTCACGCCTTACCGTCACAGACCTGGCCAAGCCGGAGGCGATCGATGCTCTCGGGGTCTCGACCTTCGGGCAGAACGTCAGCGCTGCGTTCGCGATTCTACCCAACACGGTCAGCGTCCAGGCC
>JBAXOQ010000345.1:0-4663 GCA_037133175.1 Actinomycetes bacterium
CCGAACGACGGCGCGAGCCGGACCGGACGGACGACCCATCCAGTCCGCGGTGTACCGGGCGGTCAGCTGTGGGTCGGTCAGTACCTGCCCAGCACCAACAACTTGGGCAAGGTCCGCCAATAGCTCCGCGGTCACATCGACATCCACCGCGCCATCGTGACACGGACCCCCAGGCGGTGCCACCCGATGACCGGAGTCCAGCACCGGCTTGAGGCGCGTGGCCGGACCCATCGGCCGCGGGAATCGATCCGGCCCGCCGCCGCAGTAGGGCCGCCGCGGGAAGGCCCGATCCAGCCCCAGACCGCAGATTGTCATCCACGGCAGTGACACTTCGCGTTCAACAACCACCGAGGGTCACCGGCCAAACACGGCAAAACCACCCAAAGGCACCCTCTTCCTCAAGGCTGTATTTGGGTTCGCTCGATGGGGTGGCAATTCCGGGCAGGAGTTGCGAAGATGGCTGAGAAGCTCGGCAAGCTCAAGTTCCAGCGCACGACGACGCGACTGCACTAGGAGGTGAGAGGACATGGGCTACGAATTCGCAATCGTGCTTGACCATGATCCATCGTTCGATGAACTCGACAACTTGTTTGAAGCCGGGTGTTCCGACGCCGACATCGAGTTCACCGCCGAAGGACCCATTGCCCTTTTCAACAGACAGGCCGACAGCCTGACAACTGCCATCAGCAGCGCGGTACGAGCCCTGGAACGTGCCGGATTCCGAGCGACCGAGGTCATTGGGGAGGCTGTGAACCAGACCTCGATGACCCTCGAGTACGCCAAGGAGATCGCGGCCGCGAATTTCATGGTCGCCACCCGAGCCTTCATCGCCGCCCAGCGATCCGGATCCGAGTCCATGGCCCGGGTTGACGCCTAACTTCGCACTACCCGCACTTCCCTCACTCCCGCACTACCGTCACTTCGATCACCGCCGGACCCAACCACCACAGCCACAGTCGCGGAACCCACCGCGGAACTACTTACCGCAGCAGTCGCGGAACCCACCGCGGAACTACTTACCGCAGCAGCCGGCTGAGCCGCCGGTCGGCCAGCACTTTCCCACCGGTCTGACACGTCGGGCAGTACTGCAGCGACGAGTCAGCGAACGACACCTCGCGAACCACGTCCCCGCACACCGGGCATTTCTCGCCTGTGCGCCCATGAACTGCCATGGCCGCTTTCTTCTCAGACTTCAGCGTCTCGGGGGCACTTCCACTTGCCCGCGAAATTGCTGCGAACAGCACCGAGCGGATCGCCCCCAGCAACTCGATCCGCTGCTCTGGACTCAGCTTGCTGCACGGCGCGAACGGTGACAGCTTCGCGGCGTGAAGAATCTCGTCACTGTAGGCGTTACCAATGCCGGCTATCACTGATTGCCGACGCAACACTCCCTTGATCTGTTTGCCGCCCGCGGAGTCCAGAATCCGGCTAAACACCTCGGGGGTGAACGAGGCGTCCAACGGATCCGGTCCCAACCGGGCAATTCCGGAGACGTCCGCTGGATCCTTGACGACGAAAATCGCCAGGCTCTTGCGTGTTCCGGCCTCCGTCACATCAACGCCGCCAACGACCTGCCCAGTGATGTCCGAGAACGTCACCCGCAGCGCCAGCGGGCCACTCCCCGGCTTCGGCGGGACGGACGAAGGTGAATCGATCCACCGAATCCAACCTGCCCGGGACAAGTGGATGATCAGGTGAATCGGCCCACGGTCAGTCCCCTGAAGCGTCCAATCCAGATACTTTCCCTGTCGTCCGACATCCTCCACCACAGCTCCGACAATGGCTGTCAGCGGCGGATCGAACGTCTTGAGCGCCGACAAATCCGCCAACGCAACCCGGGAGATACGGTGGCCAACCGTGCGGGCTCCCAGCGCTTCGGCGAGAGCTTGGACCTCAGGCAATTCAGGCACGTTGCGACGCTAGCACCAACGGCGCCACCACCGCCCACCCACGCCTACCGGTTTGCAGAGCACGCCAGCGCACCAGTTCTCCGCCGCTGCGTGCTGCCGGTCCGGGTATACTGGCGCCATGAAGAGCATCGTGATCGCGGTCGGAGCCTGTTTGGCAATTGCGGTATCCGGATGCTCCCAAGTCGCCAATACCATCAATTCCAACGACCCGGCGGGCACCGCGAAGAACATCGCCATCTGCACCGCCACGCAACAACCACTGACACTGCTGAGTCAACAGGTCGACGCCGCGGTCACCAGCGAGACGGCGAAGGTCGCCGCCACCAAGCTCACCGGTCTGCTCACCACACTGGAGAGCGCAACGGGCACCGCGACCGGCCAACTGGCCACCACCGTCACCGGGCTTGACACCTCCGTCAAGGCGTTCATCACGGCGCTGAGCCAAGGAGCCTCGACCGCTGAACTGACCAAGCTCGGTAACGCCGTCAAGGCTCAGATCACGGCATATCAAACCCAGTGCGCCACCTACACGCAGTAGGCCCGAACGCACCTTCGCCGCGCTGACCGGTCGAGACGCTCACCGATCGGACCTCGCGCCCCGCGCTATCACCACCTCCTCCCGCCTCGGACACACCCCGAACACCCTCAGGTCGCCCGCGGGCTCCCCGCTCCCGCGTCGGGTCCGCAATGGCTGGCGATGCCCGTCGGCGCCGGGTCCGGATGAGATTGGGCGGGTACGGTCGGCGGCTTTCCATCAAGTCACTCGCCTGAACACCCGATACACCAAGGGAGTAGGTCGCGGCCAGTCCCGTTGGAGATGAGTTGTGTACACGTCGAGCGCGTCAAGTGTCACCCCCGGAGGCTGGCTGGTCGGCGGCCTTAGCCGCGTGACAGCTGCCGCGCTGGCGGTCGCGCTGGTCGGAGTCGGCCTGCTGCTGGGCGGTCCGCCCGCCGCCGCACACGCCGAACTCTCGGCCCGTTCAGCTCCCCGGATTGCGGGAGTGCCGCTGGTGGTCGGAACCTTCAACGAGAGCATCGGCGGAACTGCTGCACTGCCTGACAAGACGTCCCGACTCGCCTTGGTGGCAGGTGAAATTCGTCGAGGGAACTTCGATGTGATCGGCGTTCAGGAAATCAACATGAGCAGGCGCCAGGCAGTGCAGCGATTCCTGGCACCGACGTACTTCCATTCGCTGGTAGGCAATGCGCGGGACAAGAACCCGACTGGGCAAACCATCTTCTTCAAACCGTCGACGGTGACCCCCGGCGACATTCAGGGGATCATTCCGCTTCCCGGTCCCGGTCGGCGGGTAGCCCTGTACCAGGATTTCACGCAGATCGGCACGGGGTTCCGGTTCCTGTTCGTGAGCACCCATCTGACGGTCGGAATGGGACGGGCCGCCAGCGATCAGCGGACTACCGAGACGGTGGCGCTGCTGAATGCAGTCGCATCCCTGAACGCTGCAGGTTTGCCCACCGTGTACGCAGGCGACATGAACTCGTCGCGTGGATCGACCTACGTATACGACGCGCCTCGGCGGGTGTTCACCAGCCGCGGGATCCCGGACACCCTGGCCACGGCGAAGACCGTACGGAATGCGAACTACAACAGCTTCAACAAGTTGCAGAAGAAGCCCGCGACGGGCGGGTTCAGCCCGGATCAGGTATACGCCACCAACGGTATTCGCGTGTTGGCGTGGGAGCAGATGATTCGGGTTACTCGAGCCGGGCCAAGGCGGCAGGTCATGTACCGGACGCCGTTCGTTTCCGACCACAACCCGATCAAAGTCGTGATCGCCCTGCAGTAACCACGATCGGTGGCGAATCGGGGATGCTGGACCGGTGTGCTGAGGCGACGCGTCAGCGACGGACGGGCGTCTAGATTGCGCTGGATGCGGGCAGGCTGCGTTCGGGCAGGCTGCGTTCGGGCGGCGGCCACACGTCCGGCAACCTCCTCTGGTGACTCCCACTCAGCTGGGAAACCGTCCGATGCGACTCAAGAGTCATGCCCGCGGAACGCTGTCCGTGCCTCAAGAGTCATGCCCGCGGAACGCTGTCCGTGCCTCACGCGGGGATGCCCGCGGAACGGCGAGCGCGGTATCCGGATTGAGCCTTCCGCAAGTGATCAGAACGCCCTGCCGACAAGATGACCGACCGGAGCTCAACGCGCGGCTCAACTCCAGCCTGCCAAGACACGCGGAGCTACCGGACGTTGGGACGGCGATTCGCGCGACTCGCTGAATCGGTAACGCTGCCCGCGCCACGCGTGTGGATAGATTCTCAGATGGTCGGACCTGGCACGTCCCGGACCTGAGCGTGTCGCTGTACATAAGGCGTGTCGAGGGGCGACGGCCCCGGCAATGAGAGTCGGCGATGCCGATCCTCGACTGGAGGCAAGGGTGCGACCAAACAGCACCGCACTGAGCACAGCGGTCACGGTCGCCGCGATCGTGATCACGTTCCAGTCTGCCCCGGCATCAGCTCAACCGGCTACCGCACCCCAGAACCCCAGCACGTGCCCAGGCGCACCCGCCTCACCCGGCTCACCCGGCTCACCCGGCCAAGCAGCCGTGCCGCTCACCGGTGGTACCGCGGGCACCACCGGCACCACCGGCACCACCGGCGTCAGCCCAGACCCGGCCGCACCAACCCCGACCGCGCAAACAACCGACGCGGTCCCTCAATCGCCGCCGACCCAGGCCAACCTCCCCGCCGATCCCGCTGCAGTCACCGTCCTGACCACTACCCCTGGC
>JBAXOQ010000346.1:0-4651 GCA_037133175.1 Actinomycetes bacterium
GACGAGATCCTGGATGCCGATTCGCTCCCTCGCCGGTACGCCGGGTACTCCCCCTGCTTCCGCCGCGAGGCGGGCTCTCACGGCAAGGACACCCGCGGAATCTTCCGGGTTCACTGGTTCGACAAGGTCGAGATGTTCTCGTTCGTCCACCCTGACGAGGCGTTGGCTGAGCACCAGCGGCTGCTGTCGTTCGAGCGGGAGTTCCTGGACGCGCTCGAACTGCCGTACCGGGTCATCGACGTGGCCTCCGGCGACCTCGGTGCCAGCGCCGCCCGCAAGTTCGACTGCGAGGCGTGGATTCCGACCCAGGACCGCTACCGAGAGGTCACATCGACGTCCAACTGCACCCAGTTCCAATCCCGTCGGCTGCGGATCCGGGGCCGCGACAGCACTGGCGTCTACCCGGTCGCCACACTGAACGGGACCCTGTGCGCGATGACGCGAATCATCGTCGCGCTGCTGGAGAACCATCAGCAGGCCGACGGTTCAGTCCGCCTGCCCGAGGCCCTGCGCCACTACTTCCCCGGCCAGGAGTACCTGCTCCCGGTGTGAGTTCGAAACCGACCCAGGTCCGCGCGCAAACCCCCGCCGTCCGCCGATTTCGCCGCGCGAAAATCGGCCTACGGCGGGGGTTTGCGAAGGGCACCTCCTCCGCCCGGGCGCTCATCCACAGGCGAGCTGCGGCCAACCCGCATCACACATAGCTGTCCCGGCTGGCAGGATCGGCGTGTGAAACGAATGCTCGCAACGGACCTGGACGGGACGTTGCTCGCACCCGACGCGAGCGTGTCGGATCGGACTCTCGATGCCATCGGGCGTGCCCGCGAGGCGGGGTTGATCGTCGCATTCGTTACCGGCCGCCCACCCCGATGGCTTGCCCCCGTGGTGGACCAGCTCGGCTGGCACGGTCTGGCGGTGGCGGCCAACGGAGCAGTACTGGTGGACCTGGACAAGCGGTTGGTCGAGCAAACCTTCCCCATGGACCAGCAGACACTGCGCGAGGCCGTCGCCCGAATCCGCTCGCTGATACCCCAGGCGTCCTTCGGCGTGGAACGAGCCGAGCGGGGAGCGCCGATTCCGTTCGGACCGATCGAACCCGGATCAATCCCGGCCGAAGCGGGCCTGGAAGAGGCCGAAGAATCGGGCCAGGACCAGGACAGCGCTACGCGGGCGTACCGCTTGGCCGCGCGTACGAGCTTCGGTTACGAGCCAGAATTCGGTGCTCGCCGAGCCCGCCCCAGCGGCGGCACCGTCGGGGCAATCGAGGATCTGATCCAACGCGGCGGTGCGGTCAAACTGCTCGCGCGCGGCCCCGTCGGCAGCGACCCCGACGCCGTCCTCACCGAGGTCCAGCACGCCCTTGCCGGAACCGTGACCGTAACCCACTCAACGCGTGCCGAACTGCTGCTGGAAATGTGCCACCGCGGGGTCAACAAGGCCACCGGACTAGCCTGGCTCGCCGCCACCCACGGGGTGGACCGCGCCAACGTCATTGCAGTCGGCGATATGCCGAACGACCTGCCGATGCTGCAGTGGGCTGGCCGCGGATACGCGGTCGGCAATGCTCACCCTGCGGTCACGGCATCAACACCGTCGGCCCGCATTCTGCCGACAAACTCACAGAACGCGGTGGCCCACTTGATCGACGAGTTGCTCGGTCACGATCTGTGACTTGACTCACTAACATCAGACGCGTCAGCACCTAACGTGATCAACCAAGTACAGCGAGTTGTCAAGATTCCCCGATCCTTCCGCCAATGTGGATATGCGAAAACCGTTGGTACTGAGCACAATCGAGAGTTTCCCACCTGTGGAAAACAAGATTCTTTGTGATCACCAACACAGGATTCCGACAGAAACCGACTACTCTAAGTGCTCGCCAACCCCCGTAATTACGGGGTTGTTTGGGTGAATTCCAACTACGTTCGGCAATCCACAGGGTTATCCACAGGCTGTGGCCGCGAGATGGATGTTACGTTAGTTGCGTTGCCCGTTCGAAGCGCCGCCGCCGTGGCGTGCGGGCAACGCGCTGAATCGCCAGGGTGTGCCTCCGACGAATGACAGTCGGGCAAATGCACCTGGTGTACCGGGAAACCAATCAATATCCGGGGCGAATCTGGCCTGTGCCAGTAGGGCAAACCTCAGCCCGAGCCCGTCAGCTAACCCGGGAAGCGCCTGTAGAGGAGTCCTTTACGTATGCGTTTTTCAACGCGCCTTGCTGGCGCATGTGTGGCTACGGCCACTGCTATCACCCTCGTCCCAGTTGCCACCGCCGCTACCGCAAACGCGGCACCGGTCAAACGGGCTGCGTCGAGCCTTGCCAGGTTCGTCCCGCCAGTCACACCCATCACTCCGACGATGACCCCCGCCGAGGTCAAGCACGCGCAGGCCGAGGCGCTGCGGGCCAAGGTCGTCCGACTGGCTCTGACTAAGAAGAAGCATGGCCAGTACGTGGCCGGAGCTGCCTCGAACCTGAGGTTCGACTGCTCGGGCTTCACGATGGTCGTCTACCGTCAGGCGGTCGGGAAACGCCTCCCGCACTACTCGGGTGCGCAGATGCAAAGCACCCAGCGGGTGTCCCGGGCTCAGTTGCTGCCCGGTGACCTGCTGTTCTGGGGAGCCGGTGGAAGCCAGCATGCCTCGATGTACCTCGGTCGCGGCCTGATGATCGGAGCCAACAGCCCGTCGTCCGGCGTCGTGATCGAGAGCATGAACTCCTCGTACTGGCGTCCCCGCTACGCCGGCGCCGGCCGCGTCATCAAGGGCTAGCACAGGCACACGCACTACCGTCGCCTCGGAATCGGGGAACTCGCAACCCCTTCTCGCCTTTGCTCCGAAAGCCGCCTTCCCGGCCGTTTTGGTCGGCTTTTCGGGAGCAAAGGCGAGAAGACACGAGGTGGTTGGCTGCTTGGGCGTGGGCACGAGTCGCGAGCAGAAGAGGTCGGCGCGCGGTCTACGGCTGTGAATCACCACGGGCGCGGATTGCCGCTACCCACTCATCTGCGGCCGCGAAGTCGGCATCCGCGGAGCCCGGTCGAACCGCGGTCTGCTTTCCGTCGTGCCGTGGGTAGGAACCCAGGTACCGCACGTCCGGACACAGCCGTCGCAGCCCGCCCAGAACCTCGCCGACCCGTGCATCGTCGACGTGGCCTTCACAGTCGATCGAGAAGTAGTAGTCACCGAGTTGCTTGCGGGTCGGCCGCGATTCGATCCGGGTCAGGTTGACACCGCGCACCGCGAACTCGGTCAGGATCTCCAGCAAGGCTCCGGATCGATCCTCATGCATGTACAGCACCAGCGAGGTCTTGTCGGCGCCGGTGCGCTCGGGCGGCGGCCCGGGGCGACGGATCAACACAAATCGGGTGGATGCGTCCGGGTTGTCGCCAATCCCGTCGACCAACACCTCCAGCCCGTAATGTTCAGCCGCAATTGCCGGGCTGATTGCTGCGTCATACGGCGGCGGTTCGTCCTCGCCCAACCGTTGGGCCGCGCGGGCGGTGGACAGCTCAGCAAGCATCTGGGCAGAGGGCAGGTTGGCGGTCAGCCACTTCTTGCACTGGGCAGCGGCGATCGGAATCGTCGCCACTTGACGAATGTCGCCGAGTGCGGTGCCGGGCCGGACCAGCAGCGAGAACCGCACCGCAATCGCCAGCTCTTCGACGATGACCAGCGGGGCGTCATCGCTTTCCAGCGCGGACAGCGTCGGGGTGACCGGGCCTTCCAGCGAGTTCTCGATAGGAACCACGCCGCCGTCAAGCTCACCGCTGCGTACCTGGTCAAGCACCGTGTCGACGCTGGGCAACGGACGGGCGCTGGCACCTTGGACCGACGGCATTGCCCGCAGCGCGACTTCGGTGAAGGTCCCCCGCGGGCCCAGGTAGCCGATGGTCTGGCTCATGTTTCGCTGCCCTTCAATGCGTACGTCACAGCCTGTTCCTCCTCCGGACTCAGTCCCTCAACCTGACCTGCGGCTACACCCTTGGCCAGGTACTGCGTCTCATTGCGGTAGCGCAGCGAGGTGAAGATGATTCCGTCGCCGGTGTCGTCTAGCAACGCCGCACTGTACGAGAGCCGTCCGGACAGGTCGCGGAATGCGTCATACCGAACGACCGACACGTGTCGCAAAGTGTGCGCCACGTCGTCGCGGGTTGCCTGCACCAAGTGGGCCAGGTCCTGCACTGCTTTGGTCGACGCATCGATCCCGCTGATCCTGTCCAGCAACGCATCGACCACGTCCTGGTCGGCGTTGGCGATCTTCCGGTATTCGCGAGTCGAGCGCCGCGCAACCCGCAGCGCCATGAAGGCCACGACCATCGACAGAACCGCCACAACCGCGGCGAGCGATGCCACCACAATCAGCGCAACCACCACGGTTCCACTCACTTCCGACACACCCGCAACCCTAGCCCGCGCACCCCCTTGCCGCCGCCAGTCCCTCCCACACACCGACCCTCCGTGCCACACCGCCGACCCGCTTGTCGTTGAGTGGGGAGTTGTCGTCGGGTTCTGGTGATCGAATACGACGACAACTCCCCACTCAACGGAAGCCGAGCCGATGCAGGTGAACCGCGCGATTGACTATGGGTTTGAGTTTGCGGGGAAGGGGCGCCCGAACCTAGGCCAGGAATTGTCCGGCGCATCAGGTGTAGAC
>JBAXOQ010000347.1:0-4618 GCA_037133175.1 Actinomycetes bacterium
CGGGTGCGGCGGGTGCGGCGGGTGCGGCGGGTGCGGCAGGTGCGGCGGGTCCGACGAACGGTGACCGCTGGAACGCCGCAGCGAACGGGATCGCCTCTGCAGTGCTCAACCGCCCGGGCGAAAGCCTGCCGCGATCAATGCTCGGAGCATCATCAGCGGGCATCCCCATGCCTGGCCTGCTCACCGGCCTACCCGGCGCCGGCCTGGTCCTACTGGACATCGACCCCACCTCGTGGGTCCCGCAGTTGCTGCTGTAGATCCCGCGCCCGACCAAACCCGGCCGAACGATTCGTTGACTGCGAAGTTGTTGCCCGGTTTTCATGATCAAAAAGGGCGACAACTTCGCAGTCAACGAAGAAACCGGTCCATGATGACTGGATCTTGGTGAGCAGGGGTGGGGAGAACCTGGTCTTGACGTACAAAACTAAATCGTGCACAATTGGAACGTGTCCGATACTGAAACGCTCTACGACCTGTCCTTCACCAACAATCGCGGCGAGCTTGTTCCGCTGTCTGACTTCGCAGGTAAGCCAGTGCTGATCGTGAACACCGCGAGCAAATGCATGTTCACTCCGCAATACGATGGCCTGCAGAAGCTCCATGAGGAGTTCAAGGACCGCGGTCTGGTCGTGCTCGGCTTCCCGTGCGACCAGTTCCTGCATCAGGAGCCCGGCGACGACGACCAGATCGAGGAGTTCTGCAAGCTGAACTACGGCGTGGACTTCCCGCTGTCGACCAAAGTGGACGTCAACGGAAAGGGCACCGACCCGGTGTTTGCCTTCCTCAAGGAACGAACCGGTGGACTCCTGGGCTCGGTCATCAAGTGGAACTTCACGAAGTTCCTAGTCGCTGCCGATGGCACCACCGTCAAGCGGTTCGAGCCGAAAACTCCCCCTGCAGACCTCGAGGCGGACATCGAGGCCTTGCTTGACCGGTCAAGCTCGTGACCACTATCACGGGTGCCGACGATGCGCTGCTGCTGGACAACCAGTTGTGCTTCCTGGTTTACCGTCTTCATCGCGGTATCACCGACCTGTACCGACCGATCCTGGCCGACCTCGGACTGACCTACCCGCAGTACCTGGTCATGCTCGCCCTTTGGGAGTCGGAGCCGATGACCGTCGGTCAGCTCGGTGCACGACTGCATCTTGACAGCGGCACGCTGTCACCGCTGCTGAAGCGACTTGAATCTGCCGGGCTACTGCGCCGCACCCGCGCCAGGACCGATGAACGCTCAGTGCAGGTCTCGCTGACCGAACCCGGACGCGCGTTGCGCGCGCGGGCCCTGGTGGTTCCAGCGCGGGTCGGCGCCTGTCTATCCGGCTCGAAACAGGACTACCGAACCGCCCGCGAGCAGATCACGTCGCTGCTCGCCCGAGTGGAAGGTGCTGGCGAATGACCACTCCGCTTCCCGAAATCGCCGGACCATCCCAGACACCAGGCCCCGCCGCCGCGACCCAACCCGCACACACCGCTGGTCCGTCCTGGGCAACCTGGCTGCCCAGAGCAATCGGGCGTTGGGTGCTGGCCGCGATCCTGGTCATCGCCGGCCTGTCGCACCTGGGCAACCCGGCACCGTTCATGGCTCAAGTCCCGCCGTGGTTCCCAGCGCCGGCCGCCACGATCTTCGTCTCCGGAGTTGTCGAGATCGTGTTGGCAATCGCACTGGTGACGATCAGGCGGAAACGTGCCGCAGTCGGTTGGATCGTCGCGGCCTACTTCGTGGTGATCTTCCCCGGCAACATCTCGCAGTTCGTTACCCACACCAGTGCGTTCGGCCTGGACACCGACGTTGCTCGTGGCATCCGTCTGCTGTTCCAGCCGCTCTTGGTGCTGCTGGCCTTGTGGTCCACCAGCGCGTGGTCCACCAGAGTGTGGCCCCGCCGACCTGGTGTTGCCGTACCCAACGACTGAGTGGATTTGACAAGCTAGTTGAGCTTGACGGTCCGTTCTTCATGTCGTCATCGTCGCTGACGGCCTCGCTACTCCCACTGGGGAAAACAACATATGGAGCGTCCAGCAACTCCCAATCCCCGATTTTGTGGTTGAAATGAAAAGACTTCCGATTGTGCAGTCCGCACCAGGGAAGTTTTGCCACCACCGGATGTCTATCCACAGGCCAATAATCGAGTACAATGGTGCGAGTAGGATGTCTGAACGCTGAGTTGAGCGACATCAAGCAGGTATTGGAACTACTTCGCACGGTTGCTGAGCACGAACTTTGGCGGCTAGGACCTTTCGCAAGCCAGAGGAGATGCCAGTGGCTGGCAGCACAACCCTGAACCTTGTGGACCGCGGCCAACGCGGTCGCGCGATGTTGAACGGCAGAGAACTCGCGTACTGCCAGTACGGAAACTCCGGACCAGTAATCGTGCTGATCCACGGCGTGGGCTCCAGCGGCGAGTGCTGGCAGGGAGTCGCCCCACTGCTGGCACAAGGTGGCGCCCAGGTCATCGCGGTCGACTTGCCTGGCCACGGACAATCCAACAAGGAACGCGGGGACTACAGCCTCGGCGCGATGGCCAGCGCGATGCGGGATCTGTTGGACTACCTTGGCCACACTCAGGCCATCTTCGTTGGACATTCTCTTGGCGGCGGGATCGCGCTGCAGTTCCTGTACCAATACCCGCAGTACCTCACCGGCCTGGTGCTCGTTTCCAGCGGTGGATTGGGGTCGGAGACGGGCGCTTGGCTCCGGGCGATTTCACTTCCGGGGGCCGGCGTGGTGCTCGGCGGGTTCGCCCGTCCGAAGGTCCTCAAGACAACCGCCTGGTTGGGTCGGCGACTACGATCGATGGGCTTCGAGGCGGACTATCTGTCCGAAGAGATGCTCGAAGGCATCGGCGTCGTATTCACAGACCGCGATTCCCGACGGGCGTTCTTGGCGACCCTACGCAGCGTGGTGGATGGCAAAGGGCAGACCGCCTCCGCGTTGGTCCACCTGCCGAAGGCGGTAGGCATGCCGGTCTTGCTGCTGTGGGGCGGTCTTGACCCGATGATTCCGGTCAGCCACGGCGAAAACGCCGCCGCGCTGCTCCCCCATAGTCGCTTGGTGGTCTTCGATAGCGCGGGCCACGACCCACACCTCGCGGATCCGGCTCGATTCGTGGACCTTGTTCTGAATCACGTGAGGACGTGCGTCTGATGAAACTGGATGACTGGGCTTCTTACTACGGGTATTCAGCCGCGTGGAAGACCCTCGGCCTCATGCCGGACCGAAAGGCCTACCGGATCTTCGAGGTAGCGGCGGATCGAGCGCACAAGAAGCGCGGTCCATCGGTTGTGCAGTTCGAGAAGAACCTGAAGCGTGTCGAGCCGGACCTCAACCGACGTTCCATGAACGACCTGCTCAACGCCGCCCTCCGCTCGCACGCACGTTACTGGTGCCAGCTGTTCCTGATGTCCAAATGGAGCAATGAGAGGTTCTTGGACGTCGATGTGGAGGGAATCCACCACGTCACTGACTCCATCGAGTCGGGCACCGGATCGGTGTGCGTGGGCGCGCACAGTGGGAACTACGACCACACGACGGCGTATTTCGCCACCGAGCACAACGGGGTCACCGCCGTCACCGAACGACTGAACCCGGAGAAGTTGTTCAAGAAGTTCTCGGCCATCCGCGAAGCCAAGGGCATCGAAGTGATCCCGACGGGAACACCGGACATTCTGGACGTGCTCGCTGCACGCATCGAACAAGGTCGAACGCTCGCCCTGATGGGGGACCGGGACCTGTCGAAGAAAGGCATCACTGTGACCTTCTTCGGCGAAGAGACCCGAATGCCAGCCGGACCGGCACTGCTGGGCTACCGGACCGGTGCCAACCTGATCCCGTTGTCGTTCTTCTACAAGGACGGTCAGACAGCCGTCAAGGCCTACGACCCGGTCCGGGTCAACACCGACCTGGACGAGACGACAGCCGTCAACCTGGCGACCCAGCAACTGGCTGACAAACTCGCGGTCGGCATCAAAGAGCACCCCGAGGACTGGCATATGCTGCAGCGCCTGTGGCTAACGGACTTGGGCAACCACCGCCTGCGGAGCTAGACCGGTCAGTGCTTGCGGTACGTCCGTCCAGGCTCACGAAAAGAAGATCGCGGCCAGGACACCGACCGCGTTGACCCCGATGTGAGCCACGATTCCTGGGCCGAGGCGACCGAAATACACCGCCGCCCAAGCCAGAACAGCCCCGAAAGCAACCGTCACCAACAGCAGGAATGCGGCGCCCGACGCCGACGTAACCTCGCTGACGTGCAGCACGCCGAAGACCACGGACGTGATCACCACGGCCCACACCACCGACCGGGTCGAGGCGTGTGCGTACTGGACGGTGTTGGACGAGGCGTGCAGAGACCGTTTCAGCAGGGCGTGCAAGAACAGTCCGCGAAAAAACAGCTCCTCGACGATCGGGGCCACGACCGCGGCAGAAACCGCCAACACAATGGTCCACGCTGGTGGCTGGCCGCGCAGGAACCCGGTGTTGTCACCTTCCCCTGCGTTCACCCCGACTGCGGAGGCGGCGGCCTGCAGCACCACCTGAAGCCCGACCAGAACCGCGCCCAGAACCAGCCCATACACCAGATCCATGGGCCGGATGCGGGCGGTGATCGCCGTCCAGAAG
>JBAXOQ010000348.1:0-4593 GCA_037133175.1 Actinomycetes bacterium
GGCGTGGGGTGGTGCTCGCGCAAACTCCTACGACACGCGCACGATCCACCCCCGGATCGTGCGCGTGTCGTAGGAGTTTGCGCGAGCACCACCCCACGCCCGCCAACACAACCACCGCCTCAGCACCCGAAAAGCCGCCCTCCCGACCACTGCCAACCGATCTGATCGGCTATTCAGGTGCAAAGGCAACAAAGATCCTGACCTTCCCGCGTCCACACCGGCCACCGGGAACCCGCCCGGCCCCACAGCATCATCGGCACCTTGATGACGCGCCACGAGCAGGCCGATGGCTACCGCGCTGCGGCCCGCGCAACCGCCTTCGGCGCGGCGACGGTCACAACCGCACCCGGGGTGTCGCGCCAGGTCGTCCAGCCGCCATCGAGGTTGCGGGCGGGGATCCCGTGCGCGGTCAGCAACTGGGTCGCCACATGCGCCCGCTGTCCGACTGCGCAGTACACCACGAACCGACCGTCAGCCAGCTCGTCCATCCGGTCCCGCAGCTCGTCAACCGGCACATTCAGCGCGCCGGGAATCGCGCCATCAACGAACTCCTCAACCGTGCGCACATCAAGCAGTTGCCACCCAGCCTCGCGCAGCTGCTCAAGCTCAGACCAATCGGCCGACTCAGACAGTCCGCTGAGCCGGTTCTCGGCGATGTAGCCCAGTTGGTTGATGGGGTCTTTGGCCGACCCGAAGGGCGGCGCGTACGCCAACTCAAGATCCAACAGGTCCTGAGCAGTCAGCCCAGCACGCATGGCCGTGGCCAGCACGTCGATGCGCTTGTCCACGCCATCGCGTCCAACTCCCTGTGCTCCCAGAATCGTGCCATCGGTCGGGTCCACCAGCAGCTTCAGCGCCATCGGTGTCGCGCCCGGGTAATAGCCCGCGTGATCATTGGCGTGCGTGTGAATCGCCATGAAGTCCCGACCGGCCGCGCGCAGCCGCTTCTCGTTCCATCCGGTCGTCGCAGCGGTCAAGCGAAACACCTTGACGATCGCGGTACCTTGCGACGCCAGCACTTTGCTGGTCCGACCGGCGATCTGGTCGGCCACTCGGCGACCCTGCCGGTTTGCGATATTGGCCAGCGGTGTGAGGGTGGGCCCGCCGTCCACAATGTCGACCTTCTCGACCGCGTCCCCCACCGCCCAGATGTGATCTTGGCTAGTGTGCTGGTAGGCGTCGACGGCGATCCCGCCGCGCGACCCGAGCTGCAGGCCGGCCGCTGCGGCCAGCCGAGCATCGGGACGGACACCGATCGCGAAGACCACCATGTCGGCAGCGAGCGTGCGTCCATCATCAAGCTCGGCTATCCCATCGCGGATTTCGACGACCTGCCGCCCGAGCTCCACGGCGACCTTGTGCTTGCGCATCTCTCGTTCCAACGGCCTGGCCATCTCAGGATCCAGCGGTGCCAGCAGTTGATCAGCCAATTCGACCACGGTCACCGTGCGTCCGGCTTCACGCAGATTCTCGGCAGCTTCGAGCCCGATGAAACCGCCACCAACCACCACCACGTCGCGTGCCGTCGACAGGGCGACCATCATCCGGTCCAAGTCTTCAATGTCGCGCAGCACGAGCCCACGCTCGGCCCCTGGGATCGGCGGCACGATCGGGGCCGCGCCTGGGGACAGCACCAGTTCGTCGTAGGCCTGGACGTACTCCCGGCCCGACGGCAGATCCTTGACCAAGACGGTCCGCGCGTCAGGATCGATCGAAAGCACCTCGTTGTGCACCCTCACATCGAGCGCAAAACGCTCGCGGAGGCTCTCAGGGGTTTGCAGCAGCAGCTCCTCGCGATCCGCGATCGTCGAGGACAGGTGGTACGGCAGGCCGCAGTTGGCGAACGACACGTAGCCGCTGCGTTCGAGCACGATGATGTCCATCGACTCGTCGAGTCGGCGCAGTCTCGCGGCCGTGGAGGCGCCTCCGGCGACCCCGCCAACGATCACCACGGTCTTGGTGTCACTCATGCGCGTTCCCCTTTGTGTTGGTTGAAACTCCGGCAATGGCCACGGCCTGCGGACGACTTCAGGGCGTCGCCGGCGGCCTCCGTGGACTCAACTACTAGTAACCAATATACCCCCTGGGGTATTTCGTGTATAGTGATGGGACACCGCTACAGCCACGGAGGTTTCGAATGTGCAGTCCAGCAATCTGCCGTAAGTGCGGCAAGTACACCGTCTCAGGGTGCGGCATGCACGTCGAGCAAGTCCTGGGCCGAGTGCCAGCCGACCAGCGCTGCTCCTGCAACAGCCGTCCGGCCAGCCCTGCCGGACTGAACCTGTCGAACTGGCGCCCACGGTAGATCGCGCCCTTTCGTCTCTTGGTTCTTTCGTCTTTGCACCCGAAGAGCCGCCTTCCCGCCCGTTTTGGGTGGTTTTAGGCGGCTTTTCGGGTGCTAAGGCGAGGGGGTTGGCGAGGGTTGGGCGCGAAGCGCGCAGCGCCGCGGGGTGGGAACCCCGCGGCGCTGCGCCTCGGCACGCTTCGGCGATGTGCGGCCGCGCCAGCCGCACCGGCCGCACGACTACTTGCGCGAACCCCAGCCGAACAGCGTCCGCTTGGCGGGGCGACCCGCGTCACACTTGCAGCGCTCGCGCGAGGGAACTCCGCGCATCACCTGGTCGACATGCTGGCCGCACCCGGAGTACGTCGACTTCCCGCATTTGCGACACGTTGCTGGGCTACACATGTAGAACCTCCTGGAAACTGAAAGGTCACGGTATTGACCACGTCACCCGAATCATACCCCAGGGGGTATATTTCTGCCAAGGACCACCCCGGCTCCGCGGCACGGGATCACAAGGCAGCCATCGACGCCTCAGCCCCCTGCTAGGTCCTCGGTAGCCGCGCGTCCCGAGGCGCCGCAGTTGATCAAGCCAGTTGACTCGGTCGGATCCTGGTGACACGATCTGCCGATGCGACTGCACACGCGAACGACGACGCATGCCCTGACATCGGCAACTGTCCTCGCATTGGCGGCCACCCTGGTGGTGGCCGGCTGCAGCGCAAACAACTCCGGCGGCGGAGCGAGTCCATCAGCCAGCGGCCCCTCGGCCACCCCCAGCCTGCCGGCCGCGACAGCAGCCAAATTGCAGGCCGCCCTCGACCAGACCCGGGCCAAATTCGGATTCCCGGGGGTGCAAGCCGGAGTGTGGTCGCCGAAGGGCATGTGGATCGGCACGTCTGGGACCGCCGCACAAGGCCAGGACCGGCCGATCACAATCGCCGATCACACCCGAGTCGGAAGCATCACCAAGACATTCACTGTGACCGCACTGCTGCAGCAAGTGCAGGCCGGCACTATGTCGCTGGATGACCCGATCGAGAAGTACGTACCCGGCATGCCGAACGGACAGATCGCGACCTTGCGCAATCTGGCATCGATGACCAGCGGAATCCCGTCGTACACCGAAAACAACTCATTCACCGACCAGCTTTTCGCCAATCCGAGCTCGCTCTGGCTGCCGCAGCAGCTAGTCGACTTCGTCAAGGGTCAGAAGCCGATGTTCGTGCCCGGCACCAAGTTCTACTACTCCAACACCAATACCGTGCTGCTGGGAATGGCAATCCAGAGCGCCACCGGCAAGCCGATAGAGAACGTCTTCCAGCAGGGGATCCTCATCCCGCTGGGCCTGACCGGAACATCGTTCCCCGGAGTGTCGGCGGCGATACCCTCGCCGTACCTGTCCGGAGTCACCGAGCAGGGCAACCCGGAAGGAGGGGTCAAGGACGCGACCAACTGGAACCCGTCATGGGGCTTCACGGCCGGCGAGATGATCTCAACGCTGAACGATCTGCACACCTGGGCAGTCGCGCTGGCCACCGGCCGCGGGATCCTGGACGAGAAGACACAGAAGATCCGACTTGACTCACTGAAGAACACCGTTCCACCCAACAACGCACAAAAGGCCTACGGACTTGGTTTCGGAATCGCCAACGGATGGATCGGACACACCGGCGAGCTGCCGGGCTACAACACCGTGATCAACTACAACCCGAAGACCGAAACCGCCGTGGTCATCATGGTCAACAGCGACATCGCGAAAGGCAAACAGAACCCGGCTCCGGCCGTGTTCGATGCGATCGTGCCGATCATTGCCCCGAGCAGTTGACCGCCTCCGTAATGCGTTGCCGGTCGAACCGGCCAGATGGGGTGGACCGATGCTCGCACCACTAGCCGAGCACGACTCCCGGAACACGACCAACCCCCAACGCGAAGCGGACCACTTCGGTTTCGGCCTCAGCGCCGCGGCGTTCGCCCCAGACGCAGTTCTCGCCCCGGACGCGGCGTTCCCGATCGCCTGCCGGATGGCGGCCTCGGTGCCAGCGGGCTGGGAGGGGTCCCGTTGGCTCCCGGTGTCCGCGCCATGACCCTCATCGTGGGAGCGATCATCGTCGATGGCCTCGCCGCTTCCCGTCGCCTGCTGGCAGCGCGGCGGACCGCTCCGACTTGGGCCGCCGGGCGCTGGGAGTTCGTCGGCGGCAAAGTCGAGCCAAACGAGGCGCCGGAAGCGGCGCTACAGCGTGAGGTGATGGAGGAGTTGGGGGTCGAGGTCGAACTCGGCGACGAACTCCTCGGCCCGCGTGGCGGAA
>JBAXOQ010000349.1:0-4575 GCA_037133175.1 Actinomycetes bacterium
GTCTTGATCATGGATCGGATGGCGCGCGTGAGCTTCGGGGCAAGAACCGCATTGGCCTGTGGGTCAAGCTGCTGGCGCTGGGATTGGCTCGACCGGACACCAGATGGCAGGGCATTCTGGTCGGAACCGACCACCGGCCCAGGGACAAGGGATCCCAGCCCGGCCCGTTGATGCTTCGTCTGAGTCTGCCCGAGAATCCAGGGCAGGTCCTGTCCAGGATTTTGGAGCTGTACGACCGGGGCATGCGCCAGCCGCTGCCTTTGTACTGCGACACCTCTGCCGCCTACGCTGACGCTGTCAGATTCGCGAACCCCCACAAGCGGATGGCCAACACATGGGTGACCGGATTCGACTCTCCGAAGGAAGATCAAGACGCGTACAACCTGCGAGTGCTCGACCCGATGCCCACGGTCGAGGATTTGCTGGCTGATCCACAGTTCGTCGCCTGCGGGCACGAACTGTGGGATGACCTGCTGGCACACGAACAGGTGTTGTCGCAAGCGCAGCTCGAGGCCGACCAGGCGGTGGCGCCGTGAATGCATCACCCACACCGTTTGACCTGGTCGGGCCGGTTCCGCGGCCCGGTATCACGCTGCTGGAGGCTAGTGCCGGAACTGGCAAGACCTTCACCATCGCGGCCCTGTTTACCAGGTACGTCGCACAGGGTGTTCCGATTCGCAAGCTGCTGGTGATCACGTTTACTCGTCTGGCAACTGGTGAACTTCGCGAGCGGGTTCGCGAGAGGCTGGTTTCGGCCCACCGCCAACTTGGTCAATTCCTGGATACCGGTTCCTGCAACGGCGACGACGCGCTAGTCGGGGTGCTCGCCCAGGGTGATCTGGCCGAAGTGCGAACCCGCCACCGTCGGCTGGCGGAGGCGCTGTCCGATTTCGACGCGGCAACCATCACGACGACCCACGGCTTCTGCCTGGACGCCCTTGCCGCGTTGGGTCTGTCCGGGGATCCGGAGCTGAACCCCAAGCTCGCTCCGGACGTCGGGGAGTTGGTCGATCAGGTCGCGATCGATGAGTACGTACGAACATTCCTGCACGATGAGCATCCGATGGCAGCCAAAGATGTTCGCGACATCGTTGGTGGAGTCAACTCTCATTTCTACGCCCGCATCACTCCGGACTCTGCCGCGATTGCGGAGCGTCCGGTGGGGGATGGAGATGATCTCTTCTCCGATGTCAGGCGTCGGGTCGAGTTGGCAGTAGCGGCGAGAAGTGAGATCGACAGGCGCAAGCGGATGGCCGGTGATCTGACCTACGACGACATGATCAGTCGGCTGCGGGACGCCGTCACGCACCCAGTTCGCGGTGATTTCGCGGTGGCCACTTTGCGGGACCGCTACTCGGTGGTGTTGGTCGACGAGTTTCAGGACACCGACTCGCTGCAGTGGGAGGTGCTGAGTCGCACTTTCGACGACGGTGTATGCACCTTGCTGCTGATCGGTGACCCGAAGCAGGCGATCTACGCATTCCGCGGTGCTGATATTCACGCCTACCTGGCCGCGGCCGGGGCAGCGAGCAGGCGTCGGACGCTGGGGTCCAACTTTCGCAGCGACGCCGGTCTGTTGGCCGCCCTCGACACACTTTTCGGGTCGCTGCAGCTCGGTGATCCGCAGATTCAGTACCGCACTGTCGCGGCTGGTGTCCGTGACCGTGGCGAACAGCGCATCGGGCCGCTGTCTCAACCGTTGCGACTGCGGGTGATGGACAAGGACACCGCAGTCGCCCACGGGGCGAAGACCGCAGTGATCAAGGCCAGCGCGGACGCCTACATCGCGGCAGATCTCGCGGCAGACGTCGTGCGGCGCCTGAACGAAGGAGTCGCGCTTCCGCAGGACATGGCCGTGCTCGTGGGCAAGCACAAAGAAGCCGCCCTGATACGTCAAGCCCTGAGCGACGTCGGTGTTCCGGCTGTGATCCGCGGCAGCACGAGTGTGTTCTCGACTGATGCCGCGACTCGTTGGCTGTGGCTGCTCGACGCGCTGGAGCGACCCAGCTCGCAGAGGTCGATCCGCCGCCTTGCCGATAGCGTGCTGGTGGGGTGGTCCGCGCAGCAGATCGCGACTGCCGACGACGCGACGTGGAGTGAGCTGCACCGGCAGGTGGCGGCATGGGCCGACCTGTTGGCCAGGCATGGTGTTGCGGCTCTGTTCGGGTCGGTGGCCCGCGACTTCGCTTTGCTGCCCAGGCTGCTCAGTACCCCCGACGGTGAACGGGAACTGACCGACCTGCAGCACGTCAGTGAGCTGCTCAATGCGTATTCGGTCCGTGAGTACGGCGGTCCGGGAGCGTTGGCGGCATGGCTGCGCGAACGCATCGAGGAGGCCAGCACCAAGGAGGACAACGAGCGGGCCAGGCGGCTGGACTCCGACGCTGAAGCCGTGCAGGTCATCACGATCCACTCGGCCAAAGGCCTGGAGTACCCGATCGTCTACTGCCCGTTCCTGTGGAGTCCGCCGTGGTTCCCACCCGATCAGCAAACCTTCGTGTACCACCGCGACGGCGAGCGGGTCGTGGAAGTCGGAGGCAAGGCGTCACCGACCTACTCGACCGCCGTCGCCGGGTACAAGAGTGAACTGCTCGGCGAGTCCTTGCGGTTGGCCTACGTGGCGCTGACCCGGGCCGAGCATGAGTTGGTGGTGTGGTGGGCCGAGGCGTACCTCGGCAAGGACGCGCCGCTGACCCGGATCCTGTCCGGAACCGCCACCGGATCTGCGGGTGCCGCGTCGGTGGTCGCCGCCCGGAAGGCCATCGATGAGTTCGCCGCCGCCGACGGCGCGATCGCCGTGACCCGGCTGCGCGAACGACCAGCTGGCAACCGA
Source organism: Actinomycetes bacterium (assembly GCA_037133175.1). Classification (GTDB taxonomy): domain Bacteria; phylum Actinomycetota; class Actinomycetes; order S36-B12; family UBA10799; genus ELA509. The sequence goes on from JBAXOQ010000349.1 coordinate 2,834, forward strand.
TGGAGCGGGGTGCGCTCGCGGCCGCCGGGACACCCCGAGGTGAATACCCTGACCCGTCCGATCGATGCGCTGTGGTGTCGAACGTCGTTTACCGGCCTGAGCTCTCGCGCCTACCAGGCTTCTGTCAGTAGTGAAGTTGAGCCGCAGGCCACCGTCGACGAGCCTGATGATGCTGCCCTCGCTGATTTCGGTTCGGCTGAATCGGACGACGCGCTGCGGCTATGGCGTCCGCCGTTGGCCGGCCTGCCGGCGGGCCCGGCGTTCGGCACCGCAGTCCACTCGATTCTGGAGCGGGTCGATTTCGCGGCGGCCGATCTGGCCGGCGAACTGGTGGCTGAGGCTGCACGCCAACAGGAGTTCTGGCGGATCCCGGGCCTGGATCCTCCGCAGCTCGCCGAAGGTCTGGCGGCTGCCATCGAGACGCCGCTGGGTGCTGATGTCGGCAACCTGCGGCTGCGTGATTTTCGGACCGCCGATCGGGTTGACGAGTTGGGTTTCGAGTTTGCTCTCGTCGGCGGCAACAACCCGGTTGGGGACTTCACTGTGGGCGCGATCCGTGAGCTGCTGCGTGAGCATGTGCAGGCAGGTGACCCACTCGTCGGCTACGCCGACGTCCTGGACAGCCCCCATCTGCGGGACCCCGTGCGTGGCTTCATGGCAGGCAGCATCGACGTGGTGCTGCGAACCCACAACGACCTCGGTGCGCCGCAGTTCACAGTGGTGGACTACAAGTCCAACCGGCTCGCGCCGGCCTCGGAACTGTCCGCGTGGCACTACCGACCGGCGGCGCTGCGTGAGGCCATGTTCCACGCGAATTACCCGCTGCAGTTCATGATTTACACGGTCGCCCTGCACAGGTATCTGCTGTGGCGGCTGCCCGGTTATGACCCGGCCGTGAATCTGGGTCCGGTCAAGTACTTGTTCCTACGCGGCATGATGGGTCCGCACACCCCGGTAGTCGGCGGCCAGCCGTGTGGGGTCTTCTCGTGGCAACCACCACCTGAGCTGATCTGTGCGTTGAGTGACCTGTTTCGGGACGGGGTGGCACGATGACCGAGACCGACCCCTACTCACGGTCCCGGGCGATCACCGGCCCGCCACTGTTGGCCAACTTCAACGACGCCGGGATCCTGGATGCGGCCGACATTCACGTTGCGGTTCGGCTGGGACGACTCGCCGGCGAGGCCGACGAATCGGTGCTTCTGGCGGTGGCCTTGACGGTGTGCGCCACTCGCTTGGGCAACGTGCGATTGGACCTCGAGACCGCAGCTGGACTGGCCGACGCGCTCGGCGTGCCGGCCGAACGGCAACCCCCGTGGCCTCCGACCCAATCCTGGCTTGCAGCAGTTGGCGCCAGCCCCCTGGTCGGCGGCCCGACGCCTGTGCTTCGTCTGCTGGGAACCTGTCTGTATCTCGATCGCTACCTGCGTTACGAGGAACGTCTGGCCGACAACCTGACGACGCGCAGGGCGGCCGTCGGGGGCGTCGATGAGGCGTTGTTGGCCCGCGGCCTTGACCGGCTCTTCGCGGCGGGCGAGCAGGTCGAGGCTGATGAGCAACAGCGGACGGCTGCACAAGTGGCCGTTCGGCAGCACTTCTCGGTGATAGCCGGTGGGCCTGGAACCGGCAAGACGACCACCGTGGCGAAGATCATGGCGTTGATCTGCGAGCAGCAGGGCGGTGGGAATCGGCCGCTGCTCATCGGCCTCACGATCGTCATCTTCGGCTTGACGGTCTGCTTC
>JBAXOQ010000350.1:0-4527 GCA_037133175.1 Actinomycetes bacterium
CCTGATCCCCGTCCCGCAGTACCGCCGCGACACGCTCGGCAACCGCCCGCAGCACTTGGTCGCCGCCAGCGTGTCCGTTGGTGTCGTTGACGTTCTTGAAGTAGTCCAGGTCGCAGTACAGTACGGCGGGCACGCCCGCGGCCCGCGGCTGACGAGCCAGTACCTCGACGAGGTGGTCTTGCAGCTGCTCCCGGTTGATCAACCCGGTCAGCACGTCGTGCTCGGCCCGGTATTGCAAGTCCTGTTGCGCGGCGCGGGCACCGGTGATGTCCTGGAACTGGGATACGTAGAACAGCGGCATGTTGTGCTCATCGCGGACCAGCGCCAACGAATGCTGCACCCACGCCAGGTCACCGGACGCGCCCACCAGGCGTCCCTCGTGAATGTCCAACTCCGCGTCTCCGGCCAGCAACCGGTCCCGGGCCGCCAGGTCATTGGCCAGGTCGTCGGGGTGGATGACGTCGTACTCGTCGTGCTCGTGCATCCAGGCGACATCCCGGCCCACCAGCTCGCACAGTGCATCGTTGACCCGCAGGAATCGCCCGTGCAGCCCGACTACCGCCATGCCTTGCGGGGCTCCAGCCATCGCCAGGCGGAACATCGCCTCACTGCGAGTCAGGTTCTGTCGCGCGATCACCTGCTCGTGCACGTCCCGCAATCCCACCACCGCGCCATCAACGACACCGTCAGACCGCACGGTAGGCCGGGTGTGCAGCGACATCCACCGAAAGCCCCCGTCGGCCATGCGCACCCGCACCTCCCGCGGGGCGACGGCGACACCGGCCAACACCGTCTCCCGCCACCGCGCCAGGGCTGGTAGGTCCTCCGGGTGGACCAGGTCGATCGCGGCTTTGCCCAGCAACTCCTCCGGCGCCCAGCCCAATACAGACTCGATCGACGGGGTCACCCACCGCAGCGCGGTGTCGGCGTCCAGGTGCCACACCACATCGGAGGCGTTCTCCGCCAGCATTCTGTAGCGGCGTTCACTGTCGGCCAACGCCTGCTTGGCTAGCACCTGCTCGTGTACGTCGCGCATTCCATCCACCCGGCCGATCAGCGAACCATCCGCGGCAGTCACGGGGTGCGCAGTCACGGACATCCACCGATAGCTGCCATCACCGGTCAGGACCCGAAGCTCGAGCACCGCCGGGGTCACACCAGCGCGGATTCCCAAGCGCCACGTGTCCCCGGAATCCCGATCGTCCGGATGTGTCAAATCCACGACACTTCTGCCAAGGAGGTGGTCCGGGCGCCACCCCAACACCGCCTCCGCAGACGGAGACACCCACACAATCCTGTGGTTCAGGTCCAGCTTGGCGACCACATCGGAGGCATTCTCGGCCAGCAACCGGAAGTGAGCCTCGCTGCGCTCCAGCGACTGTTGGGCCAGGACCTGTTCATGAACGTCGCGCAAAGTGGAGATGCGGCCTACCGGATTGCCATCTGAATCCAGTGCGGCACGAGACACTCCGGACATCCACCGGTAGTCCCCGGCGGATCTCCGCACCCGGAGCCGGTAAGGCGTGCCCACTTGATCGTCAACCTCAGTGTCGCGCAGTCCGGTGAGCACCGGCAAATCATCCGGGTGAATCAAGCCCGCGGTATTCGTACCAACCAAAGCCGCGGGTTCGTATCCCAACACCTGCTCGGTGGCGGGTGAAACCCACGTCAGCGTCCAATCGAGGCCGATCAGAAAGACCACGTCGGTGGCGTTCTCAGCCAGCAGCCGGTACCGCGCTTCAGCAGCGGCCAAGGCCTCAACGGCGAGGTGACGCTTCGTGACATCCCGCCACGTTAGGGACAACCCGTCCCCGACACGCACCGCCCGAACGTCATAGAAACGCTCCTCCCCGCCGAGCAGTTCATTGGCGTACGGACGATCGTCCAGCACCAGCGGTTTGCTGGTCTCCACCACAGGCCGATACTGATCCAACAGTGCAATCCCCCGATGCTCGGACACCACGTCCAACAACCGCGCCGCGACCAAGTCCCGGTGGCTCATCCCGTGGAACTCACAGGCAGCCGCGTTGGCCTCGACGTACGCGAAATCCTCAATTACCCCGGATCCGTCCCGAACTGCCTCCAGCACGACATGCGGTTCCAGTAGCGCATCCAGCGCCGCTTCCAGTCGTTCCCGCTTGGCGTCCACCTGCCCGTTGGCCCGCACCAATCCGTCCACGTCGCGCAGGCAGGCATGCTCCGACGCGACCCCACCAACTCGGCCGACTTCCTCATCCTGCGGCGCGCCACCGTCAAAGTACATGGATCCCCCGATCCGTCACCGTCGCTCCACGAGCAAACACCGGTGTACTTCGCATAGCCGGCAGCCCAGTGCCAATTACGGTACTCAAGATCCCAGGTGACCGCAAACACAATGTGATTGGCACCACTCGACTCGGTCCAAAGTCCCGTGAAACCGGACTCGATCAGGGACTCCTCGCAACCAGAATGCCGACCCCAGGACCCGATCGCTGGACCTCCGGCATTGAATTCGAGTGCGAGGAACAGCACGAACCGGCGATCACCGTCCCGTCAAGGAACACTGCCGAGAACGGAGCCGGGGTCGCCCAGCACGTCGTTGTAAGCGGCACTCCCGCCAGCACCGGTCGCCACGATCCTCACCTCGGTCACGCCAGCCGGAACGGTGTACGTCTGATCGGCGCCCGGGTAGCTGAAGGTGACCGGGGTGAACGCGAGTGCTGGACCTTGAGCTGCGATCGACAGGCCACCAGCCGCCGCCACTGCTGCACCGCAGACGCACAACCGGACACAACTGCACAAGATCGACATAGAGTCAGCCGCCTTCGAAGAAGCCGGGAGATACATGGTGCGGTCAGCTATCAATGCGCCATGACAGCGGCAAGCGTGCGGCGAGACTCACGGCTATTGCCCGCGAAACGGTAAGCGTGGTGGCAAGGTCAGCACGTCACTGACCGGCTTGCCCGTTTCGGCATCGGAACTCGTGCCGCCACCAACCAACTTCCCGGCGACGCCCCTTGAGATCAATCCGACCAGCTTGTGCCGAATGGCAGTACCAGCCCTGCCTGTCCTACGCCGCAGAGGAGAAGTGTTGAACTAGGAGGTGGGCATTGTGAGGTTATCCACGCGCGTTACCTGCGCACTCGCGGCAACCGGGATTGTCAGCGCCGGGTTGGTTGCGACCCCGGTTCACGGCCAGCCCGAGCCTGCCCCCGACGCATCCGCCCAGGCAAGCACCGTTCCGGTCCAGACACGCGGCGACGTGATCTCCCACCGGGGTGTTCCGGTGATCGGTGCAACGTTCTCCGACAGGGGTCGGCTGGTCACTGCGCGGATCTACTGGAACCAGCAGATGATTGCCAGATCGGGTCACCGGGACCGCTTCAACGTGCGTCTGGTCGCGTTCGGAGCGGATGGATCGACCACCCCCATCGTGCTCAGCCGGCATTCCCAGCGCGCAGTGCCGCCAGTAGTCCAGGACGTGAGGATCCGGCTCAGCAAGATCAACGCAAAGAAGTTGCGGGCGTCCTCGGATGTGGTGTTGGCGGTTTCGCAGCAGTACAGCCTCCTGGGTGCACATCGCAACAAGCACTTCCGCAACTACGTGACCATCGCAAAGGTCATGCCAGGTGCGAGTGCGGTGGCTTCGACGGGGCGCAACACACTGCTGTCACCGGTGCGGGGGTGATCGCTCTTGTGACATTCGGAACCTGCACGATCAATGCCAATCAGGCCGGAAATGTCATTTATGGTGCCGCACCGCAGGTGTCCCGCACCTTCAGGATCGCGTGCGGCGCTGTCGGCCAGTCTGGCCCAGCGGGCGGGACGGTCTTCCACGTGGACATGACCCGGCCACCGGGTTCACAATGCTTCGAGGCGGCGCCGGCCGACTGGCAGACGCCGGAAACCAAGGGCTCAGGCGACCCTCAGTTGCAGTGGGCACCCATCGACGGCCCTTGCTACAGCACCGACATCACCGCCGCTCAAGCCACGGCCATCGGAACTGGAGAGGCGAACATGACTGCGATCATCACCAACGCCTCCTGCGACAGCGCCACCGAGGCTCCTGCCGCATGGGCCGCGCTCCAATACGCTGGCGGTGGTCAGACGGACTGGTTCATGGCATCGAAGGACGAGCTCAACCAGTTGTACGAGAATCGTGCGGTCGTGCCCGGCATTGAGACCGATCCAGGCAACGAGCCGTTCTACTGGTCATCGTCGCAGTCCGCGGACGACCCGGAAAGCACCTGGTTCCAGTACTTCGACTACTTCTTCCAGGGCATCAGCACCAAGAACGACTTCATCCAACGCATCAGGCCTGTCAGGGCGTACTAAACGATATGAGTGAGGGCTGGGACCTCACTCATATCGTCTAGGTTGGCCTGTGAGTCTCGTCGATCGCGGTCTGACTGTCTCCCGGCATGCCAGTGGGCCGGAGTTTCTTCCGGCCTGCTGAGGGAGTGACCTAGTAGGTGCTAACCCACCCGCAAACCCGGGTGCGGCACATCGTGTTGTCTTGGGGCCGTGAGGGTGCCGACGCGGGGACGT
>JBAXOQ010000351.1:0-4525 GCA_037133175.1 Actinomycetes bacterium
CCCTACTCGAGTTGGTTCGACCTTGCCGACCATCAAGAGATCGTGCTGCCCATTCTTGGTCAGCGCATCGACCAGTGCATCGACGACGACGAGTTGATCATCAGCGACGACGGCGGACCAGACGGCGGACCCGTGCTGCGCTACTACGCACACGTGGTGCCGCTGCGGCCCGGCACCGAGCGCTTGCCCTTGGAGGAACTGCTGGCACTGCAGCACTACCGGCTGGCGTACTGGAAGGTTGCGAGCGAGGAGCTGAACTACCGCCGCTTCTTCGACGTCGACACCCTGGTGGCGGTGCGAGTCGAGAACGTCGAGGTGTTCACCGATTCGCACGCGGTCATCGTCCGACTGATGACCGAAGGCCTGGTGCAGGGCCTGCGCGTCGACCATCCCGATGGCCTGGCCGACCCGATCGGCTACCTACGACGACTCAACACCGCCACCCCCGGGGACTCCTGGATTGTCATCGAGAAGATCCTGGCTTTCGACGAGCGGATGCAAGAGGATCTGCTGTGCGACGGAACCACCGGGTACGACGCACTGCAGCGCATCGGCGGGCTGTTCGTCGATCCGGCGGGCAAGGCCGTGCTGACGACCGCCTTCGCCGAGATGGCCGACGTCACCACGGACTGGACCCTGGCCCGGAACCAGGCCAAGCGGGCGATCCTGAACGAGGTGCTGATCGCCGAGGTCGACCGGCTGGCCCGATCAGCCCACGAGATCTGCCAGGCAGACGTGCGCTTGCGCGACTACTCCCTGCGCGGCCTGGCCGAAGCGATCACTGAGATTCTGGTGGCGTTCAGCGTCTACCGCGCATATGTGATGCCCGGGCACCAACCCACCGAGCCGAATCTCGAGCGGATCGGCAGCGCCATCCTCACCGCCATCGAGGTGCTACCCGACAGGTTGTCCGAGCTTGAGCTGCTGCACCAACTGATCACCGGCCAGCATTGGATGCAAGGTCGCAGAGACTTACGCAACGACTTCTGCGTACGGTTCCAGCAGGTGTGCGGTGCGGTGATGGCCAAGGGGGTCGAGGACACCGCCAACTACCGCTGGTTCCCGCTGTCCGCGCTGTGCGAAGTCGGCGGCGAGGCCGACCGATTTGGGGTTACCCCCGCCGAGTTCCACCGATGGGCCACGGATAGACAGGCGAACTGGCCGTTCACGATGAACGCGCTATCCACCCATGACACGAAACGAAGTGAGGACGTCCGGGCCCGCCTCGCAGCGCTATCGGAGATTCCCGGCGAATGGGTCACGACCGTGCATGCACTGCGGGGTATCGCCGGCGGTCTCAAGCTGCCCGCCGACGACGTGCTGCGAGATCGTCGACAACCAGACCGCAACAATCGGCGTCGGCGCCTGTACGACGTCAACTTACGGATGGAGGACGGCGCCACCGAGTGGCTGTTATGGCAGACGATGGTGGGCGCCTGGCCGATCGGTGCCGAGCGACTCAAGGCATACATGATCAAAGCGGTTCGCGAGGCCAAGCTGCACACGTCCTGGAGCCAGAGCAACGCCAGCTACGAGGCCGCGCTGTGCCGGTACATCGATGCGCTGATGGAGAACGCGGAGTTGATCGCCGCTGTCGAACAGGTCGCCGAGCGACTGCATCCGGCTTTCGTGACGAACTGCCTGGGCCAGCGGGCGATCCAGCTGATGGCTCCCGGGGTGCCGGACATCTACGGTGGCGCCGAGATGGTGTCGCTGCATCTGGTAGATCCCGACAACCGGTACCCACTGGACCACGAACTCCTGGCCGGGACCCTGCAGGATGCCTTGTCCGCGGTCCCGCGTCCCGGCGATGACTTGGACGGAGCAAAGTCGCGTCTGACGGCGCTGGGGCTGCACCTGCGACGCAGGCACCCTGACGCCGTCGGCAGGGACGGCTCATACACCGTCTTGCCGGCAGACGGGCACGCGGCCGATCACGTGGTCGCGTTCCTGCGGGGCGACCGTCTGGCAGCCGTGGCCACTCGGCTACCGATGCGCCTGATCGCCAAAGGCGGCTGGTCCGGGACGGCACTGCGAATGCCACCGGGGACGTGGCGCAACGTCCTGAATGACGAACTGCATACCTGCCGGACAGGCGACGACGAGGGGTTCGGACTGCCCGAGCTGCTCGCCGGGTGGCCGGTGGCGTTGCTTGAGAAGATCGGCTGAGATGTTCGTCTGGGCGCCGTACCAGGACCGGGTCGCGGTCCGACTGCAAGCGGACGGTTCGATCACCGAGTTGACTAAGGACCCGACGACCGGTTGGCACACCGGCGCGGTCGCCGGCCTGCGCCACGGAGTCGACTACGAACTGCTGACCACCTCCGGCGAGGCCCTGCCGGACCCGCTGGGGCGTTGGTTTCCGCACGGCGTATTCGGCGTCACCCGGTGGTGGGATCCGGCATCATTCCACTGGCACGACGACAGCTGGGCCGGTCGCGAGCTCGCTCCGGACGGTTGCCTGTACGAACTGCACGTCGGCACATTCACACCCGCCGGGACCTTGGACTCCGCCATCGAACGGCTCGACTACTTGGCCGATCTGGGCGTCACCCACATCGAACTCATGCCGGTGAGCGTGTTCGACTCCGACCGAGGCTGGGGCTACGAGGGCGTCACGATGCGCGCCGTCCATCAGGGCTACGGCGGACCCGATGCGTTGTGCCGGTTCGTGGACGCCGCGCATCAACGAGGGTTAGCGGTACTGCTCGACGTAGTGTTCAATCACCTCGGGCCGGCTGGCAACTTCTGGGACCGGTTGGGACCGTTTCTGACTGGGCAACACCGGACTCCCTGGGGCGACGCCGTCAACCTGGACGCACCGGGCTCGGACCAGGTCCGAGCGATTCTGATCGACAGCGCCGAGCTGTGGATCCGCGACTTCCACCTGGACGGACTGCGTCTGGACGCGATCCACGCCCTGATCGACAACCGGGCCATCACCTTCATCGAGGAACTGTCGACCACCTTCGCCAGCTTGGCTCCGGAGGTCGGCCGCACCGTCGCGCTCACCGCCGAATCCGACCAGTGCGATCCGCGCACGATCACTGGACTGGACCGTGGCGGAATGGGCATGGACGCGATGTGGAACGACGACATCCATCACGTGTTGCACTGGTTGCTCACCGGCGAGGACTCCGGGTACTACGTCGACTACGCCTCCGCCGAGGCTCTGGAGCACGCCATCACCAGGGGTCTGTGGCTCGATGGTCGCTGGTCGCAGTTCCGCGGCCGAACCCACGGCAGGCCACTGGACTTCCTCACGGCGCACGATCCGTTCCGGCTGATTGTGTCTCTGCAGACCCACGACCAGGTCGGCAACCGCGCCGCGGGCGAGCGGCTCAGCCAACTCGTCGGCGTCGATCGACTCGCGGCCGGGGCCGCGTTGCTGCTGTCCTTGCCGTATACGCCGATGCTGTTCATGGGTGAGGAGTGGGGGGCGAGCACCCCGTGGCAGTTCTTCAGCTCGTTCACCGACCCGGACCTGGCGCAGGCCGTGACCGCCGGTCGACGTCGGGAGTTCGCCGACCACGGGTGGCCGACGGACGCGATCCCGGACCCGCAGTCCGTCGACACCTTCCTGGCATCCAAGCTCGACTGGTCCGAACTCGCAGACGGAGCCGGCCAGGGCGGCTCAGCTGCCAGCGACCATGCCCAGTTGCACCGCTGGTACCGCGGCCTGCTGCGGCTGCGTCGTGGGCCTGCCGGCGGTGGTGCCGCTGAGCCACCTGCTGCGACGCTCGGCGGCGCTCAGCGCGGTCTGGCCGAGGACGCCGTTGGCTGCACAGTGACGACCGGCGACGATGGTGTCGTCGCATCGGTCGTGCTGCACCGACCCGGGTTCATCACGGCGGTGAACCTCGCTGCGACACCGGTCTCGATTCCGCTGCGACCGGGCTCGACCTCGGTTTCCGCGGTCGCGGCGCCGTCGGGCACGCGGTGGCAGGTGGCGTTGGCCTGGCCTCGCCCATCTGCGGCCCGGGTGGTTCGCGAGATTCTGCACCTCGAGCCCGGCGGGTCTGCCGTAATCCAGGCGACCAACGGAGCAGATGCCAGGCGGGTTCACAACGCGTCGACACAAGCACCTACTTGATCTGAACCGTCACTGTGTTGGTTATGTACGCCACGTTGCGTCCGGTGATCTTGAACTTGACCTTCGTCTGACCTCGAAGAACCGTGAGAATCCTCATGGTGCAGTTGCCGTTGCGAGACACCACCCGAAAAGCGTTGATCCCCCGCCCGTTCAGGTACCCCTGCACGGTGAACCCAGAGAGCTGGGGATGGCTCTGACATCGAACAGTGAACAGCCGCCCAGCACGCGCCGTCGCAGGAGCCTCAAGGTTCGCCGCCAGCGCGGCAACTCTGGTCGCAAGCTCAACGCCCGCACTAGGACCAGTCCGGCCAGCGAGACCGGCGGGGGCGTCGGGACCAGTAAGACCGGCGGGACCAGTGAGACCGGCGGGACCAGCGAGACCGGCGGGACCAGCGAGACCGGGGGGACCAGTGAGACCGGCGGGGGCATCGT
>JBAXOQ010000352.1:0-4494 GCA_037133175.1 Actinomycetes bacterium
CGGCTCAGGCCGGAGCGCACCGCAGTGATCGGCCCGGTTGCGGTCAGCCCGCGAGCGCGGCGAGCCGCGGACATCTCGCTCCAGTCGCTCGCCAGCAGCGGCAGCAGCCGCAACCCCACCACAGAGGACATGGCGAACCGGGGCGGCACCTTCCACTGTTGCTGAACTCCGTCGGCGATCAGCACCGGGTCGGTTGTGGATAGCAGTAGCACCGCGGGCAGTGACAGTGCCAGCACCCTCATGCCCACCGCCGAAGCCGCCGCCAGACCGCCACTCGAAAGCGCGAACGGGCCCCATGCGAACAGCACCAACCCATCCTCGTTGCCACTGAACAACGCGTTGACCGCAGTCAGCATCGCCGCTAGCCCCACTAGAACCGCCACGCGCCTGACGACTGTGCGCCAGCGAAGGCCCACAAAAGGAAGTGCCACCAATTCGGCGATCAAGATCAGCCCCGCCGTCGTGCGGTCCAAGCTCAGCAGCAGCGCCACGGTGATGACCGCTGTGATGACCAGCTTGGCGATGGGATTGCGACGGCCGATGACCGACCACACGCCCGCCGTCTCGACTCCCTGACCGAATGCCACACTCACGCGGTCACCACCTCCGCCTCATGGCCCGGAGCGGCCACGGACCGTTGCGCCAGGTGCCCTTCGGACAGGGTTAGCACTCGCGCTCCAAGAGCTTCGACCAGGTCCTTGTCGTGGGTGATGACGACCAGCGCCGTTCCCCGGTTCAGCTGGTCAATCAGCAGTTCGACGATCGACGCCCAGCTATTCACGTCCTGGCCGAAAGTCGGCTCGTCCAGTACCAGCACCGGCGGGTCGGCGACCAGCGCCGCCGCAACCGCAAGCCGGCGCTTCTCGCCACCGGACAAGGTGTGGGGATTCGCCTCGCGCAGTCCCGCCAGGCCCAGCGCAGCCAACAGATGCTCGGCGCACTGGTAGGCCGACGCCTTGCCCATTCCCACCGCGCGGGCACCAACCACGAGCTCCGCAGCGACCGTGCCGGCGACGAACTGATGCTCGGGCTCCTGGAAGACACTGCCGACCGCTCGGGCTAGGCGACGCGACCGGAGCTTGTGCAGTGGCTTGGACGAACCCGGCACTTGGACGACGCCGCTGGTCGGTGTGAGCAGCCCGCCAAGCACGCGGGCCAGCGTGGACTTACCGGCGCCGTTGGCCCCGACGATGGCAGTCGCCGTCGCCCCGGTTGCGGTCATCGACACGCCCGCCAGCACCCGCTGACGGGCGGGGCCACGGTCGACGACGACCTCCTTTGCGACCATCATCACCCGATCGGACTGCGCCGGCAGTGCGGGAAGCCGAATCGTGCCGCGCCACCCGGTGACGAACACTCCAGCCCGAGCGAGTTGATCACCATGCTCGGCCAGCACTCGTGCCGGCGGGCCATCAGCCAGCAGTCCATCCGGCGACAGCAGAATCATCCGGTCGACCAAGCCGAGCACCTCCGGCAGACGATGCTCCACCAGCAGCATCGTCGAACCGGTGGCATCCAATACCTGCCGGATTGATTCGACAGTGACCGCCGCCCCCTCAGGGTCGAGGTTGGCGGTCGGCTCGTCGAGGATCAGCAAGCCGGGCCCGCGGGCCAAACTCCCGGCTAGGCCGACCCGCTGCTTCTCGCCACCTGATAGCGCGGACGTCGGTCGGTCCAGGGAGTAGCGGAAGCCGACTTGGTCCAGCGCGGTCTGAACCGCGGGCCAGATCAGTTGCCGCGGGAGTTGCGCGTTCTCGAGCCCGAAAGCGACATCGTCCCCGACGCGCGTCATCAACAAGTTCGTCTCGGGGTCCTGCATCAGCAGACCGATCCGCCGACGCGCCCGGGAAGCGTCCAGCACTAAACCGTCGGCGGTGTAGCAGATGCTCCCTTCGGCCTGCGCGGCGTCCTGCGGATCGGCCAGCGCGGCAACGGACCGCAGTAGCGTGGACTTGCCTGAACCTGACGCACCGGTAATCAGAACCCGCTCACCTGGTGAGACATCGAAGTTCACATTCCGGACCGCCCACCTCGCCCGGCCGGGATGGCGCCAACCGAAGTCTGTCACACTCAGCCCGAGCCCGGCGCCGCTCATCGGTCGCCACCGGGCTGCTGGTGCGCCGCCACTGCAGGCAGGACCGCCACGTCGACCTGACTGGCAAAACGGCCAGCCGGGAGTCCATCGAGCGCGCCTGCCGAAGCGAGCCGGCGGACGACGAAGGGCGCAAGCAACGCCCCGAGCAGGAATGATCCGCAGCCGCCGATCGCGATATAGGCGAGCTTCCAACCGACGGTCCAGAACGGGTAGTAGAGCACCACGTCAAGGGTCGTTCCGCCCGCCGCCGCGAGCCCGGTGCCAAGGCCCGCGGTGAACCAATTGAAGAACCGGTAGCGGCTGACCGCGAACACCAACTCAGTCAAGCCGCCCTGCACAACTCCGTAGAGCAGCACGGTCAGTCCGAATACGTTGCCCAGGAACGCCGAGACGATGACCGCCGACATTGACCCGAACACGGCTGCGCCACGGCGGCGCACCAGCATCACCGCCATGACCTGCGGCAGCATCCACACGCCGTAGCCGATGGCTTGCGCCGGAGGAAAGAACAGGAACAACGGGGTCGTCAACAGCCACAACTGGTTCCACGCCCAGTAGACGACCCCAAACGTGGAGCCCAGCACCGAGACGGTGACCAAGTCGACAACCCGCCACCGGTTGCTCGGTTCAGCGGTGCGATCCGAATCCGGCGCCGTCATGGCCGAGGGCTGCGCTGGCGGGCAGTGCATTTGACGGCCGCTTTGCCGCGCGAAAGGAACACGATAACTACCTTCCTTGTCGGCATGACCCGACCAGGTTCATACGGTCGGCGGTCTCCCGCCCTCTCAGCCCGACCTTCGGACTCCCGTGGTGCACCCACTGCGTGGGTGTCTCGATCGTATGGCAGGCCGAGCACCGGTGACAACCGGCGGCCGGGCAGCAGCCCGTAGACTAGCCGAACGTGCCGACAGCGAGGTGGACCATTCAGTGACGACACCACGGTCCGACTCCGGCATCGACCCAGACGACCTGGCCACCGCGCTGGCAGTCTTCGGTCAACTGCAGGACCTGCCGGTCGAGCACCCCGATGCTGTCGCCGTCCGCCGAGCCACAGCCGCAATGTTCAAGAGCATCAAGAAGCGCCGTCGAGCTGACCGGCATCGGCAGCAACTCGCCAACGACACCGCCGTCGTGGCAGCCACGGCCACCGGATCCCCCGAGCGGATCGACGACGAAACCCGCGGCCTGCCGCTGGTTTCCAACACCCACGGCGCCAGTGCCGGGACCCTCGTTCGACCGCGGCCGTGCTACATCTGCAAGGCCCGCTACACCGTCGTCGACGCGTTCTACCACCAGCTGTGCCCGGACTGCGCCGCAACGAACCGCTCCCGTCGCGACGCCCGCACCGACCTAACCGGTCGCCGAGCTTTGTTGACCGGCGGGCGGGCGAAGATCGGCATGTACATCGCGTTGCGACTACTGCGCGACGGCGCGGACACCACCATCACCACCCGGTTCCCGAACGACGCGATCCGCCGGTTCGCCACGATGGCGGACAGCACCGACTGGTTGCACCGGCTGCACGTCGTCGGGATCGACCTGCGCGACCCGGCCCAGGTTGTTGCTTTGGCCGATCATGTCGCCGACTCCGGACCACTGGACATTCTGATCAATAACGCCGCGCAGACGGTTCGTCGATCACCCGAGTCGTATGCATTGCTGGCCGCGGCCGAGACCCAGGCAGCGCAAGCGACGCTAACCGCAGCTGCGGACCTTCCTGACATCGTCACGTTCGGCCGAACCAGCGACGCGCACCCGCGTGCCCTGGTTGGTGCCATGACCAGCGGCGGTCAGGAACTTGCGGCCATGACACCTGCCGATCTGACTACCGCGGCGCTGTCAGGCGGGTCATCCTCGCTCACCCGCCTAGCCGACCGCACGGCCATCGACGCGGGCGGCCTGCTGCCGGACCTGGCCGAGATCAACAGCTGGACCCAGGTCGTCGATCAGGTCGATCCGCTGGAGTTGCTTGAGGTGCAGTTGTGCAACATGACGGCACCGTTCATCTTGGTCAGCCGGCTACGGCCAGCCCTGGCTGCGGCCGATGCGCGACGTAAGTACGTGGTTAACGTGTCCGCGATGGAGGGTCAGTTCGGGCGCGGCTACAAGGGCCCCGGCCACCCGCACACCAACATGGCTAAGGCGGCCCTCAACATGCTGACCCGCACCAGCGCCGCGGAGATGCTGGCCACCGACGCCATCCTGATGACTGCCGTGGACACCGGCTGGATCACCGATGAGCGGCCACACCCGACCAAGGTCCGCCTCGCCGAGGAGGGGTTCCACGCCCCGCTGGATCTGGTCGACGGTGCCGCTCGGGTCTACGACCCGATCATCCGCGGGGAAGCGGGCGAGGACCTGCACGGCTGCTTCCTGAAGGACTTCGAACCCTCCCCCTG
>JBAXOQ010000353.1:0-4492 GCA_037133175.1 Actinomycetes bacterium
GACCTACTCCCACCTGGCCGCCACCGCCGGAGCGCTGCTGACCGCGGGCTGGTCGGTGGTGGTGGATGCAGCGTTCCTGCGCCGGGATCAGCGCGCAGCGTTCGCCGCGGTGGCCGAACAGCACGGCTGCGCGTTCGTGATCCTGCATTGCGACGCGCCCGCCGAGGTGCTGCGCGCGCGCATCGCCCACCGTCAACACGACGCCTCAGAAGCGACCCTCGACGTGCTCGACGCGCAGATCGCGGCGGCCGATCCGCTGACCGAAGCCGAGCGCGCACAAACCCTTCCGCGTCCGGCGAAGCGGCACAACACCGGGCACCGGGCACAATGAAGACATGCAACTGGCCCGCGGACTCGAACCGGACCTCGGTCCGGTGGTCGGCGTTGCCGCCAGCAACCTGCGCGCCTGGGTTCGAACCCAGTTGGACCGCCACGGCCGCTCGGCCGGTCAATACTCGGCCCTCGGCCCCGATCCTTGGCAGATCCTGCCGCACCTGAGCGAGGGTCCTGTCGCCGAAGAAGTCGGCTTCAGCGCGGTTTTGGAAGGTCGGTGGTGCTCAGTCGTGTGGCGCGGGCCGGTCATTGATCCGACCAACGATCCGCTGGCGCTGCAGCAACTGCAGGACCGCGCTCATGCCACCCACCGACAACTGGTGGTGCTCGGCGCCGACGACAGCATGCAGGCAGCGGGCGTCAGTTTGGGGTTCCGCCAATATTGGCTCGGCACAGAGTGCTTCGTCGCACTGCCAGAGTGGAACATGGACGGCGGTCGGCGGTCCAAACTGCGCTGGGCCCGCAGCCACGCAGCATCGACGTGCTGGTGGCGTGAGGCATCACCCACGATTGACCTCGAGACCCAACGGCAGATGCTCGAAGTCGAGCAGACGTGGAAGAACGCCCGGGCACCGCGGTCCAATGATTCGTTCCTACGCACGTCGCTACTTGAGATCGCCGACGTACGACGCTACTTCGTCTGCGTTCAACGGGCTCCGAGCGGCGCTGAGCAAATCATCGCGTACGTTGCCGTCACACCGCTCAACGAGCGATCCTGGTACCTGCAAGACTGCGTCCGCCTGCCCACCGCCGTGCGCGGGGCGCTTGAGGGAGCGCTGGTGCTGGCGCTCGACACCCTGCGCGACGCGGGCTTCGCCGAGGCATCAAACGGGGTACTGCCCATGTGGGCACCCGACGGTGCGCCTTACTCGCGCCCCAGCGGCCCCGTCATCCACACTCTGATCAATCAGTTCGACCGTCGCTACCGATTCAGCGGGCTGAACCAGTTCAGACTGAAAGTGGAACCTGACCGCACCGTGCCGGCCTTCGCGCTCATCTGGCCGCCGCGCCTGTCTCCACGGGCAGCCGCCAGTCTGACCCGGCTGACAACCCGCGCGGCACCCACGCCATTGGATAGCGACTAGCCCACGCCCTTCGCTAACGTGCAGGTATGCGAGCCATGATCGTCAA
This sequence comes from Actinomycetes bacterium, assembly GCA_037133175.1. GTDB lineage: Bacteria > Actinomycetota > Actinomycetes > S36-B12 > UBA10799 > ELA509. Next base: position 1,465 of record JBAXOQ010000353.1, read on the forward strand.
GGAGTTCAGGGAGCTGAGCCGCGACCGGCGAACCCTGGCCATGCTCATCGCGATGCCGCTACTGCTGCTGGTCATCTTCGGCTACGCAGCCAACTTCTACGTCAGTTCCCTGACCACCGCGGTGGTCGGCCCGGCGGCGAGCGTCGCCCAATCGAAGCTCCCGAGCTTCTTCGACGTCACCACCGTCGAGCCGACCGGCACGCAGGCCGACGCGGAGCAGCTGCTGCAGGACAACAAGGTGGATATCGCCTTCGTCACCAACACCACCCCGCCCACCGCTCTCGTCGACGGCTCCAACCTCTTCGCCGCACAGTCTGCCGTTTCCGGTCTAAACAAGCTCGGCAATGCCGTGCAGGTCAAGGTGCTCTACAACCCCGAGCTGAAGACCTCCTGGGTGATGATCCCGGCGATCATCGGACTGATCCTCACCTTCATCGGAACCATCGTGACCAGCATCGGATTAGTGCGCGAACGAGAGACCGGGACACTGGAGCAACTGGCGGTCATGCCCATCCGACCAAGCCAGGTCATCCTCGGCAAGATCACCCCCTACTTCCTGGTGGCCGCCCTCGACATGGTCATCATCACCATTCTGGGCATGCTGATCTTCGGGGTTCCGTTCAATGGCTCCCCGCTCGTGTTCGCGTTGGGAGCAGCAATATTCCTGTTCGTGGTGCTGGGCCTAGGCGTCTTCATATCAACGGTGTCACACACCACCGGACAGGCGATCCAGACTGCGTTCTTCTTCCTGCTGCCGCAGATCCTGCTGTCTGGAATGATCTTTCCATTGGACGCCATGGCTGCCGGGGTTCGCTGGATCGGCTACTTGCTCCCGCTGACCTACTTCACGATGATCTCGCAGGGAGTATTGCTACGAGGGGCATCCTTGGCCTCGCTGTGGCTGCCGTTCACCGTGCTGACCGTCATGGCGGTGGTGGTGTTCACCGGGGCAACGCTGCGCTTCCGGCGAGATCTGGCGCCCGGTCGGCGGCAAATCCGCGCCGAGTCCAAGGCCGACCAGCCATGACCTACGCCGTCGATTCCCTCACCGTCCGCTTCGGCCCCACGGTGGCACTGGACGACGTGTCGTTGTCCATGCCCGGGGGAGCTGTCGTCGCGGTGGTCGGCGGCGACGGCGCGGGCAAGTCGACCCTGCTGCGGGCAGTCGTCGGTGAGATACCGCTAAAGCACGGCACGATCACCGCGCCGAACCCGGAGCAGATCGGCTATCTACCAGCCACCACGGGCAGTTGGCTCGATCTGAGCGTGCAGCAGAACATGGAGTTCGTCGGCGGCGTGTACGGCCTCACGGGAGCTGACTTGGCGACCAGGTGCGATGGTCTGCTGGCGCGGGCAGAACTGACCGAAGCCCGCAATCGCCTGTCCCGTCAACTGTCTGGCGGCATGCGCCGCAAGCTCGGTTTCTGCCTGGCGATGATCCATGATCCGCCGCTGCTCGTCTTGGACGAACCCAGCACGGGAGTCGATCCAGTCTCCCGGGTCGACCTGTGGCGACTCATCTCGGAGGCCGCCGCGGGCGGCGCCGCCGTGCTGATGTCGACGACCTACCTGGACGAGGCTGAACGTGCCGCGTACTTGCTCGTCCTCGACGCCGGGCGCGCGATCGTCTCCGACACTCCCGAGAACGCAATCACCAGCCTGACCGGCACCGTAACAAGCACGGCAGTGCCCACACGGCGCGAATGGGCGTGGCGCCGGGGTCGAATGTTCCACGAGTACTGGCCACCGGACGACCCCGCGACGCCGCCAGGCCCTATCACCCCGGACCTTGAGGATGTGGTGATCGCGATGTCCCTACAACACCGAGCGTCCCTGGCGGCCCGACCATGACGTACCTCACTGAGCCGCTGGCCGAGGCGACTAACGTGACCAAACGATTCGGCCACGTCACCGCCGTCAGCTCGGTCTCGTTCGCGGTCCGACCAGGCGAGGTTGTCGGCCTGCTCGGCGCAAACGGAGCCGGAAAGACCACGGTCATCCGCATTCTGCTCGGGCTTTTGGGTCCGACCACCGGTGACGTGCACCTCATGGGTGGCCCGCCCGACCGGGAGCACCGAAGTCGCATCGGCTACGTCCCCCAGAGCCTAGGGTTGTACCGAGACCTGACCGTCGCCGAGAACCTGCAGTTCGTGGCTCAGACTTACCACGCCCCGGCGCCGGCGCTGCCACCCCAACTGCGCGAGCAGCAGCGTCGCCTGGTCGGCGACTTGTCTTTGGGCCTGCAGCGACAGGTCGCCTTTGTGTGCGCACTGCTGCACTCCCCCGCCCTGCTGGTACTCGATGAGCCGACCTCCGGCGTCGATCCGGTTGCACGTGCCGAACTCTGGAACACCATCACGGAGCAGGCCGAGCGCGGCGTCGGGGCGCTGGTGACGACGCACTACATGCAGGAAGCACAACAATGCGACCGACTACTGCTGATGTCGGCGGGACGATTGGTCGCGGAGGGCAGCGAGGCAGACATCATCGGGGACACCACCGCCGTCCAGATCGTCACCCCCGTGTGGGCTGCCGCATTTGCCGCCCTCAACGCCGCCTCGCTGCCGGTTACGCTGGCCGGCCGCGCCGTGCGCGTCGCGAACACCGATCCCGGCCTGATCCAGGCGGTCCTGGACAACGCGAATGTGCCTGCGACCGTAAGCTTCGCGCCTGCCACCATCGAGGAACGGATGACAGTGCTGGACCGACTGGGCCAATCGGGTTAGGAAATTGGTGATTCAGACCATAAACCTGTGGCGTACGGGTGATTCGTGGTTTTCCCGCCGGACGTGCAGGATTAAGATCGTGGTGGGCTGGGCGATGGGCGTCCGGTGCCGCCGACGCAGTCAACAAAGGAGGTCTCATGTCGCGGAAAGTTCGCTTCGAAGCAGGCTCGCATTCAAAGATCACGCTGACAGTGGCACTGGGAGCCGCAGGTCTGCTGGCGGTCGCGGGCTGCAGCAGCTCGTCCACCTCGCCTTCAGCGAGCCCCAGCGCATCCACGTCCGCCGTCTCGCCCAGCCCAACG
>JBAXOQ010000354.1:0-4482 GCA_037133175.1 Actinomycetes bacterium
CACCCCGGCCACCAGCGGAACACACCCGAAAAACCATCAACCCCGAGTCGGCGAAACCGCCGACTTCATCAATGAAACCAACCTACAACCCACCCCCGACATCCAGGGCGACGACACGAACAGGAACACCAAACCACCCGATCCCGATCTGGCTCCCCATCACGGCGCAGTCCGCTGGCCGCCTCCCTGCCGTCATATGTGCCTACAGCCATCCGCTCAAGCTGCGCGTCGTGTGGAGCGCTTCGCAAACCGATGCCATGTCGCCGCCCGCGTCCCGCGCCGGTGTAGCTCCTGGGCAAGTTCTACAACTGCCTTCGCACCAAATCGAAGTAGACGCCGTCGCGGGCCAGCAGTTCGTCATGTCGGCCGAGTTCGACAACTCGCCCCTGATCCATCACCGCAATCTGATCGGCATCCCGAACGGTCGACAGGCGGTGAGCGACCACGACCCGCGTGCACGCCATCTGGGCCAATGACGCAGTCACCTGCTGCCGCGTCGGGTTGTCCAATGCACTCGTGGCCTCATCGAGCAAAAGGATCTTCGGCTGGCCTGCCAGCGCCCGAGCGAGCATGACTCGTTGGACCTGTCCGCCGGACAGAGTGCTGCCGCCTTCAATCATCATCGTGCGCATCCCCATGGGCAGGGTACGGATGAAGTCGGCCAGGCCGACCTTCTCAGCTGCGGCCCAGGCGTCCCCTTCCGATAGGGCGCGGGGACCGGTGATGTTGCTCAGAATCGTTCCGCCCAACAGTGTGAATCGCTGCGTCACAACGCCGAACTGGCGTCGCACGTGGGTCAGATCGAGTTCGCTGATGGCGTGGTCGTCGAGTAGCACGACTCCATGTTGCGGGTGCTCGAAACCCAGCAAGCAGCGCAGCAGGGTTGATTTGCCGCAGCCGGAGGGCCCGACTATCGCTGTGAACGACCCGGCTGGGATATCAAGGGTGAGCCCGTCTAGCACGGATTTCTCGTCACCCTGGTAGGCGAAGCGAAGATCCTCCAGCAGGATCCGACCACTCAGTCGCGGGCGACTGCCTCCCCTGGTGTCTTCGGTTCGGGCGGACAAGATCGGCTCGGCGCGATCCACCAGTGCCCGCATCATGGTGAGGCTGGTGGCGATGGTCGGAACCGAGGCAATCGCAGCAGTGGCCAGGCCCAGAGATGTGGCGAACACAGCGAACGTGCTCACTGATCTTCGACACTCCCTTGACCATTTGAAGGGTCATGGCGTCCTTGTTGCCAGTCGCGGAGAGCTCACGGCGCGTTTGCGTGTCCACCGATTTGGAGACCACGGTGGCCAGGGCGACGAACAGCACGAGGACGACGATGACCGGAACCGCCAACTTGGGCGCCACAATCAGCATCAGGACGACGCGACTGCGAGGCAGCACGGCAACGGCCTGCCCGTCGGCGCTCTCGCAGATGAACCCGTCGCCGGGCTCGGGCTACCAGCACATCGTCATCGGATACGACCAGCGGCGAAGTGCTGCGAGTGATGCCCGTGGCCAGCGCTTCGACACGGTCGAGGGCCCGCAGGTCTTGTTCCTGCAAGGATCAGATGCGGGTGGATTCCTTTGCTGCTCGCGCCGTGGTGAGCTGCTGCGCCCATTCCTGGAAAGGCTCAAGATTCGGTCCGGCCAGAATGGCGGCCTCTCGCACTGGCGCTGCCGCGAGAACCGTACCGGGGATACCGATGGCCAACGTCCGAACGTCGCAATCCGGGTGCAGTGGACGTCCACCGAATACTTCGTCGGGACCGAACGAGCGCACGAACTCCCGTCGTGCGCCGAGCAGGGCGAGCGGGGCGGAAGCGTTGACGATGAAGATGTCAACGCGGCCCTGCATCACCCGCCACGCAGCACCCGCACTGTCCAGCAGCCATGGGCTGTTGGCGTCGACCCCGATTGCGCCGTCGGCGGCCACCTGCCCGACGGTGTCGCCACGGGCCGGACTGGCCAACCGCGGAACAGCCTCAAACGGGGGCATCAGGCATGCACCAGACTGTGGTACAGGCCCCGGTTGCCGATGAGCTCATCGTGGGTGCCGTGTTCCACGACGCGGCCTTGGTCGAGGACAAGAATGAGATCGGCGTCCCGAATCGTGGACAGCCGGTGAGCCACCATGATGGTGGTGCAACCGCGACGGCGGATGGCATTGTCGATCTCGACTTCTGTTACCGCATCCAACGAGCTGGTGGCCTCGTCGAGCACCAGGATCGTCGGGTCGAGGGTGAGGGCGCGTGCGATTTCCAGCCGTTGCACCTGACCGCCGCTGATGTTTCGGGCATCCTCCTCGATCACTCCGTGGTAGCCACCGGGCCGGGACGCGATGACATCGTCGATGGCGGCATCTCGGGCGGCGGACACCGCCCGGTCTCGGGAGATCGAGCGGTCCCAGAGCGTCAAGTTGTCCATGGTGGAACCGCTGAGCAGCACAACCTTCTGTTCGACGAATCCAAGCGATGCGGCCAGTGTGTCGGGTGCGATCTGATCGCGGGGCACCCCGTCGATCAGGACGTCGCCCGACCACGGCCGTTCCAGGCCGACCAGCAGGCGGGACACCGTGGACTTGCCGGCGCCGGACGTGCCGACGATGGCGATGCGCTGTCCGGGTTGCGCACGGAAGCTCAGCCCGGCCAGCAGCGGCGGGGCTCCGCGGCTGTAGCCGAACACGACATTGCGGAACTCCACTTGTCCGGCGAGTTTGGTCGGAACCACGGCGCCGCTGGTGGTGTCGAAACCACTGCCATCGGCGCTCGTCCGAATTCCGGTAACCTCAGGCTCCTGCTCCAGCACATCGTCGATCTTCGACAGGGTGGCGCTGATGAGATTGGCAGAGGAAACCAACTGCACGAAGGTTGCGAAGGGCAGCAGGAGGCCGGCGACCAGTGGTTGCAGGGCTACCAGCCCACCAACGCTCAGCGACCCGTTCAGTACCGCGAAGGCACCAATGCCGATGGCACTTGCGGAGGAAATGATCCGCAGAAACGGGGGCACGGTGGTCAGCAATTGGGTCACGGCACCGAGTGACTGCCGGTTGTTGACCATGGTGGCGTGGAAGCCGGTGAAAAGGCTGAACAGGTCGTCTTCGCCGCCGGTTGCCTTCACGAATTCGATGCCGGAGATCCCGGCCGCTGTCTCACCGTTCAGTCTTCCTTCGTCTTGCAGCAGCAGTCGTTGACCGTCGCGTTCGCGGGTGGCAATGAGCCGCAGCACCACGAAGTCGAGCAACGCGATCACCAGAGCCACGAGCGCGACGGCGGGGCTGATTAGCAGCACGGCGATGAAGTACAGGACGGCTGATACGGCGCTTGCGATGGCGGCCGGTAGCGGCCATGTTGGTGCTCAACGCCGTGGTGGTCTCGGCCAGCGTGCGCATCTGGATCCAGGACAGGTCGATCTGCGCCCACGAGACCCTTCGAGAACCGCTCGCCGGATCGTTGTTGAAGACGACCTTGTCGTTCCAGCCTTCGATGACGACGAAGTGGTTGAACTTTCAGAACGCGACAAACGGGGTGGGCAGTCCATCGAACTGGGACAACTCGGCCTTGAAGCCGACAGCGTCCAGCCCATAGCTGCGGGCGACCTCAGCGAGTCGCAACGCGGACGTGCCGTCACGGCTGATGTTGCACTCATCGCGCAGCACGTTCAACGGTACGAACTTGCCGAAATGCGCGAGGATCATGGCCAGGCACGCGGGACCGCACTCGACCGCCTCCATCTGGATGACGCTGGGAACCCGGCAGCGCTTGCGGACATAGGCCACCACAAACGGGTCTGGCATGAACTCCACGAGGGAGTCTCCCGGTTGAGCGTAGGGCCGAACAGTGGTGATGACGCAGCGCACAGCACTCTTCCCGGCCGGTTCGAGCCGAGCGGTCGCACCTTCGCTCACGCTGCCCTCGGTGAGCTCCGTCGCCTCAAGTCCTGGCAGCAGCAACGCAACTTTCGAGCCGCCCTCGCGACCGATCCCGGCAATGACCAGGATGGGGTCTCCGGCCTGGACCGGCCAGCCCTTGGCGGGTCCCAGCAGTTGCATCACCACTCCGGGTCCCGGCGCCACGACTCGTTCGGTGGTCCCGTTGCTGGTGATGACGCGGGCGATCACATCGCCGGGTTTGACTTCGGTCCCGGGCACCGCCACACCGTCCTGAACGATGCCCTTCTGCTGGGCTGTCAGGGTGATGAAGCCGCCGTTGTCGATGTAGCCGATGCCCCGAACCGGAGTTCGGGTGGAGGCGATGACCGCGAAGACGACACCGGCTAGCAGCATCACCACCAAGGCCAGAGCGATTAGCCACCGCCTGGCCGGCACCAAACGGACGAGCGGCCGTTCTTCGTCGGCCGTGCGCAAGGCCTGCACGGCGTTTTCACGAAACATGCTCGACACGGATCACCTCCCTATTTGTTCGCCACCATCGGTCCCCAGTTCTGGTCGATCTGACTCTTCATCGTCAGGAACTGGTCCGCGGTGGGGAAGGA
>JBAXOQ010000355.1:0-4482 GCA_037133175.1 Actinomycetes bacterium
TTGGGACGGATTCGGCGGCGCGGCGAGGCCCAACGGCACGACCGACAGGAGCATCCAGCCGCCGGCGATCGTTGTGGCGAAACCACGGCCAACGGTGAAGCCGAAGATCGGGCCGGTGAAACCCGCCACCAACAGGACCATCATCGCGGCCGCGCCGGCAAACTTCGGTGCTCTCAGCGTCCGCAGAGAGGTCAGTACCGCCACCGCCATTGCCACCATCAGCAGGCCGAAGTTGAACAGTTCGAAGCTGGACCACAACCGTGTCCAGCCGTTGAGCAACTCCGACGGCTGCGACGGCCCGAACGCCGCGAATGCCCACCCCACCACGGTATTCAGGCCGCGTGGGTAGGGGTATTGGCTGTAGTCCAGCCCGCCTGAGTGCACCGTGAGCACCGACAGTGACAGGTGCGAGAAATCATCACCGGACATCTGCGACCACGTGATCGGGGAGGAAGGTGAGGACAGCGTCCGCAGCCGTGCCGCCGCGACCAGCGCGAACGTTGCCACCAGTGGGATGCACGGCAAGTACCAATCGGCCGATCCTGTCGTCGCCTCCGATCTGCGCCGGTACCGCCGCACGCCGACGGCCACCGCGAGCCCAAGACAAGCTGCCACGGCAGAACCGGCTGCCAAAGCCCGGCTGCTCAGCCACGGGATTGCCAGGAACCCGGCGGTCAGCCCCAGCGCGCTGACCGCCGCCACCAGCACGGTGGCGGCTGCCGGCAACCGCGCCAACGCAGTGGGACCCACCCGCTTCGGCAGGACCTGCGCGATCAACGCCACCATCAGCAACAGCCACCCGAGGGCCAAACCGCCGGACCACCAGCCCAACACTGGAACCAGCAACCACAACAGTTCTGCTGCTCTCCACCGGCCCGAGTACCGTGCCCGTCGCACTTCGGTCGACCGGACCGCCGAAGCCGCCCGGTCGGACTCAGTCATCGCCGACGCTCTCTTCAGTAGGCTCGCTGACCGACCCCGGGACCTGGTGCGCCAACCGAGACGCCTGCAGGTCAGGCAGCCAGACTGGTTCAAACGGTTGCCCCAAACGCTCGCCGACCGCGTCGAGGACGACCGCAGTAGCAGCCGCCGCAGCGGCGCCTGACAACCACAGCAGCGAGCGCAGACGGTGCCGCCGCAATCTGATGGCTCCGAAGGTCGCCAGGGCGGTGCCGACGCCGATCGAGGCAACTCGGGCCACGTTCAGGCCGCGCGAATCGACGTCGAACCGTCGCGCCATCACCGTCAGCGGCGTGTACAACAACTGTCCGGCGACCGCTGACAACCGAATGGTGGAGGTCTCGGCACCGTAGCGAGCCGGAATCCGAACATCCTGCACTGGCACATCACTTTCTGCCAACAACCCAAGCAGGTCCAGCAGGAACGTCACACCATTGCCGGTTCGGTCGAGGTCGATCGAGCGCAAAACATCAGCTCGAATGACGGTGTAGCCATTGAGCGGATCACTCAAGTGCCACTGGCCCGTGGCAATCTGCATGAGCGCGGTGACAACCGCATTGCCGACGACCCGTATCGGCGGCATCCCCCGCAGCGAGTCCCGGGAATAGAAGCGGGTGCCCTTCGCATACCCGCAACGGCCATCGCTGACCGGTTCCAGCAGGTCAGGCAAGTAGGCCGGATCCATCTGCCCGTCGCCATCCATCACCACACAAATGTCAGCACCGGCCGCCAGCGCCACCTGATGACCAACCTTGACTGCCCCACCGGCCCCAACGTTGGTGTCCAATCTGACGAGCCGCAGCCGTGGATCCAACGTCCCGCGGGCTACTTCGGATGTGTCATCTGGGCTGGCATCGTCGACCACGACGATGATGTCGATCAAATCCGGGAGTGTCGAGATCACCTCAGCAATATGCTCCCGCTCGCAGTACGCAGGCACGACGACGGCGATCACAGCGCAACAGTATCCGTACTGATGCGACCGTCCCACCACGGAACCGCCGCGAAACAGAGATGACACGACACACACCACGCACCCGGTTGAGTAGGTCGAAGTACCGTCCTCGGGTTATTCTTGGGTGACGATTGACCTACTTCTACTCGGGGACTCGCTTTGGCCAAAGAACCTCGGTTCGTGGATCCGCCTGCCGCGGACCCGCAGCCCGACACGGCGCAACCTGCTCGCCGTCGTCACAAGTGGCCGCGCTACCTGGCTGGAACCCTCTCTGGTTGCGTGCTGGCGGCTACCGCGGTTGCCGCCACCGGAGGTCATTTCGCCCTTGCCATCACAGACAACATCACCGTCAGCAACGACGGCAACTTCGTCGCCCCCACCAACTCCTCGGGCGAGCGCGTCACCGCCCGAGCCGGCGCTCCCATCAACATCTTGCTGATGGGTTCGGACACCCGGTCCGGCTCCAATTCCAAAGGCCACGGCGACCCCAACATCATTTCGGGCGCCCGCAGCGACACCACCATCCTGCTGCACATCTCAGGCGACCGCACCCGGGCGCTGGCCGTCAGCATCCCCCGAGATTCGATGGTCCAGCTCGCCCTGTGCAAAACGCCGACCGGCTCCTACGAAGGCGGTTACACGACCAGGATCAACGAAGCATTCGACCTTGGCGGTCCCGGCTGCACCGCCAAGACCGTCACCGAGCTGACCGGCATTCCGATCGACCACTACATGGTGGTGGACTTCACCGGATTCAAGGGTGTGGTGGCAGCGCTCGACGGCGTCGAGGTGTGCCTGACCAAACCCGTGAACGATCCGAACAGCAAGCTCAACTTGCCGGCCGGCAAGTCCATCGTCAAGGGCGAGGAAGCACTGGCCTTCGTGCGGGCCCGAGAGACACTCGGCGACGGCAGCGACATCTCTCGCATCGCACGCCAGCAGGAGTTCCTGTCTTCGGCGATTCGCAAGGCGACAAGCGCCGGTGTGCTGACCAATCCCGCCCAGCTCTACGAGGTTCTCAGCGCGGGGGCCAAGTCGCTGACCACCGATGCCGGGCTCGCCAGCTTCGACGCCTTGAAAGACCTGGCCGTGAACGCTTCCGGCGTGCAGCCGGATAAGATCGTCTTCGCCACCGTGCCGTGGGTGGCCAACGAAGATGGCGCAACTGTGTCGTGGGCACCGTCGCAAGCACAGCAACTATGGGACGCCATGAGGTACGACCAGTCGTGGCCGCCACCATCGACGGCCGGCAACGACGGGAGCCCGCTCTACAAGGCGCCAGCGACTATCTCGGTGAACGTCCAGAACGCCAGTGGTATCACCGGCGCCGCCGACAAACCCCGTCAGTTGCTGGCGGACGAGGGCTACCAGGTCACCGACGGTGGCGAGGCCAGCAAGAAGGTCGCCGCCACGACGATCGTCTACGACCCGTCCAGCGATACCCAGACCCAGGCTGCGCGGACGCTGTCGTATTCCACCGGCGCGATGCTTCGGCAGGTCAAGGGCACGGGCAGCGGCACCACCGAAATCACTTTGCTGGTGGGACCGGATTTCGGTACAAGCATCAAACCCGTCATCACCGCGAATGCACCCACCTCGGCGGCCGCCCCGGCCAAGCCACGGACCGCCGCCCAGTCGATCTGCTCCAGCTAGCCCACAATGGCCGACAGCCTCCCGCCAAGCGCTCCTGTGCGCCCGGATCGACCGACGATCGCCCAAATCCGAGAAGTCTGCCAACCGCCAACCATCACCGGCAGACGCAATTCAGAGCATTGGGTCGGCGATCTGTATCACCGACCGCTGTCTCCGTACCTGACCCGGGTATTCCTGCGAGCTGGGTTCAGCGCCAACGGCGTGACCGGGGTGATGATCCTGATCGGTTGGTGCGCGGCCGCGAGCCTGCTGATCCCGGGACTACCCGGCGGCCTGCTGGCAGCAATCCTGGGTCAACTGCAAATGCTGATCGACTGCACGGACGGCGAGGTAGCCCGGTGGCGATGCAGCCAGAGCCCGACCGGCGTGTTCCTGGACAAGATCGCGCATTACACCACTGAGGCCTTCATCGCCATCGCTCTAGGCGTCCGGGCCGCCGGCGGCTTCGACGCCAACAGTGCCTGGATCCTGATCGGCGCCCTGCTGGCCGTGGTGCTGCTGCTCAACAAATCGCTGAACGACTTCGTGCATGTGGCTCGCGCGTACGCCGGACTGCCCAAAGTATCCGAAGCAGCCGAGACCTCCCGTCCTCGCGGCGGACTGGTCGCCAGGCTTCGCCGAATCGCCGGATTCGTTCCGTTCTACAAGGTCTTTCACTCCATCGAACTCACGCTGCTAGCGCTGGTTGCGGCGGTGATCGACGCGGTGCTTGGCGATCTGACAGCGACGCGGGTGCTGGTGGCGGCGTTGCTCCCGCTCGCGGTATTGGCGACCATCGGCCATTTCATTGCCATCATGAGCAGTTCGCGGCTGCGGGCAACGGCATGAGCAAAAGCAGCAGCGGCGCCGCCGCCAATGGCACGGTCAGCGCGGTGGTCCTGACGATGGGCAGTCGGCCCGACGAACTCGCCCGC
>JBAXOQ010000356.1:0-4473 GCA_037133175.1 Actinomycetes bacterium
GCCGTCATCGGGATCGAGATGATGCAGTGCAGGTCGTCGCCCTCACGTTCGAAGGTGGGGTCGGCCTTCTCATAGATCTCGACGTACAGGTCCCCGGCCGGACCGTTGCCCGGGCCGACCTCGGCCTCGCCGGTCAGTTGAATCCGAGTCCCGGTGTCGACTCCGGCCGGCACCCGGACCGTCAGCGTCCGTCTGGTCCTGACCCGACCGTCCCCAGCGCACTCGGGGCATGGCGCGGTCACGATGTCTCCGAAGCCGCTGCACTGCGGGCACGCCCGCGCGGTCATCACCTGTCCCAGGAACGAGCGTTGCACGCTTTGGATCTCACCCCGGCCGTTGCACATGCTGCACATGATTCGCTCGCTGCCCGGCGCCGAGCCTTCACCGTGACAAGTGCCGCAGGCGACCGCAGTGTCGATGATGATGTCCCGAACCGTGCCGAAGACGGCTTCGCGCAGGTCGACCTCCAACCGGACCAGGGCATCCTGACCGCGGCGCACCCGGGAACGCGGACCACGGGACTGACCGCCCCCCGCGAAGAAGGCGTCCATGATGTCGCCGAAGCCAAAGCCCCCGGGGAAACCGGTGCCGCCGCCACGATTGCCGCGAGGGTCCACTCCCAAGTCGTACATCTGCCGCTTCGAGGGGTCGGACAGCGTCTCGTACGCCTCGCCGACGGCCTTGAACCGCTCCTGAGCGGCCGGATCGGGATTCACATCGGGATGAAACTCGCGCGCCAGTTTCCGATAGGCGCGCTTGATCTCTTCGCCGGTGGCGTCTCGGGCGACCCCGAGGACCGTGTAGTAGTCCGTGGCCAACGTGCACCAATCCTTCTGCTGGTTCGTTCCGCGCTGTCATCACGCAGTGTCAAAGTCTTCATGCCGCGTCGTGCTGTCGTGCCTGACCGTCAGCGGCTGTCCATTACCCGTCCGAGGTACCGTGCGACTGCCCGCACCGCCCCCATTGTGCCCGGGTAGTCCATCCTAGTTGGACCGACGATGCCCAAACGAGCCATCTGCCGCCCGGACGTGCCATAGCCCGCCGTCACGACCGACGTACTGCTCAGTCCCTCAACGGTGTTCTCGTGCCCGATGGTCACCGTCAGAGGCTGCTGATCAGTCGCCTGCTCCCCCAACAACCGCAACAGCACAAGTTGTTCCTCCAAGGCCTCCATCACCGACTCCAGAGATCCCGCCAAGTCATGACCGGCCCGGGCCAGATTGACGGTGCCGCCGAACACGACCCGCTCCTCGTGGCGCTCAATGACCGTCGCCAGCAGGGTGGCGATCACCGCCGATACCGCAGCGCGCTCGACGTTGTCGAACTGCGCGGGCAGATTCGCGACCCGGTCACCGACGCTGGCGAACCGCTGCCCGATGACCGCTGAGTTGAGCGCTGACCGCAGCTTGGCAACCGAGTCGTCATCGAGCACCTGCGGTACCTCCACGACACGCTGCTCCACCCGGCCGGTATCGGCGATCAGCACCAGCAGCAGCCGACCGTGACCCAGCGGCACCAGCTCGACGTGGCGCACCGTCGAGCGCGTCAACGACGGGTACTGGACCAGGGCAACCTGTCGGGTCAGTTGAGCCAGCAGCCGGACGCTGCTGGCCATCACATCGTCCAGGTCGATCGCGTGGTCGAGGAACGCATGGATGGCGTTGCGTTCCGCACGGCTCAACGCCCGAACATGAGACAGCCGATCGACGAACAACCGGTACCCCTTGTCGGTGGGAATGCGCCCAGCCGACGTGTGGGGTTGCACGATGTAGCCCTCGTCCTCCAGCACCGCCATGTCGTTGCGGATCGTCGCCGAACTGACTCCCAGGTGGTGGCGTTCCACCAGCGCCTTGGATCCCACCGGCTCAGATGTCGTCACGAAGTCCTCGACGATGGCACGCAGAACCTCGAGCTTGCGATCATCGGACATGCAAGACAGTCTAGGCCGCCAACCCGGCCTCTCGGCTACGCGAACCCGTAGGCTCGGTGCCTGTGGGTGGTACGGCTGTGAGTGCGTCGGACGGTCCCCCGCCGCGCGCGCGCCGACGTCGGCTGTGGCTTCGTGTGCTAATCGGCGGACTGGCCACCTGGATTCTGAGTGTCCTGACCTATTGGGCCACCAAGGACGGCACCATTGTCCCGTCGATCATCTTTGCTGGCAGCTTTCTGATCCCGATCACTTTCGTCGTGTGGGCGGTGGAACGCGAGCAGTACTCCGGCGCCAACCCAGCGGGCGAACCGAGCGCGCTCACGGTGCCGCTGTTGGCCACGGCGATGGTCGGTGCCGGGTTGTTCGCCGTCATCGTGTGCGCCCTGATCGAGTCATTGCTGCTACCCGGACACCCGATCGCCTACTACCCCGGCGTGGCCGTCATTGAAGAGACCGTCAAGCTGCTCATGGTATTCCTGTTGGCGCGCCACCTGAGGTCCTACTATCGACGGGACGGCATGGTGCTCGGAGCAGCAGTCGGCTTCGGATTCGCGGCTTTCGAATCATCCGGGTACGCCTTCAACGCGATGATTGCCTCCAGCAACAACGACATCTTCCCCTTGCTGCAGGACCAGATGGTGCGCGGTCTGCTGGCGCCGGTCGGTCACGGACTATGGACGGCGCTGGCAGGAGGCGCCCTGTTCGCCGCCGCCCGCAACGGACGGATGCGCCTTGCACCGAGCGTCGTGGGCTGGTGGCTGGTCGCCGTTCTGCTGCACCTGCTGTGGGATGTGTCCGCCAGCCTGGCCGTGGCGCTGACTTTCTTGTCTACCGGTGACCCCATCGACTCCTCGGCCGTGCTGGTGGGCCACCTCACCGACCCCACCCAGGCTCAAGTGCGTTTCGATGTCGTGTACTACTGGCTGTTGTATTGCACCTGCGCAGTCATCGGCATTGTGCTCGTACAGCGGATGTGGCACAGGGGCAGGGCCGTCGTGCCCGGATTCGGCAGCAGGTCCGACGGGCTAGAATCGGTGACCTCATGACCACCACAGACTCAGGCGCAGCCGCCTCGCCAACGAGACCGCGGAGCCGACGCTACGCGTCCTGGGGACGGCGTGCGGGCGGGCTGTTCATCGACGTGTTGCCGGCCCTGGTCCTCATCGGCGTCGCCCAAGCCCTGTTCTTCATCAGCAGGACCGACGTCGCCACCGTCATCAACGGGGTGACGTACATCGACCAGGTAACCGCTGGCCCAGGCATCGGGTACTACCTGCTGATGGTGCTCGCCATCGTGTACTGGTTCGTCAACAAGGGCTATTACGAAGGTACGACCGGCCGGTCGCTGGGCAAGACGGTCTTCCGGACTCGGACACTGTCATCGGCGACCGGCAAGCCCCTGGGCGTCGGCTGGGGCATGGTGCGAGCGCTGCTCGTTTACGTGGAACTCGCGCTCATCCTGACGTGTGTCGGCGCGATCCTGTGGCTGTGGCCGCTGTGGGACCAGCGCAACCAGGCCCTGTTGTCGGACAAAGCAACCGACGCCGTGGTGATGCGCAGCCACAGGCGCAGTCGCTCCGACCGCAAGAAAGGCAAGCGAAGCAGCAGCGACAAGAAGGACAGCAGCCACAAGGAGCACAGCGGCCACAGCCACAGCGAGAGCCAGGGCCACAGCCAGTGAACGACGGAACCGCCGGTGGATGCACCACCGGCGGTTCCTTCGTCGTTGACCGTGCCTGAGCCGAACGTTGCGTCCTAGGCAGCAATCGGTTCGTTGTTGAGCACCCGGTAGGCGTAGGCCTGCGCCACAACTACGATCGGCACAGCCACAATCAGGCCGACACCACACAGCAGAGCACCGACGAAAACGATGGCCAAGGACAGCACATACAACGCAAGCAGTGACGCCAGATTCTGAGTGACGAAGTTCCAACTCGCCTTGATCGAATCGACCGATCCCATGTTCTTGTCGACGATGTAGTACACGAAGTAGTTCGAGAAGAACACCACCACGATGCTGGCCAGATAGAACACGATCGACAGTACGAACAGGATCGTGTTGCTCACCAGATTACCGAGGATGTTCGGGATCGCAATCAAGATCCCGGCCACGACGATGGTCCCGAGCCTTTCTTTGTTGAACAGCGTTTTGGCCTCGATCGGATTACCGGCGGTCAGTGCCAGGCCGACCCGGGCGAGTCCCGCCTGGATGATGAAGGCGTAAGCGACCATCACCACCACGAACACCAGCGTGATCAGGATCAGCAGCCCTGTGGCGACCGGACCGGTCGTTGTGCAGCTCTCATACGTGTAGTAGCCGCCTCCGATGGTCGTGCAGCTTTTGCCGCCGACCAGCACCGCCAGGAGGCTCAGCCCGAGATAGAGGCCGAAGATCACGACACCAACGGCGAAGAAGATCAGCATCGCCAGGATCAGCGGCCCGAGGTTCGCGGTGAACTTGGCCCAGGAGTAGACGAAGGCCTCTTGCAGGTTGAAACCGTTAGCGCCGGGGGCGGCCGGTGGTTGACCGGGAACCTGGCCAC
>JBAXOQ010000357.1:0-4454 GCA_037133175.1 Actinomycetes bacterium
GATCGGTACCACCACCTCCACCCCGGTACTGAACTTCACCACCTTGGCCGCACCGACCATCGGTGGGGTATCACCGAATTCGGGTCCGTTGGCCGGGGGGACCACCGTCACGCTCACCGGTACGAACCTGGGCGGCACCACGGCAGTGAGCGTCGGCGGGAACGCGTGCACATCGGTGGTGGTCGCTGTTAACGGCTTGTCGCTGACCTGCACCCTGCCCGCTGGCACTGCCGGGGCAAAAGATGTCGCGGTCACCACAGCAGGTGGAACGGCAACCCTGCCAGGTGGCTACACATATGTGGCACCGGCCCCGCCGCCCGCGCCCGCGGAGACGAGTACAGGTGTTGGCACCGCCGTGCAGTCCGTGACCTTGCCGATTCCTGCGGGTGGTTCGGTAGCGCTGGTGGGCGGGGCAGATGCAACCCACCTGACGATCCCCGGGCAGGGTGCGTATTTACTTGATCAGCTGACGGGTGTTGTCACGTTTACCCCGGTGGCCGGGTTTGTTGGCGCCGCTACTCCTGCTACCTATCGGGTCACAGATGCGTTCGGGCAGGCCTCACTTGGCACCTATACGCCGACTGTGACGAGCCCGACCAAACCGCCTCAGACTCTGGTTCGCTGCGGAGCGGTGCTCCAGAACCAAAGGAACGGTGCAGTGGTTGCGCTGCCCAAGAGATGCGTTACCAACGCGGGACAGGTGGTAAGGGTCCTCGTCCGATGCAAGCTTGTCGGCAATCAAACCCGAGGCGACATTTCGTACTGCAAGAAGATTAGGAACCTTAAGGGTGGAGTCACGGTAAAGGTAATGGGAGAAATTACCGTGATCATGACGGTAGACCTGTATTGCCCGGCGACCGCCAAATACGCTGCCTACAAGAAATCGAGGGTTTACCGGGTCCGAGGTCGCTGGTAGGCCAGCTAGAGCCATCCGATCAACGCGCTCCAATGCCGTGGGGACGAAACCACGGGGGTCCGAAGGTCGGGCCGAGAGGGCTCAGATACCGCCGACCGAAGAACAAGCGGCGCATAGTTGATCTAATGACCATGGATGATGCTGGTTCGCCGCCGCGGGGCCGCGATCTTTGGTTCAATGTCGGCCGTGATCGTTTCCGCGCTCGGCGGGCAACGTGTTCGGCCTGACAGTGTTGATCTATTTCCTGGTGCAAGGTGGATTGGCAGAGTTGGTATTTGCGCTTACCCGCCACCGGCTGGCAAACCCAGAAGCAGTCGGAGAGCAGTCGAAGGCGCGCGGACTAGACTTGTTCATCCGCTCGTTGCTCGGCCTCGAACGAAGTGCCGCAATGAAGGTCTTGCGTAATTTCATCTGGGTAACCTCACAAGTCGACCAACTCGTCGACATTCTGCATGGCATCCGCGCCAACGCATTGGCTTCGTAACCTAGGTCAGCTCCCGCCCAACCTCCGGCGTTGGGGACGATCGATTTCGACTCTCTCGGCCTCCGCTTCCGCCAACTGAGTTGACAACGCCTGGCGAACGATCGAAACGCCCTCCATCAGCCGCTTGGTAGGACCGGCCACGTAGTCTCCGCGCTTATCGGCATCATCGCGGACTGCTTCCTCAGCTCTCCTGACCACATCGAGACCCTTCAGTAGTTCGGCAACCGTGTCGGGGTCCAAATACACCGATCCATTTGGCTGGTCGCTGCCCCTGAACCGTCGCGCTCGCAAGCGCCCAAGAATGCGTTGACGCTTTCTCTTGCAGGCGTTGCAGATCATCCTTATGGAAGTTTGCGACGTGCACTGGCAAGTAAACTCAGTCGTCACCGTTATTCCCTAACGATCGTCTTGCGCACGTGGCGAGCCAATAGAGCAAGAAAACAGAATGCTCAAGAACCCCTCCACAGCTCAGAGGGAGCATAGCCCGTTATGAACTAACGGTGTCCTTAAAAAGGAAAAAATCGGCCCGCCGCTTGTATATCCATGAGAAACCTAGGCAAGACCACCCGGCCACAAGTCCACACCGAGTGCGCGTTCAAGCGTTGCCAGCGTCGCCGTATCTGGGATGACCCGGCCACTGTAGATGTAGTTGATGGTGTTCAGATTGACGCCGGTCTCGCGAGCGAGCGCTCGCTCGCGAGACCGGCGTCAATCTGAACACCATCAACTACATCTACAGTGGCCGGGTCATCCCAGATACGGCGACGCTGGCAACGCTTGAACGCGCACTCGGTGTGGACTTGTGGCCGGGTGGTCTTGCCTAGGTTTCTCATGGATATACAAGCGGCGGGCCGATTTTTTCCTTTTTAAGGACACCGTTAGTTCATAACGGGCTATGCTCCCTCTGAGCTGTGGAGGGGTTCTTGAGCATTCTGTTTTCTTGCTCTATTGGCTCGCCACGTGCGCAAGACGATCGTTAGGGAATAACGGTGACGACTGAGTTTACTTGCCAGTGCACGTCGCAAACTTCCATAAGGATGATCTGCAACGCCTGCAAGAGAAAGCGTCAACGCATTCTTGGGCGCTTGCGAGCGCGACGGTTCAGGGGCAGCGACCAGCCAAATG
This sequence comes from Actinomycetes bacterium, assembly GCA_037133175.1. GTDB lineage: Bacteria > Actinomycetota > Actinomycetes > S36-B12 > UBA10799 > ELA509. Next base: position 2,526 of record JBAXOQ010000357.1, read on the forward strand.
GATCGGTGTATTTGGACCCCGACACGGTTGCCGAACTACTGAAGGGTCTCGATGTGGTCAGGAGAGCTGAGGAAGCAGTCCGCGATGATGCCGATAAGCGCGGAGACTACGTGGCCGGTCCTACCAAGCGGCTGATGGAGGGCGTTTCGATCGTTCGCCAGGCGTTGTCAACTCAGTTGGCGGAAGCGGAGGCCGAGAGAGTCGAAATCGATCGTCCCCAACGCCGGAGGTTGGGCGGGAGCTGACCTAGGTTACGAAGCCAATGCGTTGGCGCGGATGCCATGCAGAATGTCGACGAGTTGGTCGACTTGTGAGGTTACCCAGATGAAATTACGCAAGACCTTCATTGCGGCACTTCGTTCGAGGCCGAGCAACGAGCGGATGAACAAGTCTAGTCCGCGCGCCTTCGACTGCTCTCCGACTGCTTCTGGGTTTGCCAGCCGGTGGCGGGTAAGCGCAAATACCAACTCTGCCAATCCACCTTGCACCAGGAAATAGATCAACACTGTCAGGCCGAACACGTTGCCCGCCGAGCGCGGAAACGATCACGGCCGACATTGAACCAAAGATCGCGGCCCCGCGGCGGCGAACCAGCATCATCCATGGTCATTAGATCAACTATGCGCCGCTTGTTCTTCGGTCGGCGGTATCTGAGCCCTCTCGGCCCGACCTTCGGACCCCCGTGGTTTCGTCCCCACGGCATTGGAGCGCGTTGATCGGATGGCTCTAGCTGGCCTACCAGCGACCTCGGACCCGGTAAACCCTCGATTTCTTGTAGGCAGCGTATTTGGCGGTCGCCGGGCAATACAGGTCTACCGTCATGATCACGGTAATTTCTCCCATTACCTTTACCGTGACTCCACCCTTAAGGTTCCTAATCTTCTTGCAGTACGAAATGTCGCCTCGGGTTTGATTGCCGACAAGCTTGCATCGGACGAGGACCCTTACCACCTGTCCCGCGTTGGTAACGCATCTCTTGGGCAGCGCAACCACTGCACCGTTCCTTTGGTTCTGGAGCACCGCTCCGCAGCGAACCAGAGTCTGAGGCGGTTTGGTCGGGCTCGTCACAGTCGGCGTATAGGTGCCAAGTGAGGCCTGCCCGAACGCATCTGTGACCCGATAGGTAGCAGGAGTAGCGGCGCCAACAAACCCGGCCACCGGGGTAAACGTGACAACACCCGTCAGCTGATCAAGTAAATACGCACCCTGCCCGGGGATCGTCAGGTGGGTTGCATCTGCCCCGCCCACCAGCGCTACCGAACCACCCGCAGGAATCGGCAAGGTCACGGACTGCACGGCGGTGCCAACACCTGTACTCGTCTCCGCGGGCGCGGGCGGCGGGGCCGGTGCCACATATGTGTAGCCACCTGGCAGGGTTGCCGTTCCACCTGCTGTGGTGACCGCGACATCTTTTGCCCCGGCAGTGCCAGCGGGCAGGGTGCAGGTCAGCGACAAGCCGTTAACAGCGACCACCACCGATGTGCACGCGTTCCCGCCGACGCTCACTGCCGTGGTGCCGCCCAGGTTCGTACCGGTGAGCGTGACGGTGGTCCCCCCGGCCAACGGACCCGAATTCGGTGATACCCCACCGATGGTCGGTGCGGCCAAGGTGGTGAAGTTCAGTACCGGGGTGGAGGTGGTGGTACCGATCGTGTTCGTTGCGCTCAGCGTGAAGTAGTACTGGGTGCCAGGGCTCAGGCCGGTCAGCGCACACGAGGCGGGGACCCCGGCGGCGCCAGCTGATGTTGGTACCGCTGGTGTGCCCGCTGTGAATGGTGACCCGGCTATCGGGGTACCCATGTCCGCAGTCGTCGACACTTGACATTTGACATCGGTGATCGGTGAACCGTTAGCACTAACCGTGCCCGGCAGCGTCGCGGTGGTGGCCCCCACCGGTGTTGCCGCCGAAGACGTCACCGCCGGTGCGGC
>JBAXOQ010000358.1:0-4404 GCA_037133175.1 Actinomycetes bacterium
CTCCCGAACGAGATCGTGACTATCAACGATCAATATCGTGTTGGCCACCTAACGCTTCCCTTCTGGCGTCAGCGACAGTTCCACGATCGTGCCACCGCCCACCCGATCGCGGATTTCCAGCAGGGCGCCGATCCCGACTGCCCGTTCGCGCATGATCTGCATGCCGAAGGAATCCCAGCGCATCTGCGCAACCCTCCCCTGTCCGTCGTCCGCGACGCGAAGGAGCACCCGATCCGGTTCCAAGGTGCAGTCGACCCACAGGTTCTGCGCGTTCGCGTGCTTGAGCACGTTGGTGACGGCCTCCTGCGTTATCCGCAGCACCGCTGTCTCGACGGTCGGCGACAGCCGGTGGCTAGCTTCGTTGAGCACGGTGTGGACCTTCAACCCGTTGGCGGCCCCGACATCGCGCAGATACGCAGACAAGGTGGCTCCGAGTCCTCGGTCGGGCTGTACGTCGCTGCGCAATTCCCAGATCGAGAACCGCAGCTCCTCGATGATCTCGCTGAGACCCTCCCTCACAGGCGCGAGCAGCTCCTGGCTGGAGGCCGGTAGCTCGTCGGTGACCGTGTCCATCAGGTACGCCACGGATGTCACCTGTTGGGCGACGCCGTCATGGATCTCGCGCGCGAGGCGCTTGCGCTCCTCGGTCGTCGCGGTTGCTCGCAACTGGCTGAACAGGGTGCTGGCGTCGAAGCGGATTGCGAACTCGTCGGTTCGCTGCTGGGCTGCGACCAATTCGGCCGCGGTCCAGTCACCTTCCATTCGCTCCAGCCCGACAAGGCCGATGACGTGGTCCGCCAAGCGCAGTGGAAGCACCACTGAGAAGCCGGACCGAGGCTCGCTGAACGAGCCGGGCCCATTCGTGATTTCACCGCTGCTCAGGGCTCGGTCCCATCGGGTGTCGTCAAGATTCGGTGACCAGGTGACCCTGTCGGTCCCCAGCATGGCCACGATCGCCAAGTGATCGCTCAGGTCACGGGAGAACAGCACACCTCGATCGAACGGCGCGAGTGGCTTCAGCTCGGTCAGCAACTGGCGCGCGATGCCAACCTCGTCCAGGCTTGTCGGCAGCGAGCGCGTGGCCTGGACGAGCTGGTCCAACAGTTCATGCACGGCCAGATAGGGGTCGCTGGCCCTTGTGGGGATGCTTCTCTTGATGAAGATCAGGAGCCTCCGGGTTCAGTGTTGGGAAGTGCACGAAGCGTTGTTGCTGCATGGGCGGCCACGCCGGGGGTCAGATCCCCGACCAGGTCGATGCGCAACAAGTCGGGTAGCCGGCGGTTGTAGCAGACGGCCGTTCGCACGCGCGGCCTCGGATGCTGGGCGAGCGAGCACACGGTCACCGACGGCTTGACCAGCAGCGCAAGCAGCACCTGAACCCGTTCGTCGCAGTCCAGGTCCGCCAGAATCCCTGGCCACTCGCGGCGCGGGGGCAACGACCAGAACTGAACGACTTCACGAGATGCGTTGGCACTTGCGAACGCCGCGAGGAGCTCGATCTCAACGTGGTGGCGGCGAGGCTGGTGCTTGGCCACAAGCATCTGGGTTTGCCCGTCGGGGTCGCCCGCCAGAATTGCCACCGCCGCCGCCGGCGCGTGCGGTGATCGGGCGATCGTGCGCCGCACCTGCACGGAATGGTCAGTCGTCGCCAAGTGCGTGAGCGTCTCCGCAGACAGTAGGCCCGATTGGACTGCCATGGTCCTGACGTCAGGCCATGGGTCTTGGGCCAGACGCTCCGCATGTTCCGAGGCCGATTGCGGGGTCACCGACTCGGGGGCTGACGCGGTACGGCGAATCACGCGCGACTGCGCCCGCCCGGGGGCGCGATTTGCGGGGTCTAACCCATCGGCGCAGCCAAAATTGACGGGTACGACGACGGCGTTCACAGCGGCGGTACCGTTGACGCCGACAAGCAACGCTGGCTGGCCCTAGTCCGAAGGCCAACGCACAACTCTTCCATGCCTACTCCCCCACTTGTGATGATTTCTGCGCATGTGACGACATCGCTTGGCTTGCGCGGTCGCCGCCCGTCGACAGGTCTTTAGTGCCGAACAAGACTGGACGATAGTACCAGAGCAGTCGGACGCATCCCAGAAACCGATCTCTGCTGGAGCTCGCCAGGCGCGCCGGACGAGACAGCAAGGATGAAGTTCGGTGTCGTTCCGGAACCCGTCCGACGAGCATTAGCGATCTTCCCATTGACGAATGCGCGGCATCGACGGTTCCGTTTCGGCCCGGCCGTTGATCAAATGCGCTGTTCATCACAGACTGGCTGGGGGTGTTAACCGCCGCCGCCGACAACTGCTGTCGCGCCGATCCGTTGGTTGTCATCTCGATCGGGAGCGTCCCTCGGGGGGTGAGCCATCACGCCGCTGCGAGCAGGTTCAATCGCGATCAGCTCGGCGCTCGGGAGGCCTCGGTGCTCGCAGACAAAGGCGTCGAACACTCCCCCGGTGCCTATCTCCTTTTGGATCTGACGCCGCCGTCATGCCGCTTAGGGCCGGTCTGCAGGTGCTGTTGACAGCGAATTGGGGTGATCTCGGCGATTCGGGCGGATGGGCTGTGCGGTCTTCTAAGACCCTGGGACACGTCGGCCCACAAATCCCCAAGGTTCGGTGGTTCGACCGCTTAGATGGCTGTTGTTACCGTTTCCGGGGGCAGCTCTTCGCCGGCGATGCCTACGGTTCGCGTGAAATGGCGCGGCCTAGGGCATAGCTTAGCTTTCGGTCTAGGCATACAAATAGGCCTGGGGATAGGCTCATTCCTAGGCTACAGCCTAGAGCTAGGCCTAGGTGGGAGCCTAGACTTTGCCGCTGCCAGGCGACTCTCCCCGCGTGCGCATCGCCTCAATCTCGGGCGCGCTGCCGGGCAATCCGTCGGGGTTTCCAAGCGCGGCTTTCATGGCCTCACTCCCCCACCCGGGCAACCTTGGTTCGGTCCTGTTTTCGACCGCGCCGGAGTCTCGCGAGATTCGGGTGCGGCGACTCGGATCGCCGGTACCGGTCTGAGTCGCCGACGCCGCTGGTCCAGACGGCAACCCGGTCGCGAGATGTGTATGCCATTGGGCGTAGCCCAGACCTGAGTTAGGCCGCCGAATAGGTCGAGTCCTAGGCATCGGCCCATAACTCGGCCTAGGACTACATGAATCCCGGGCGTACAGGCTCTTCCGCGCGCGACACGCAGCATCCACAGTGAGCCGGGGCCAGGTAGACCCGACTGCACCGGCGGCGCCACCGTGACCGGGCTGCCTGTCCCCCACTGACGCGATTTGCGTTGGTGGGGTTTGTCTTGTGTGCTGGGACCACCGAATCGGTGATTCTGGCCCGCAGCTGGTCCGGCCTAGTCCGGAGCCTAGTTCGGGGCCTGGCATCACACCTAGGTCACAGGGTAGGTCGGATGCTAGGCCACGATCTAGGGTGAATCCTAGGCGAAGGCCTAGCGCGCAGTCGGCCTATCCGCTGGCCTAGGACACGCCCTAGCTGCGGAGATAGACCGCAGCTGAGCAGTTCGCTGCTAGTTTCCGACTTGTCGGAAAGGGGAGTGGTCGCCATGGCCATCAGCAACACCACGATCGCAGTCATGAACGGCAAGGGGGGCGTCGGCAAGACGTCCGTGGTGGCGAACCTGTCGGCGCTGTTCGCAGCCTCCGGTCAGCGCGTGCTTGCCGTGGACCTCGACCCGCAGGGCAACCTCGCCGAAGACCTGGGCCATTCCGACGATGACGGCAAGGAACTGGCTGCAGCTATCAGCACGCGGCGTGCCCCGCGCCCCGTCAAGGGCGTGCGTGAGAACCTCGATGTCCTTCCCGGGGGCTATGAGCTGGAAGAACTCAACAGCCAGCTGATTATCGAGAAGTACACCACCGGGGTGGCCACCGAGACCTGGCTGGCCGAGAGCCTGTGGCCGGCAGTCATCGGCGTGCTCACGCTGCTGGCGCTGTCCTGCGCGGTGGTTGCCGCGTCCCTGGTGGTGCATTGGGGCACCATGCACGACCTGTTCGGCATCACCGATTCCTTTGTCGGCCAGTTGAGCTTGACCGCGCTGTCGCTGCTCTACCTACCCAATGTGGTGGTCGGAGCCGCGGCGATGGCGGTGGGCTCCAGCGCGCATATCGGTTTCGCGACGTTCAGCGCCTTCACGGTGTTCGGCGGAGACATCCCGGCGTTGCCGATCCTGGCGGCGCTGCCGACGCCGCCGCTGGGTCCGGTGTGGGTGGCGCTGTTGATCCTGGGCGCCGTCGCGGGGGTGGCGCTGGGCCAACAGTGCGCCCGCCGGCCGCTGCCGCTTGCGTTGGCGATGGCCAAACTCGCCGTCGCATCGCTGCTCGCGGCGGTGATGTTGGCGATGCTCGGCTGGGCGGGCGGCGGCGCTCTGGGCAATTTCGGTCAGGTGGGCGTCGATCAG
>JBAXOQ010000359.1:0-4398 GCA_037133175.1 Actinomycetes bacterium
TCGCTGACCTGCACGGACCAGGTGTTGTCGTCGGTGGTGGCATGCACGACGACCTCGCCGGCGTGGGCGTGGTTGCGGACGTTGTGCAGCAGGGTCCGGACCGCATCGGTGACGGCGTCGAGTACGTCGTCGGGGACGTCGCAGGTCACCTGGTCGACGTTCAGTTCCGGATCGAGGTCGGGGAACTCGGCTATGACGGCGGTCAGTTGCTGTGCCAAGGGCAGGGTCGGGTCGGGTTCGTCGGAGATGAACCGGCGCACCCGGTGGGCGCTCTGGGCGGCCTGGTTGCGGATGACGGCGGCCAGCTCCGGGTCGATCTCGTCGCTGGATAGCAGGGCCAGCACCGATGCCTGGTCGTGCAGCAGTAGCCGGTGGCGTGAGCGCTCGGCATCCCTGGCCAGGGCCGCAACTTGGGCTCGAGCATTCTCTGCCTCGACTGCCAGGCGCCGGATGAAGTTGGCGGGGACGCGTACGACGGCTGCGAACATCAGGTAGGACAGCGAGTTGGTCAGCGCGGTCGTGGTCTGAGCCATTGATGTTGCCGCTGGAAGGGTCGCGGCCAAGTACAAGACAGTGAGCAGGCTGATGGCGATCATGACCTGCCACCAGCGCTTCAGACCAATTCCGGCGCTGCAGGCGACAGACAAAGTCACGGCGTAGCCCCAAGCGGACCAGCTGGAGAACCTGTCAGCAGGCTGGGTGAAGAACGGTGTCGCGATCAGTACGATGCACCCGGCCGCCACGTCGATCCAGGCCCAGCGGGGGTTGTTGAAAGTGCGGCGTCGTAGGGCTACTGCGGTGAGGATCAGCGACTCGGTCGTGAAACCGAGGCCATGATCACAGTCTCGCAGGCGGGGTTTTCACGTCGCGGGTGGTGCGCACGGTTGTCGACGGTAGTCGATCTGCGGTGGACGGGCCACCCGTTGAACCCCGGGGTTTCCCGGGGTTCAACGGGGTGGGATCGGGGTTAGCGTCACTGGTGGGGTCGGCTGCATGTCTGTTGCGACGCATTGCCGATCGTTGTCCGGCTGGTCAGGGTGTCGCGGGGGAGGATCGTCAGTGCAGAGAACGACGCGCAAGCCCGGTTTCGGTAAGTGTGCGGTAGTGGTCACGGGGTCGCTGGTACTCGGCGGGCTGGTGGCTGTGGCGGGTCCAGCGCTGGCCGGTGCGCCGGTCGTCCCTTCCGCCTTGGCAGCGGCGATGGTTGCGCCTGCTGCGGTTGTATCGGCTGCACCAAGGCGCTGGCACCGCGCGCTGCGAAGACCTATGCCACGACGAAGCTGTCGGTCACGGTGTCCGGGGTGCCGCGCGGTGCCGTGGCGCGGCTGACGGTGACCGGTCCGAAGGTCAACAAGATCATCACCAAGTCCGCCACCTTGTCCAAGCTCGCCGCGGGCAGGTTCACCGTGACTGCGGCAACGGTTCCCGCCCCGGGCGGGACGGCTGTGCCCAGTCCGGCGGTCAAGACAGTGGCCGTGAAGGCGAAGAAGACCACCAAGGTCACGATCAGCTACCGGTTCGTGCCCACCCCGGTCGTGCCACCGCCGGGGCCGACGGTCTCGGCCCCGGGCGCGCCCAGCGGCGTGGTCGGTGTGGCCGGGGATGGTCAGGTCGCCCTGACCTGGGCGGTGCCGGCCTCCAATGGCGGCGCCGTGATCACCGATTATCGCGTGCAGTACTCCAGCAACGGCACGACCTGGACCACGTTCCCTGACGGGGTGTCCAGCACTCCGGTGGCTAACGTCACCGGGCTGGCGAACAGCACCTCGTACACCTTCCGTGTGGCCGCGATCAACAGCGCCGGGACCGGGGCCGACAGTGCGCCGAGCGCGGCAGCCGTGCCGCTGCCTCCCGCGGACTGCGCCCACCCGGGACCGGGCAAGAACCTGTCTTACTGTGACTTCCGCGGTGTCAATCTGTCGATGCTCAGCAGAGGGGACCTGACCGGCGCAAACTTGACCGGTGCGGATTTGACCGACGCGATGTTCGAGCACGGGTCCATGAACGGGGCGAATCTGACCGGTGCGATTTTGACAGGACTGTCCTTGTGGGACATGAACGCTAGCGGCATCATCGGCGTCCCAGCCGCCCTGCCCAGTGAGCACTATCGGTTGATCAACGGGTATCTCATCGGTTCCGGGGTTTGTGGCCTGGACACCACCGGCATGGACCTAAGCGAAGCGGCAGATGCGCTCAGTGGAATGTGCCCTGGCGGCGTCACCGGGACCCCGGTTGCGCTGCCTGCAGGGTGGCGACTGGTCAGCGGCTACTTCCTCCACCCGAATGCGAACTTGCGGGGCGCTGATCTGCACGATGTGGATCTGTCGGGCCTCGACCTGTCGGGGGTGGACCTTGGTCAAGACCCCAACGACGGCGCCGCGGCGAGCCTGAGGAACATGAACCTCACGGGGACGAACCTGACCGGTGCGAGGATGACCCAGGCGCAGTTTGACCACGTTGATCTGACGAACGCGAACCTTTTGAACGCTGACATGCACGGCACATGGATCTCCAATTCGAATCTGACGGATGCCAACCTCACTAACGTGGACATGCGGGGTGATGTGTTTTCGGGGTCGATTTCCGATTCGAACCTGACCAACGCGGACCTGACCGGAGCGGACCTCACCGGCATCGACTCCTGGGGCATCACCGGAACTCCTGCGCACCTACCGGCAGGTTGGTCGATCGTCGGAGGGGTTCTGGTTCATGCCTGAGTCCGGTGCCTCCGACGATGTTTCCAATGATCTTGGCTGTCTTGCTCGCAGTTTGCCAGCGACCCAAGGGAACGCAGCGGGAAAGGGGCTGGTCCTGACGGTCACCAACGGATCGGGCAGTGGCGCAACCGAGTTGGCGGCCTTCGATCAGGCACTGGTAGCCGCAGGGATCGCCAACTTCAACCTGCTACCGCTCAGCTCCGTCATCCCTGCTGGCGCGGTTATTGAGGTGGGCACGCCTTTCGCGCAACCCCAGGAGTGGGGTTGGCGCTTGTATGTGGTCCTGGCCGAACAACGGACGTCTCTGCCCGGTGAAGAAGCATGGGCTGGGATCGGATGGATGCAGGAGAGCACGACCGGTCGGGGCCTTTTCGTCGAACACACCGGGACCAGTGAGGGGAAAGTGATGGACTTGATCGAATCAAGCCTTGCATCCATGCGACGGTCGCGCGATGTCACATTCGGTCCGGTGACCACGGTGACCCGCGGAACTACCTGCGTTGACACGCCTGTCGCATCCGTGGTTGCGGCTGTCTTCAAGGCGGTTCCGTGGTGATCGACAACGAAAGGCCGAGCCTATGGGCACCGAGCCCGGAGGTCGTAAGGCTTGTGATTCGGCTGATTGGCTGGCCAACTCGGATTGGGATCTGGCTCAGCCGTCCGTCAGTTCGGTTAGCAACAGCAGAAGATGTCGAGCCTGCTCTGCGTTTGGAATACCGTACATTTCGCGCGCTCGGCTACTGCGATGAATCGGACGAGGGCTTCGTTGAGGACTACGTCAAGTACTTGCCGCAGTCGCGCTTCTTCGTTGCCGAGTGGCGCGGGCGCCTGGTGGGCGTGCTGCGCATCATCTCTGACTCACCGTTGGCCCCACCGGTACGGATCGAGTTCGACAGCATCCCTCTCGACGCCAGCGTGGGCGAGTTGACGAAGTTCGAGGAAGTGGGTATCTGCGCTGTGCATCCCATGTTCATCAACACTCAACTTGGACACCTTCTGTATCAAGTCGCCTGGCGGGATGCGAAGGAACGGGGGGGTGACCCACTGGGGATTCGTGATTGAGAAGTGGCTCTGGCAGCTGTTTGAGCAGCGCTACCACTTCACCTTGTTGCCGATGGGCCGAGAGCGTTTCTACATGGGCGCGGTGGTGTATCCGCTCGTGCTTTCTTTCGACGAGGCTCAACGCAACATGAGTGAGCGAGATCGCGATCTTTACGAGTGGTTCACCGCCGGTCTCAGCGAGTTCGCCGCGGACTAGCACCAACGCATTCGTTCCACTGATGGGAGGCCTATATGGATTGGCTCGCGATTTTGGTGGCTGGACTGTTCGAGGTCGCATTCGCAGTCTGCTTGAAACTGTCTGACGGACTCAGTCGACTATGGCCCACGGTCGGGTTTCTGATCGCGTCTTTGATGAGTTTCGTGTTTCTATCGTACGCGATCAAGACCATTCCGATCGGTAACGCATACGTAGTTTGGACCGGCATCGGCGCTGTAGGAACGACCATCGTCGGCATTCTTGCCTTCCAGGAACCGTCTTCACTGTTGCGCTACGTCGGCATCGCTCTGGTCATTGCAGGAATCTCCGTACTCAACATTCACGTGGCGGTCGCAGCCTGATGGTCGTTTTGGTCGTACCGGGGACGCTTTGGCGTCTTGCCTGCCCGTGACCGTCCCGGGG
>JBAXOQ010000360.1:0-4364 GCA_037133175.1 Actinomycetes bacterium
ACAGGTAGCAGGACGCGACCTGGTGTTGCTACCGCCTGGTTCGGCGCTGGCTTTCCAGAATCGACGGATGTCCAAATCGCTTCCGCCTGCCACCCGTCGTCAGATCATCGCGTTCGATCCCGCAGCGCCAGACGCGCCGAGCGTCTCCGAGTTCTGCCGGGCGGTAGGGATCAGCCGCCCGTCGTTCTACAACCTGCGAGAGCGGTACGCGGCGGAGGGGAACGGCGCGCTGAACCCCCGCTCGCGGGCACCGAAGACGCCGGCACGCGTTTTCGAACGGGACACTGTCGAGGCGGTGTTGACGATTCGGCGTCGGCTCACCGCCAAGGGGTGGGACGCGGGACCGAAATCGGTGTGGCATGCCGGCATCGATGATGCGCTGTTCCCCGGGAAGGCGCCGTCGGTGTCAACGATCGCACGGATGCTGGCCGAGGCGGGGGTGGTCGACGCGAATCCGCGCAAGCGACCCCGAAAGTCGTTTATCCGGTTCCAGCGGGCCGCTGCGATGGAGCTGTGGCAGCTCGACGCATTCACGTACGCGCTGTTCACCGAGGAACGCCTGCAGGTCACGGTGTATCAGCTGGTGGACGACTCGACCCGGTACGACGTTGGCACGTGTGCGTGTTCGCGCCCGGAGAACGGCGATGACGCGATCGTGGTGGTGTCGGCCGCGATCGCCCGCCACGGGGTACCGCAGGAACTGCTGTCCGATAACGGTGTCGCGTTCAACCAGTTGCGCCGCGGCAGTGTCGCCCCGCTACAGCGGCTCCTGGCCGATCAGGGCTGTCTTGGGATCTCGGGGAAGGTGCGCAGCCCGACCACACAAGGCAAGAACGAACGCTCCCATCAGACCCTGCAACGCTTCCTTGACGCCCACCAACCGGCCACCTTGGCGCAGGTCAATGAGTTGCTAGCCGAGTACCGCGAGTATTACAACCACCGCCGCCACCATCAATCGTTGCCCGGCGAGATGACCCCCTCGCAGGCGTGGGACGCCTGCGAGCATCGCCCTTCGGCCGGTATCCCGATCCCGCACACAGATCTTCTTGCCCGCGCTCTGGCGCACAAAGCGCAGGCCGACGCAGATGCGGTTGCCAGGGTCGGCGCCGATGCCCCGGCACAACTGTGGGCCGAGGATCCCCAGCACACCACCACCGGGCGGCTGCGCAAGGCCCCGGACGAGGTCGTGATCACCCGCGAGAACCCGCAGATCTACCTCCACGGCAGAATCCTGAAGGTACCCACTCATCTGGTCGGCTCGTATCAGCTCGTGATCACCGACACCGAGTACGCGCTGTTCGACGTTCGTGACGGTGCCGAAGCGATCTGTTTTCCGCTCCCGCTGGCCACGACCGCCACGAAACGAACGCTGCCGTTCTGGCAAGTCCAGGGCGCACGAATCCGAGACGCCAGACCCGGATGGACACAAAAACACCAGGTCTATGAAGCCCAGCACTACCCGGGGGCATAACCAGGCCCCCCGCGCTCTGGCGTCCCAGGCGTCAACGAAGCGATGACACAGGATGTCAGCAAAGACATGAGACCGGTCGTAAACGAAGCGTCGGAACAGGTTGTAAACGAAGCTCTGGCACAGGTTGTAAACGAACTCGGGAGATTACACATCCACGTTGGCGGTACCGGTGTTCCGGATAGCTGGTACCGGCCCAGATGGTGGGCCGGTACCAGCTCGGGGCTATTCCCAGTAGTTGGTGCTGGCGCGTGAGCGCTGGTCCAGGAGTTCGCGCATGTCGATCTGGCCGAGGTTGATTTTGCGGGCGTGGTTGGCCAGCCGGTTGACGATGGAGTCTGCGGCGACCCTGTCGGGCAGGGCTTCGACCCAGTAGCCGGGTCCGGACTGCGCGGCGATCATGGTGGGGAGGCGGTGCTCCCGGTTGGCATATCTGAATATTTGCTCTACTGGGGTCCGGCTGTGGGGTGTTTGGGCTCCTTCGGTTGCGGGCCTGATTCGCGTGTGTGAGCGCCGGGGGTGGCGTGTGTGAGCGCCGGGGGTTCGTAGTCTCCTTCCACCATGTGAGGGCCACGTGGTGGAAGGAGTATCGGTAATGGTAAAGCGAATCAAGGCTAGGTTGGTGTTGCAGCTTCGCGCGCAGGGCCTGTCGGGCCGGGCGATCTCTGGCGGGCAGGGCATGTCCCGTCACAGTGTTCAGGCGGTGATCGATGCGGCGGACCGGGTCGGGCTGGGTTGGGACGAGGCCACAGACATGTCCGACGCGCAGGTGTATGCGGCGCTGTTCCCGGGCCGTGGCGTGCGCCAGAGCGTGTTCGTGGCGCCGGACTGGGGGCGGGTGCATCGAGAGTTGGCGCGGGTCGGGGTGACGTTGAAACTGCTGCACGGCGAGTATGTGGACTCGGCTGTGCAGGCGGGGCAGCCGTCGATGGGTTATGACCGGTTTTGTCGGCTCTACGCCGACTACGCGAACATACTGGGTGCCTCGTCCAGGGTGGGTCACAAGGCGGCGCGCAGTGTGGAGGTCGACTGGTCGGGACCGACGATGGCGCTGGTCGATCCTGCCACGGGGGAGGTGACGAGGGTGTACTTGTTCGTGGCGTGCCTGCCGTTCAGCCGGTATGCGTTCGTCCATGCGTGCCTGGACATGCGCCAGGAGTCGTGGCTGCGCGCGCATGTGGCGATGTTCGCGTTCCTGGGCGGCACGGTCCCGCGGATCGTGCCCGACAATCTGAAGACCGGCGTGATCTCCCATCCGCGGGAGGGCGAGGTCGTGCTCAACGATGCTTACCGGCAGATGGCTGCGCACTATTCGGCGGCAGTATTGCCGGGCCGGGTGCGGCACCCGAAGGACAAGGCCAGCGTCGAGAACACCGTCTGGCATGTGGCGACGTGGGTGATCGCCGGTCTGCGCGATGAGACGTTCACCAGCCTGGGCGAGCTGCAGGCACGGGTGGGGCAACGAGTCGAGGCGTACAACCGGGCGCCGTTCCAGAAACGCCCTGGCTCCCGGTTCAGCGTGTTCGTCGAGGAGGAGCAGCCCCTGCTGACACCACTACCGGCGGCACCGTACGAGGTGAGCACGTGGGTCTATGGGCGCAAGGTAGCCCGCAGCGGGCACGTGCTCTGGTCGCGGAACTTCTACTCCGTGCCGGTGGCCCACATCGGCGCGCAGGTGGACCTTCGCGTCACGGACACGATGATCGAGGTTTACCGCAACGATGAGCGGCTGACCAGTCACCTGTTGCTGGCGACCACGGCAGTCAACCAGTACCAGACCAACGAGGCGGACCTTCCCGAAGGCCACGGCTGGCAGGCATGGGACCGGGACAGGATCGAGGCCTGGGCCTTGCGGATCGGGCCGGACACGACGACTGTGGTCGGCAGGATCTTCGAGTCCGTACAGGTTCAGGAGCAGGGCATCGACCCGGCCCTGGCGGTCCTACGGCTGTCGCGCCGGTTCTCCGCGGCGCGGGTGGAGGCCGCCTGTCAGAGGGTGTCAGATGTTTTGTGTAAGCGGGGTGGTCGCTAGCTGATTGGAGAATCATGGTGAGCATGACTGTGGAACACGAATTGCCGGTGTCGGGTAGGGACGCGGTGGCGGCGTTGCGGGCGTCTGGTGCTTTGGATGAGGTGTTGGCCCAGATTGATGCCGGGGCGTTGCAAATCGATGGGAAGAATGGCCTGATCCAGGAATTGATCAAGGTTGTGTTGGAGCGGGGTCTGCAGGTTGAGCTGGCTGATCATGTCGGGTATGACAAGGGTGATCCGGATGCCGCGTTGTTCCCGAATTCGCGTAACGGGCATCGGCCAAGACGGTGAATACCAGTGTCGGGGATGTGGATCTGGATATTCCGCGGGATCGGTTGGGCACGTTCACCCCGACCCTGGTACCCAAAGGGGTACGGCGCCTGGGCGGCCTGGACGACATGATCATTTCGTTGTATGCCGGAGGCATGACCATCCGGGACATCCAGCATCATCTGGCGACGACGATCGGCACGGAGCTGTCACCGGAGACGATCTCGAAGATCACCGATGCGGTGCTCGACGAGGTGTCCGCGTGGCAGCGCCGACCGTTGGAACCGTTGTATCCGATCGTGTATTTGGATGCCCTGGTCGTGAAGATCCGCGATGGGCACCAGGTCAAGAACAAGGCCGCCCACATCGCTGTCGGGATTGACATGGACGGCGTCAAGCACGTTCTGGGGATCTGGATCCAGGCCACCGAGGGGGCCAAGTTCTGGGCCGGTGTGTGTGCCGAGCTGGCGAACCGCGGAGTGCGCGATGTGCTGATCGTGTGCTGTGACGGGCTGACCGGTTTCCCCGAGGCGATCGAGGCGACGTGGCCGTTGGCTACGGTGCAGACGTGCACGGTGCACCTAATCAGGGCGTC
>JBAXOQ010000361.1:0-4355 GCA_037133175.1 Actinomycetes bacterium
GGTCGGCATCGTGCTCTACACGGGTGCCCAGACCCTCAGATTCGGGCCAGGCTTGCTGGCCGTTCCAATTGCAGCACTCTGGGAGACCGAACCCTGATGCGACCGCGACCGGTCAGTAGACCTCAGAGTTTCATGTCTGCCTCCATGAGCCGACGATTGGTGATCCGGTCGAGAACGGGACGGGGCAGCACGCGAGGGGCCTATTCGCCGCTCACCGGTCCGTGTGGATCGTGCGGATCCACGGCGGTGGCGCCTCGCTACTGCGTCTCAGGATGACCGCGATGTAGGTTGCCCGCGGGTTTTGCGCCGGTGGTGCGTCGGGCCAGTCGGTCTCGCCATCGGTCAGGACCACGATCACGTCGCTTCGCGGCGACAGGCCGGCTGCCCGTTCCAGGCCGGCGCTCATGTCGGTACCGCCGCCGCCGAGCAGTTCGATGTTCGCCACGCTGCGCACTGCCTGCACACCGTGGGCCGCCGCGTCGCAGGGCACGACGCGTAGTCGGCTGGACGCCCCCGACACGGCCCGCTGCATGCCCTGGATCTCGGCCAGGCACTGCCCGAGGTCCTCATCGGTCATGCTGCCGGAGGTGTCGATGACCACGGAAACCCTCGGTGGGCGGACACCCATCATTCCGGGCAGCAGGTATCCGGGGGTTTGCCGGCGGGACGGCCGGGCCCACGTGTAGTCGGTTCGTCCGGCGACGTGGCCGAGGGCACGGGTCACCTGAGCTCGTAGCTCCCGGCGCCAGTCGACGATCGGGTCGAGGATCTCTTCGGCCCAGCGGCGTAACCCGGCGGGTAGATCCCCGCGGTGTGTTCGGGCATACTTGCGGATCTGCTCGGCGGTGACGAGCTGGATCAGACCCGCGCGGGCCTCGTTCACCGAACCGTCATCGGGATCGGCGTCGCCGGGGTCGGCGCTGTCGGGGTCGGTGCTGTCGCCGGGGTCGCCGGTCGGTTCCTCCCACGGTCGGCGCTTGCCCCCAGCGCCCGAACCGCAGTCCCGTGTGTTGCTGGGCGGATCGTGGTCGAGCAGCAACCGGTAGATGTGTTCGGTCGTCATGTTCGGTGCCGCCCCGGCCGCTTTGGGCAGTCGGGCGAAGGTGACGTCGGTGCGCTGGATCGGTAGCCGCAGTTCGCGCAGGTCGTGGTTGATCAGTGCGTCGCCGGCGGTGTTGAACACCGGTTGTCGCCCGGCGGGCTGCCGCAGATCCTCCCACCGCTGATGATGGTCGCGCAGCAGGTGGCCGACCTCGTGAATCCAGTCGGCGATCAGCACCGGCATCTTGGACGCGAGGTCCAGGGTGCGCTCGGGGTCGTAGTAGAACCGCCACCGCGCGTCGCAGGCGACCGTGCCGAGGCCGGGCCGCGCGCACAGAACCATCGCGTATAGGGCCGTGTCCAGGTACGGGAACTGTTCGACGGCCAGCGCCCTGGCCGCTTGCACCAGACGGCGAGCCTCGTCCAGCCGTGGTTGGTCCAGTGGCGGGTCAGCGGCGCCCGGCACCGAACTTGCCCATCTTGTCCAGCATGTCGGCGAAGTGCTCGACAGCTTCCGGGCTCAGCACGACCCCGGACTTCATCACCGTCGGCATGATCCGTCGAAGGGCGACCGTCGCGATGTCGACGTGGCCCTGCTCGCACACTGCGACCAGCACCCGGTTCGCGGCAGCATCGCAGCGTGCCTTGGACTTGTTCTGCTTGATCGCAGCGACCAGGGCACCGCACACCACAAGCAACTTGTCCGGCGTCTTGGGCAGCGCAATGTCCTCGCCGGCCAGCAACCGTTCGATGTCGGGAAGGTCCAGGGCCTGCTCCCAGACCAGGAACTCCCGGGCCGCGGACACCCCCACCGAAGCTGTCAGCACCAGGGCGCGGGCCGCCTCGCTGACCTGACTCGATCGCGCCCACGCCAGCGCGATCGCGCCCATCTCCCACGATCGCGGGCTCGGCCACGCCCGTCCGGCCTCCGCTGAGGAGTCCGGCATCCGGTGCACCAGATCCGGCCGTGCAGACAAGAACGCACCGATTGCCCGAAGCAGTTCCTCGCGGTGCGCCTCGACTGCGGTCGGGTCGGGTGTGGGCACGTCGATCGGATCAAATCCGTAGGTGAAACCCTGCGACACGACCTGACCCGACACGTCCCAGTCCAGATGCAGGAACCGGTTCGCTAGCGGTGCTGACAGTTCCCAGCCTTCGGCGGCGATGTCGGCCGGGTTGGCTGCAGCGACGAAGCGGGTCTCGACCGGCAGCACCAGCGAGCCGACGACCCGACCCAACACCGGCCGCAGCAAGGCGGCCTGCACACTCGGCGGAGCGGTCGAAATCTCATCCAGGAACACCACACCCCCGCCGGCGTCTTCCATCGCCCACGCCCAGTCCGGCGGGCTGAACTCGGTGCGGCCCACCGCATCGTGCGGCAGGCCCTTGAAATCGGTCGGGTCGCAGATCGACGCGATCACCGTCTCCAACCGCCACCGGTGATGTGCAGCGATCTGCTCGATCACCGCCGTCTTGCCCACCCCCGGAGGCCCCCACAGAATTACCGGAACATTGGCCGCCAGCGCCACCGCGAGGGCCTGACATCGATCCTGATACGTCGTCACTACCTCATGATGCCTGGGGGGTGTGACACTTCCGGGACAGCTGATTGCGGTCATGTCGACGGCCGATGGGAGGCGTCGCCCGCAGTCCCCGATCACCCGAAGTTGATCTACTCGGGAATGTCAGACACCGCAGATAGCATCAAGAAGACCGGACCGAGTGGCGCCAGCAACCCTCGGCGGGGAATCGATACACACGGGGTGGATCATGAAACGACCGCGCGGACTGCCGCCACTGACAGACCAGCCACGACGCTTGGAGTACCTGGCCACGTGCTCGGGCACGGACCACGAGCTGTCCTTTCAGGTGGTCTGGACCCGGCGCAGCATCCCCGACATCGAGGCCTTTCTGGCCAACCCACAGACGACGTTCGAACAGTTCTGTTTGTTGGTCGAGGTGGTAGGTGTCATCACCCCGCGAGGCCCGTCCGACTGGGTGCAGCCGGACGGACGCTACCCCATGTACACGCGACGGTTCAGCAGAACCGGGATCGATCCGGCCGCGCCCGGCGCACGCGCATCCCAGTGGTGGCCGATCCGCTATCTGCAGACAACACCGACCCTGGACTCGCTGCGAGCCGCCTTCCCGTACTTTGATGACGCGCATTGGCAACAAGTGGTCGAACACACGCTCACCGCGCGGCTCGGAGACGTGTCCGCTGACTGGCCACGCAGGGTCGAGGTGGCCGCCGACCTGTTGGTGCTCAAGACCAGCCAACTGCGCGGTCGGCCTCCGGCAGCGGAGTCACGCTGGCCCGGGTACTCGGACCTCGACCGGACCCTCAACGTGCACCTGCCGCGCTATTCGTCGCGCGACTGCTACCGCGCCGAAGCAAACCGAGACTACTTCCGACCCCCACTGCAGGACCGAGGGCAGGTTTGTGCGCGCCTCGATGATGTCTTCTGGTGGGCGGCCACCAGATCAGAACGTGGGGTGACAGCACGCCTGCGGCGCCGAGTCAGGTCGGATCTGCGGACTCGACGGCTCGATCCCAAACCGACCTCACTGCTTCTTGAGGCGCTGACCGTCGCGGATCTGGTGGCCACGATTCGTCCTGGCCGTCACTGCCGATTGCAGCCCGAGAAGCCGGCGCAATGGTGGGATTTGCGAGACCTCACGTCCGCTACCCTCGCGGCCGCGCCGATCGGTGGGAACGTCGTCGACGCCCACGTCGAGTGCGACTCGCCCTGGCACCAGACGGCATTGGTGTCCAACCCCTACGTGTCGGAGCAAGCAGCGTGGGCGGCGTTCGGGCACTGTTTCATCGGCCTGTGCGATGGATTGTTCGGGGTTTTCAACGGGGATGTTGTGCGCGAACTGTGGCGTTCGCTGCTGGTCGCCCGCGGCTGGCTCGGCTCGGATCGTGTTCTGGAGGCACTGACTTGGCTGGCCGAATTGGTGCCTGATCTATGCCCGGGGCAGGTTGCGCTGCTCGCGGTGGCGGCCGAGGGAATCGAAGGACTCCCGCAACCCCCCGCGTTCTTCAAGCAAGATGCCTGCCAGATCCTGCAGCACTGCACAGGTCGGCTGTCCGGACCGGTGACCAAGCTGGTCGGCAAGGAGGTGCTCCTGGCCTGCATTCGCGGCCTGGCAGATGAGCGGGAGTACGTGAAGAAGGACACCCTCACGCTGGAGGGCATGCTTGTTGTGCTGCCTGATCTGGAGGAGGAGGACCGGGTCGTGGCCGCACGCTGGGGAGGTCCCGCCCAACTGGCCCTGCTGACGACCGACCCGACCCCGCGGGTTCGCCA
>JBAXOQ010000362.1:0-4345 GCA_037133175.1 Actinomycetes bacterium
CGCATCGACGAGCGCGCCATCGCTCGGCACCTGTACGTGCCGGACATGCCCGACGTTGATCTGTTTGTGCGGTCGTCGGGGGAGCAGCGCACCAGCAACTTCCTGCTGTGGGAGTCCGCCTACGCCGAGATGGTGTTCCTCGAACACCTGTGGCCCGACATCGATCGGCGCCACCTGTGGTACGCCGTCGAGCTGTACGCAAACCGCGACCGTCGTTATGGGACCGCTCGTGGACCGGCGGTCTAACCAGCGGGCACTGGCGCGCACGCTCGCGCTCGGCTGTTCGATACTGGTCGTCCAACTCGTCGGCGCGCTGTGGTCCGGATCGCTGGCGCTGTTGGCGGACACCGTGCACGTGTTCGCCGACGTGTTCGGCGTCGGCCTGGCGCTGGTCGCGGTCAGCGTCGCGGCGCGGCCGACCAAGGCACGGCGCACGTTCGGACTGTTCCGGCTGGAGATCCTGGCGACCGTGGCCAACGCGACGCTGCTGTTGGTCATGTCGGCATGGATCCTGTTCCAGGCATGGCACCGCTGGTTCGATCCCGAGACCATCGACGCACCGGTGATGATCGCGGCGGCGGCCTACGGATTGGTGGCCAACACGGTCGGAATGCTGTTGTTGCGGGCCGGCTCGCGCCAGAGCCTGACTGTGCGGGGTGCCTACCTGGAGGTGATGTCCGACGCGATCGGCTCGGCCGGGGTTGTGGTGGCAGGGGTCGTCGTGCTCACGACCGGATGGACCCGAATCGACTGCCTGGTGTCCCTGGGCATCGCGCTGTTCATCGTTCCGAGGGCGATCATGTTGCTGCGCGAGTCGCTCAGTGTGCTGATGGAGAGCGCTCCGGCGGGTCTGGATCTGGAGGCGGTGCGGGAGCACATGGTCGGGGTCGAGCAGGTGGTGTCGGTGCACGATCTGCATGCCTGGACGATCACCAGCGGCATGGTGTCGTTGTCAGCGCATGTCATCGTCGAGCCTGACCCGTACACCGGCGGCGCCGGCTCGGCGATCCTGGAGGCACTGGACGCTTGCCTGCTGGAGTGCTTCGACATCCAGCACACCACCTTCCAACTCGAGTCTCAAGACCACTTCGAAACCGAAGACCCGCTGCACCCCTGAGTACTGGCCGATTCCCCCGTTACCTTCCGAGATGCGCGGACATCGTTGAGTGGGGAGTTGTCGTCGTTTTCGATCAAGAAAACCCGACGACAACTTCGCACTCAACGACAGGGGTTCGGTGCGGTCTGCGATCGGGCAGCTTCAGCTGGTTCGACAGGTGGGGCAGATGCCGGTGATCTCGATGGTGTGGTCGGGTTGGGTGAAGCCGTGCTGAGCGGCGATCCGGTTGGCCCACCGCTCGACAGTCGGACCTTCGACTTCGACTGTCGATCCGCAGGACCGGCAGACCAGGTGGTGGTGATGGCCCTCGGAGCAGTTGCGGTAGCGGGCTTCGCCGTCGTCGCCGACGATGACATCGATGGTGCCTTCGGCGCTCAGTGCCTGCAGGGTTCGGTACACCGTGGTGAGTCCGACGGCGTCGCCGCGTTGGGCTAGCACGTCGTGTAACTGCTGGGCGCTGCGGAAATCGTTGATCTGCTCGAGTACCGCAATCACGGCGGTGCGCTGGCGGGTCGTGCGTCGGGTCGGTTCAGTCATCGGCTTCGCGGGTTCGGCTTCGAGGGTTCAGTGTCTGGTTGGGTTTGGCGGGAAAGGGGGGCTAGGCGTGTCCGGTGAAGCGCCAGATGGCCGCGAAGACCACGATCGTCACCACCACCACCCGCAACACGCGCGAGCTTGGGGTCAGCAACGGCCAGGACAGTGCCAGTAACCAGGCCACGAACAGGGCGACGATGGTGAAGAAGATCCCCGACCAGGCGCTCTTGACGAACAGCCCCGCCGCGAACAGGGCGAACAGCAGCACCGGGATGACGAGTCTGGGCAGGGCGTGCATGCGCAACAGTGGTCCGGCGCTCATCCTCTCCAGCTTCAGCCGGGCCGAGCTCTTGGCCTCGCTCGGGATTCGCTGCGGCCGGGGTCCGAGAGGACGGGTGCCCCGTGAACTAGGGGTTCTGCCGGGGCCGGTGCTGGGGTTGGGCATGACTCTATGGTCGCCTATCGACAGCTATGGTCATCAACGCAGGTAGGGTTCGGTGCGCCGCCTAGTCCGACGCGGCGGCAGACAGTGGGAATGGAGACCTCATGGCAGACCGATTCGACGCGATCGTCAACCTCAGCAAACGTCGGGGCTTTGTGTTTCCGTCGTCGGAGATCTACGGCGGCAGTCGCTCCGCTTGGGACTATGGGCCGATCGGCGTCGAACTGAAGGAGAACATACGCCGGCAGTGGTGGCAGTCGATGGTGCGAAGCCGTGATGACGTGGTGGGCCTGGACTCCTCAGTCATCCTGGCCACGCAGGTGTGGGAGGCCTCGGGCCATCTGCAGGCGTTCGTCGATCCGCTGGTCGAATGCACGTCGTGCCACAAGCGGTTCCGCGAGGACCACCTGATCGAGGAGTACGAGGAGCGCAAGGGACGACCTGCGGTTGAGGGTTTGGCCGAGGTCCCTTGCCCCAACTGCGGTACCCGCAATGCCTGGACCGAGCCGAAGATGTTCAACGGCCTGTTGTCCACGCACTTGGGCCCGGTGCAGGACGAGCACTCCATCCACTTCCTGCGGCCCGAGACCGCACAGGGCATCTTCGTGAACTACGCCAACGTAGCGGCGACCTCCCGGATGAAACCTCCGTTCGGCATAGCCCAGACCGGCAAGAGCTTCCGCAACGAGATCACCCCGGGCAACTTCATCTTCCGCACGCGGGAGTTCGAGCAGATGGAGATGGAGTTCTTCGTCAAGCCGGGGTCCGATGAGCAGTGGCACGACTACTGGCTGCAGACGCGGTGGGACTGGTACGTGGACCTGGGAATGAATCCGGACAACATGCGCCTGTTCGAGCACCCGCAAGAGAAGCTGTCGCACTACTCCAAGCGCACCGTCGACATCGAGTACCGGTTCGAGTTCGGCGGCTCGGAGTTCGGTGAACTGGAAGGGATCGCGAACCGCACAGACTTCGACCTGACCACGCATTCGACCCACTCCGGCCGGGACCTGTCGTACTTCGATCAGGGAGCCAACGAGCGGTGGACGCCCTACGTCGTCGAGCCCGCAGCCGGCCTGACGCGTTGTGTGCTTGCGTTCCTGCTCGATGCGTACCACGAGGATGAGGCGCCGAACACCAAGGGCGGGGTCGACAAGCGCACCGTGCTGCGGCTCGATCCGCGGCTGTCGCCGGTGAAGGTCGCAGTGCTGCCGCTGAGTCGCCACGCAGACCTGTCGCCGAAGGCGCGGGCGTTGGCGGCCGACCTGCGCAGGCGGTGGAACGTCGATTTCGATGATGCCGGGGCGATCGGCAAACGCTACCGTCGCCAAGATGAGATCGGCACGCCGTTCTGCGTCACGATCGACTTCGACTCGTTGGAGGATCATGCCGCGACGGTCCGTGAGCGCGATTCGATGGCGCAGGAGAGGGTCGCGCTGGACCAGATTGAAGGTTGGCTGGAGCGCCGCCTGCCGCCGTGCTAGCGGAGAATCGCCTCCCGTCTTTCCCACCGCTGCAGGTAGGACCGCTGACGCTGAAGCGTCCGGTGGTGCTGGCGCCGATGGCCGGCATCACCAACAGGGCGTTTCGTCGGTTGTGTCGGGAGTATGGCGCGGGGTTGTACGTGTCCGAGATGATCACTTCCCGCGCGCTGGTCGAGCGCAATGACAAGACCATGACGATGGTCTCGTTCGATCCAGACGAGTCACCGCGCAGCCTGCAGTTGTATGGCGTGGATCCAGACACTGTGGCAGCGGCGGTGCGAATCGTCGTCGCCGAGGACCTGGCCGACCACATCGACCTGAATATGGGCTGTCCGGTCGCGAAGGTGACCCGCAAGGGCGGTGGCGCGGCGCTGCCCTGGAAGCGGGATCTGTTTGCCGACATCTTGCGCTCGGCGGTGCGGGCCAGCGAGGCGCAGGCGCGCAAGCGCGGCATCGACCCGCCGCCGGTGACGGTGAAGATGCGGATGGGCATCGATGCTGACCACCTGACGTACCTGGACGCGGGTCTGATTGCCGCGCAGTCCGGTGTTGCCTGGGTCGCGCTGCATGCTCGGACTGCTTCGGCGTTGTACTCGGGCAACGCGGACTGGTCAGCGATCGGGCGGTTGGTCGAGCACCTGGCACCGACCGGGGTTCCAGTGCTTGGTAACGGCGACATTTGGACCGGCCACGACGCCGTGCTGATGCTGGAGCAGACCGGGTGCGCGGGGGTGGTCGTAGGCCGGGGGTGTCTGGGTCGGCCGTGGT
>JBAXOQ010000363.1:0-4345 GCA_037133175.1 Actinomycetes bacterium
ACGTCGGCCGCTCTACCCGCACCATCCCCAAACAGTTACGGATCGCGCTGAACCAACGGGATCAGGGATGCTGTTACCCGGGGTGCGAACGACCGCCAGGATGGTGCGAGGCCCACCACGTCACGGAGTGGGCCCGTGGAGGCAAAACATCCCTGTCAAATTTGATCTTGCTCTGCGCCCGCCATCACCGCACAATTCACGACGCCGAACACACCATCACCATCGAACCCGGCCAACGACCCGTGATCACCAAACCGAGGTGGCCGGCCGCTGCGTGACGCAAGTCCGACGGCAGACCACGTGAGACCAGGCTACGCAACCCGGCCCGCCGCACGCAGGCGCGCCCGTCGCCACGACGTCCTCCGGCCAGAACCCGGACTTCGCCGCATAGCCGAGCAGGAACAGCAGCCGGGTCAGGCTGACCTTGCCGCAGGGCAACACCTTCCATCGCCCGTCCGCCCAGGTCGGGCCGGACCTCGACCGCCGGTGCCAGCCCAACGCGCAGCGCATCCAGCCCGAACCGTGCACGCAGCTGATCGCGACCCGGCGTTCATTGGGGAGCGGTCATGTCAGACCGCTTCTGTACTGTCCGTTTTCGAACCCTCCACCGCCTGAGGTGCTGCCGTGTGCGACACCTCAGGTGGTGGGTTCGCGAACGTGGGAAGGGGATGTGGCGCGGGTGATGGGTGCTGCGTGGGCGCAAGGGCGTCTGGGAATGCCGGGCGGATCCCAGCGATGTCTGAGCTGTGCGGGCATCCGCTCAGGAACTCGACAAGGCCCGCGCCAACCTGTCACTCGAAGTGAGCAGGTCGTCCAACGCGTCGGCGAGCATCTCTACGGTGAGGACGCGAACAAACACCTGCTCGGTGAGCATCAACGTGTGATCGACCGCGTACAGAGTGCCTATGATCCCCAACTCGTTGAGGTGGTTGTTCCAGAGCGCGGGGGAGGATGACACTGCGGGGTTGCTCAGGCTTGTGACCATGGCAGTCAGTAACAATCGGGGCGTTGGCCCCCCAGATTCGATCTTCACCCCGGAATCACCAAAGAAGGCGGCGATGGAACCGTCCGGCAACGGCTCCACGGTGACCCCGCTCATGACGTCGCCGGAATCCAGCCACAGGCGCACTTTGGCGATCAAGTCCTCCGGGGAGTCCGGTTCAAACACCGGACCGGCACCCAGGGCAGACTCGGCGGACCCGGCTGCGGGTTCCGTCGAGCCGTTTGGTGCCGCCATCCCCTGGCGGTTCCACTGAACCAGTTCAGGGTGAGGGATAGACCACAGGTCGCGCAGGATCGCCAGACTGTCCTGTGCGGCGCGACCTATGTCCTCGGGCCAGGGATAGAGGTACTGGTGGTTCCCGCCCACCGGATCCAGGCGCCATCCCATTCGATCCAGTTGCGCGATGACGCCGCGCCCGTGGCGGACCGCTGCCGGCTGGAATCGGGCGCTGCTCGCCTCAGCCACGAGTACCCGATCGCCGTTGCGGCGAACAAGATTGAATTGCACATACCGACCGGGTGCTAGTTCCCCGGTGCCGGCCGCGGCCACCTTGGCATTGAGGATGAGGAATTGACCCACTTCCAGGTTGCCGAGCTCACCGGCCAAAGACACCTCAAGGTCGTTCCACACGCTGGCGGCGTCGCCGAACGATTCGGAGGCGCTCTGCAGCCACGGTAACGACGCTGGCCACTGGCTCATAGGTAACCACCTTCCGTCGCTGGGGACCGATCATCGTCGCCACCCAGTTGAGCGATGAGCTCAACGGCTGCCTGTGCGTCAGTCACCGCACCGAGTAGGTAGGCCAGCAGCACGTCCACGCTCAGCGTCGCGGCAGGAATCACAGTCGCCAGCAACAATCGTGATCCGCTGAGCACCGGACGGGTGTATCTGAGGCCGTGGGTGCTGAGCTGCAACAGCGCGACCGCGACCTCCGGGGAGGCGGAATCCGGCAGGTTGTCGGTGACCACCACCGCAATGTCGATCATGGGGACGTTCTCATCGACGTGCGCCCAGATCAACCAGGAACTCAACCGCAGTTGCATCGTGTTGGGGTCCGGACCGGACGCCACACGGCCTCCGCCTTGGCGTACGACGGACTTCAGTAGTTCACGCAGTCGAATCGCGCTGCGGCCTTGCAGCGCTTCTTGCGGTGCTGGCGGCGAGGGCATCGGTTCTGTGCTGTTCTCGATCGCCAGCGTTCCCCAGGCCAGATCCACGGGCGAACTGACCAGGAAGACCTCACGAAGGAAAGGATGATCGCGACGATGAGTTCTCGCAGCCGGACCGTCGATCTGACCCGGGAAAGGAAGTCCGCGTCGTCGACGGACACTTCCTGAGCCCGCTGTCCGATACCCCAGCCACGCAGTTCCGTTGCCCACGCCTGGACGCGGTCAGGGACCGGAAGCACCCAAATGTCGCGAATCTCGGGCCAGCAGGCGCGGGCGAACTCTTCTGTCGGGAGCGAACCGAAACGCTGCCGGAGCGTGCTGCAGATCGCCTCCACATCGTCAGCGGCAACAAAATCGAGTGCGTCGGCAATCACCGTCAACAGATCGGCGGGCAGCAGTCGCCAGTCGAAATCGTTGGCACCCATACTGTCGTCCCCTCACCCCAGCCGATCGTTCATCCGCTCGCACGACGGCGAGGAGACGGCGAGGAGACGGCGAGGAGACGGCGAGGAGACGGCGAAGAGATAGTACCGGAACGCACGGGCAAGATGCGTGGTCGATCACAATGGTCGCAAGATGGTTTCCCCTGCCCGAGTTCCCTGAGATTGTTCTCGCTCGCTATCTCCGGACTCGCAGTTCCTGCTACTCTGCAGGAAATCGGGGTTTCTGCGCCGTTGCGCTCCAGCGAAACGTAATGGAGAGCGGCTGACCCACCCGACTTCGGAACCAGCACTCGCGCAACTCAACGACATCAGAACCACCTCGCTCGAAGAACGCAGGCAGGTCGCCAGGAATACGGAAAGGGGCTAGGTGAGGCTCCTATGACTCCGGCGAAGCGGGCCGAGGAATACCGCACGTCCCCTTATCCCGGCGAAACTCCATTTGGACCATTCGTCATCAGTCGGGGGCTGGTCACACCTGTTGTTGAGACTGCGATGGGGTGGGAACTCCCTGACGGGACTGCTCTTGATGACTGGCTCGAATTGACCGATGAAAGCTCGTCTCGCTCGTCGTTTGTGCCTCTCCTTTCGTACGGATCTAACGCGTGCCCCGGTCGGCTGGCCGAGAAGTTCGGGAGTCTGACGGACGATCTGGATCGAATCGCCGTGTTTCCTGTGTCTGTCGATGGTGTGGACCGAGTCTGGAGTTGCCAGATCAACTCTCGAAACGCTGTGCCTGCAACGCTCGCGGCCTCCCCTTCCCACCGTCTGGCGGCGCACCTTCTGCTCCTGCCCAACGAGTTGTCGGCAAGCATGGACAGGACTGAGGGACGAGGTGGACGCTACTACTCGGCGTGCCGCCTTCTGATGGCTCCTGTCGAGCTTCCCGATGGAAGTTGCTGGCCTTTGCCCCTGACCTATTTGGGCACCGCCCGACGGGCACCTCTTCGCTACCGCGGCGTCGTTCAGCGAGTCGATGACGTTTCCCAGGACGCCGCACGACAGATCGTGCAATCGGGGGACGGCTCTTGCGCGGAAGGTGCGCTACCCAAAAGGTCGGATATTCCGTCCGACATACCGCTGCCTCAGGTGGTCGACCTCAAGAACCAAGACGCGGCGGTGTTCCGATTCCTGCGTCACGGTGTCGCTGCTGGCTGAGATTGATACCGACCCGACCGGCGTCTTCTGGGGATAGCCAACCCGGTCACTGGCCACCGGTGGCACGACCGTTCGGAATTCAACGGTTCACGGATCGCTGGGTGGGGGAATGCACCCGGCCCCGATGCCGAACTTCTTCAGCCCGGTGAGGTCTCCGGGCTGGTAGCTGGTGAGTGAAACTACGAACGGGGTGTGCATGATTTCCATGACCGACTCGACGTGGTCCAATCCCATGACGTGGCCGAGTTCGTGCAGGTAGAGCTGGGTGCGCAAGGCCGCCGAGGAGGTGTTCCCGAGGTACATCTGGGCGACCCCGGAATCCCAGACGTAGTTGTCGTTGTAAGAGTAGGAACCGCGCACTGACCCGTACCCCTGGACCGATGACCCGCCGGGCCACCCCAGTTGAACTTCAATTGCGGCAGTTGCATCGGTTGTAAGGGCGAATCGTATTTCGCTTCCCGGTGGTGGCTCGGCGGATCTTCTTGCCCGCCAGGTAGGCCACGGTTGCTGTCCGGCCGTTGGTGTTCACGGAAATCTTGAGCTTGTTCCCGCCGATCCTGGTGGCAGTTCCCGAC
>JBAXOQ010000364.1:0-4341 GCA_037133175.1 Actinomycetes bacterium
CAGTCGGTCATCGGGGGAATCACATCCGGGAGCGCATCGATCGCGATACTGCTCGCCCAGAATGTCTCGCTGGTCGCTGAGGTAGTGTTGGTGGTAGGACTGAGCCTCCTGCTGCTCGTTGCCAGTCCAATCCTGTTCATCTTTACAGCCTGTTACTTCGGTTTCCTGACCGTTGTAATCGCGCGTTTCGTCGGGCGTCGAAGCCAGCAGGCAAGCCAGGCATCAATCTCGGCTAGCCTGAACGCGAGCCAACGGGCCTCTGAGATCGTCGGACTGGCACGGGAGGTGAGGGTATACGGACTCGGCGACCAATTTGGGGGCGAGTTTCGGCGGGAGCAATCCGTTGCGGCTCTCGCAAGCGCCGCCCGCGAGAGCTGGAGCCAGGTACCCCGATACGTGCTAGAGACCGCCCTCCTCGTGGGCATCGCGCTCGCAGCAGGAATTGTTGTGCTCACGCAGTCTCCTGACAGAGCGGTATTCAGTTTGGGACTGTACCTCGTGTCGTCTACCCGGCTCATCCCTTCCATCCAGAGGATAAATGGGGCCTGGGCGGCAGCGAAATCTGCGCTCGGAAGCTTGGTCATTGTGCAACCGCTTCTGGATCTGCCGGGCACTCTGGGTGACAGTGGGGAACTAATGCTGACCTCTGGAATGTCCGCTAAGCGACAAATTCCAGTAGGCCAACGCCGCTCCACCCGCGCGGGTGGAGGTGAACTTCGACTGACTCGGGTGTCGTTCCGCTACCCAAATTCGGATCGGGATGCCGTGCACGATCTGACTCTAGCAATCCCACTTGGGACTCGCGTGGCAATCGTCGGTCATAGCGGCGCGGGAAAGTCCACCCTCGGCGACCTGATGCTCGGACTCCTTGATCCAACTAGCGGTGACTTCCGTGTAGTACTGAGATCTGAAGGAGACAGTACCCATTCTGAATCTGGCATTCACGGGCTCGTGACGGCATTCGTGTCGCAAGATGTCTACCTCGCGCCAACCACAATTCGGGCAAACGTGGCGCTCAGTGTGCCGGGCCAAGCAGTTGACGAAGAGGAAGTCTGGCAAGCGCTACGACTCGCGCAAGTCGATGATGTCGTCGCCGCACTTCCAGAGGGAGTCGACACGGTGCTGGGCGAACGGGGTGCTCGCCTTTCTGGCGGCCAACGCCAAAGAATTGGCCTTGCGCGAGCACTCTTCAGGGAACCTCAGATGTTGGTTTTGGACGAGGCAACGAGTTCGTTGGACGCCCAAACCGAGCATTCGGTCACCGAGGCGATAGAAGCCATCCCTGGAGACATCACCGTCGTGCTGATCGCACACCGACTCGCCACCGTCCGTTCAGCTGATCTCGTCTTGTACCTCGCTGACGGTATCTTGATTGAAGCAGGCAGCTTCGACGAACTTGTCGCCCATCACCCCGACCTGGCGCGGTCAGCGCGACTTCAAGGCGTCGGCTAGTTCTTGCTATGGTCGCGGATTGCCCCGTGCTCTCTGTGCCCAGGGCTATTGGATTCCTTACCATCCAGAGTGACAGAACAGGTAGGACCGACCGCATCAATCAAAGTATCGTCACGATTCCAACTCTGTGCTCCGGTCAAGTCACGCGCGGGCTCGGACGACTCCCTCCGGTCGGGTTCCGCGGTAGCTCGTTTGAGGCCTAACGATTGTCGGCTACCCACCCTTGGCTACGAAGTGCCGGAATTTTCGCTGGAGCGGTCGTTCCATGAAGTAGAACGACAGGGCTGCTATGGCGATGGTGATCGCAAGAACCGCCGGCAGTCGCAGTTTCAGCGGCACGCCCTGATCATTGACGAAGAACTGCACGGGAAAGTGCCACAGGTAGATGCCATACGAAATGATTCCTAGCCAGACAATCGGTGTGAGGGAAAGTAGTCTGCTGATCAACGAATTGGGCGACAGGGCAAAGTAGCCGACCGTAATGCCAGAAGCAATCGCCACAACGCTGTAGGAGAGGGGTTGTTCAAAGGGCCCGACGAAGAGGGCGGCGCACAGGAACAGTGCGGCGAAGGGGAATGTGGGCTTGAGCCAGTCGGATACACGCATTCCGTACAACGCGATCAGGCTTGCTAGCAGGCAACCCGACATCAATGCGTCGAGTCGCGTGTCTGTCCCCTGGCTTACACGACCAGGATCGTTGATCAGCGTGAATCGTAGTGCTGGGGACAAGACGCAGCCCAGGATGCTGGCCACGGCGACGGCCGCTGCCCTTTGGATCTGCATGCGGCGCGATACATACATGCAAAGGACAACTATTACAGGCCAAAGGATGTAGAACTGCTCCTCGACTGACAGCGACCACGTGGGTCCGAGAGGTCCGAGGTTGTCGCCTCCCACCCGCCTCCAGTTAGCGAAGTAGAAGGCTGCGGCGACCACGTCCATGATCGGAGGTCGAAAGTAGATGACCACCGCGGTAAGCATGAGGGCAAGCGCGGGCAAAAGGCGAAGAGCCCGGCGACCCCAGAATCTGGGAAGATCCACGCCACCAGTACCTTCGACCTCTGCCAGGAGCAATCCGGTGATCAGGTAGCCGGACAGGGCGAAGAACAAGTCGACCCCGACGCCTCCACCGGGTAACACACTCCACCAAGCATGTCCCGCCACGACTGCTACTACCGCGATGGCACGGAGGCCGTTGAGTGCCGGTTTATAGGTATGCGCATCGGTCAGGTCCCGTGGAGCCTCTCGGGTCGTCCCATGCCTCTGGCTACCGTTGGTCATGGCATCTGCATCCGATCGAGTGTGGTCGCGAAGGTGCTGGCGGCAGTTACCGGAAAAAGGGCAAAGCGAGGGCAAGCGTAAAGAGCACACCAGCCACGGCTGGTGCTGCGAAACGCATCGCCATTTCCCTAGCTTCGGAATTGATCGATTCTATTTCGGATGCGCAGGGGTGTTCGGAGCGTTGCGGATTGAGGATTTCTGCCGGCTGAGAAGATGGATCGCTCATCCGGAGCGCACCGTTCGGTCTTGGATTCCATCCCTTGAGCGCAAGTGCGGGTTTTTCGACTGCGTACCAACTCGCGAGAGCAAAGGGCGTGGTCGTCACGGCAGAACCGATTGCATACGGCAGCAACCCGAGCCGGTTCAATCCGCAAATCGCCAGAAGTTGCTGGCAGGGAAATGCATATATGTAAACTCCGTAGGAGATGTCGTTCTTTGAGCCTATTCGTGCGGGCAGACGCACGCCAAGCCAAATGACTAGGTAGGCCAAGGGTATTCCGCCGACCGCGCGGTACTGACTCCCGAAGAAGAAACTCAGACCGACCAAGACTGCTGCGACAGCAGCCCAGCGTCCGTCCAGGGGAATCGAATCCCGATAAAGATAGAGTAGCGTTCCGGCGAGGAAGACTAACGAGAGTCGCAGCGGGTTCAACGTCGCGCTGGTCTCGAAAAGGGATCCAACCAAGTTCGGTTGAAGCAGTCTCAGCAGTGTCACACCCCAGATCCCCAGGAATAGAATCAGAACGATTGTGCGTCTGTTTCTGATGATCCCCAACGTTCCCAAAAGCCCGATACCGAGGTAACAAAGGAACTCCCAATAGAGCGTCCACAACGAGCCATTCCAATCCCCGGGTACCGGTACGCCTGTCGGCCCCCCCGATATTCCCGTCTGTGCAATCCACAGGAGGAAGTTGCTCTTGAAGTAGTCGAAGGGCGAATCGGGGGCAGTCCAGAATCCAAGCAGGGACCCGTTGGCCAGCCACGTTCCAAGAGGTGCTGCCATGAAGGCAGTCATCGCCAGACACACCCAGAACGCGGGGAGGATTCGAAGTGCTCGGTGCCATAGGAACCTGCTCCAGTGCGGCCGCCGATCCCAACTGCGCGTGATTAGGAACCCACTGATAATGAAGAACGCATCGACTGGAACAACTGCACCGACGAGCTCAAAGACTGGAGGTTGAGCAAACCCGCCGAGTCCGGCAGCGTGTCCAACGATGACGCATGACGCGAACACGAGTCGCAGGAAGTTGAGTGCGTTATTGCGTGGATCGAACGCAGACCCGAGTGATACGCGGCGATTCACGTTGGAAGACTAACCCTGCAGTGGTCGCCGGTACACCTCTGCCACTTGCTGAGCCATTTCTGCCACGGTGGGCACCTTTGGTGGCATTGATGGTCGGGTTCTCGGTTCGGCGACTTCGGCTGCGATTGCCGCGGCGAAGGTCTTTGGGTCGCTCGGATCTGCCAGCGCCACCCTGGCAGCAGTTCTGGGTTCCCCCACGCCCAGCGCCTCCAGCAGCGCGTACGAGCAGTTCTCCCACACCGATGGAAGGCACAGCACGTCGATCCCCCCGCGCCACTGCGCACTGTCCACCCAGCCGTCGAACC
>JBAXOQ010000365.1:0-4327 GCA_037133175.1 Actinomycetes bacterium
GAGCAGCACCTGATGGCTGTTGCCGGTCGCCGACGCCTCGGAGATGTACGCGCCGATCCCCGCCGCAACCAGCACCGTTGTGCCGAAACTGACCCGTTCAGCGACAATGGAGGCGTTCCAGGCCCCGCCGGCGGCGGTCACACCACCGGTGACATAGGCGCCGAACACCGCCGGCAGCGCGAAGGTCTTCCACCACAGCCAGCCACCGACGCGCATGTCGGCCATCGCCTCACGCAGGTCGGTCGGGATCGCTTGGGCTCCGGCGATGGTGTTGAACATGATGTACCACTGGGCGCCGAGCATCATCAACAAGATCGCCCCCCAGTTCAGGCTGATGTGCCAGGCCACGAAAACCGTCACGACCACCGGGTACAGGAAGTTCGCCGGGAAGCTGGCACACACCTGCACCACCGGCTGGGCGATACGTGCCAGCCGCGGATTCAGCCCGACCTTCACAGCGACCGGCACCCAGATCAGGGTGGACAACACGATGACGACCACGACCCGCAGCAGCGTCAGAAACGCCAACCACAGCGGTTCGACGAACGCCGACGGACCCTGCCCCTCGGTCACGTACAGGTACAACCCCACCAGGCCGACTAGGAGCACGGCGGTCACGACGACCCAGAAGACGACGTCCCACACCCGGCTGCGGGGCGTAACGATGCGCTCGATTGGCCGGGCGTCGGTGCCCAGAAAGCGGGTGTGGCGCACCAGCCACTCGCTGGCCCGCTGCCGGATGCGCCCGAGCTTCTTGGGCCAGCGGGCCCGTCTGATCCACGTCAGGACGAACGACTTGGGCGCGGTGCCGGAACTGGCCTGTTCGTTGCGGAACTTCTCGGACCAGGCCACCAACGGCCGCCAGAGCACGATGTTCACCAGGATGATCATAATGATCATCGTGACGACCGCCCAGGCCATGTTCCCCCAGTTGCCCGCATCGATCGCCTCGCCGGCGAACGCCCCCACCCCTGGGATTGCGTAGCTGTTCCCATTGACCGTGAGGTCCTCCGAAGCCGTCAGGAAGAACCACGCGCCGGCCATGCTCATCATGCCGTTCCACACCAACCCGATGGTCGCGTTGGGAACGTCCAACCGCCAGAACCTCATCCAGGCGGTCAGCCGGAACAGTCGGGACATCTCGTCGAACTCGGTGCTCATCGACCGCGACGAGGCATACATCGAGAACGTGATGTTCCAGGCCATCGCGGTGAAGATCGCGAAGATCGACGCGCATTCCAGGCCGAGCTCGGAGCCGGGGAACAGCGCGATGAAGCCGGTCACCGTGATCGACAGGAAGCCCAAGACCGGCACCGACTGCAGGATGTCCAGCGCCGGAACCATGATCTTCTCAGCCTTGCGATTCCGGGCCGCCCAGTAGCCGAAGACCAGCGAGAACGCATACGACAGGCCGAGCGCCACCATCATCCGTAGCAGCGAGCGGGCCGCGTAGTAGGGCAGGTCCCAAGGATTCGAAGAGATTGCTGAATCGTTGCTCGGGGGCATCGGAACGTTTGCGCTGTCAGTTAGGGCAATCACCGCGAACAGCACGATGAACACCGCGAGCCCGACCACCACATCCGCGACCAGCGGACGAGAGAACCGGGCAGCGAAGCCCGCCGACAACCCGCCGGTGGCCTCGCTCAATGCGCGACCGCCAGCCGGGGGTTTAGTCGTTACGGCCACTGATTTCCCAACTGACACCAAGACCCGGCAGGCGGGCTTCAACCGTGCACTCGGAGAGCACGCTCTCACTGTATTGATGGCCAGCGGTTGACGTGACGCCGGAAGTTGCGGCACTTTGAACTTTGCAGGACCTAGGAATGAACATCTGGTTGCGCGATGGCAGAGCCACCGAGCATGTGTCTGACCTGCCGCCGAAATGGTCTGAGCGTTGGCCCGTATGCTGATTGGGAGTGACACGTTCTCAGTCTTCGGAGGCGACCCATGACCCGCAGGGAAGATGACACCGCCGCAACGCTCCTGGCAATAACTGAGGACCTGGCGACGAAATACCGGGGAATGGTCGACGAGGACAAAGTGCAGGCGATCGTTCAGGAGTCCTACGAACTCCTGGCCAAAGACGCGACCGTCACAAACTACTTGCCAGTCCTGACGTCCCGTGCCGCATCTGAACGGCTGGACGACCTTGCGCAAGCGGACGGAGTTGTTCCGCCCTGATGACCGGCGGTGACGACCCGGCACCTTCTACCGGGTTGCGTGCCCCGGGTTACGTGCCCGGGTCCGCGAGCTCGCGCGGCGAAGCTGCTGCCAACTGCTTCCACAGCAACTGCGGACGCAGACCACCCACCCTCATCAGCGACCAACCGGTGACGGCACCGATAGCGGTGGCCAAGAAATGGCCAACCTCATCGATCTCATGCACCACCAGCAACGGCGCGAGGATCCCCAGCGCCAAAGCCGCCACATACCACCACCGCCAGCGAGGCCCGACCAGGAACAGATACGCACCCATCGACCCGACCATCACGTAGCTGACGCCAACGTCGGACGTCAGCGCCAACTTCAGCGGCGCGTCATGCAGCTTGATCAGCACGGCCTCTATGGCGACGGTGATCAACGACGCCCCGCCGTGGGCGGCCACCCAGATCACCAACGTTCGGGGGGTACCGATCCGCTGCTCCAACCGAGCCACGATCATCACAAACACCAGCAGGTAGAACGCCAGGCCGAACCCTTGGTCAGCGACCAAGAAGCCGCTGACCGCCAGCGAACGTAGTGGTGCCGAGATGATCTCAACGATGTTGGTGCTGTTCTCGATCGTCAGGGCATCCACCAGCTTCGGCGAGGATCCAACAATGATGATCGTGGTGGCTATCCAGATTGCCGTGTACACCGAGGTTGCCGGGGCCGCGAACAACCACGTCCGCAGCGCCTGCACGCGCGAATCGAACCGGTCGTAGATGCGCCGGGAACGCCCGACGCCTCGGCGCGCCAAACCCCGGTTGGCAAACCAGACAAGCGCCAGGAAACCCGGAATCTCCAGGTACAACAGCGCCCAGTCAAAGGAGTGCTGACTGGCTGCGGTCTCCATGTTTTCCGGTCTGTCCGGGTCAGACCTGGACGCCCTTACCGATGACCACGATGCCGCCCTTGCTGATCGTGAAGCGCTCCCGATCAGCATCGAGGTCGACGCCGATCTGCGCACCGTCTGGGATCGTGCAGTACTTGTCGATGACAGCGTTACGAACTACTGCACCCTGGCCAATTCGAGTACCGTTCATGATCACCGATCGGTCTACCGTCGCCCCGTCGAGCACCCGGACATCGTGGGACAGCACCGAGTCGCGCACTGCGGACCTCACGACGATCGAGCCTGCCCCGATCATCGACTCCCTGATGTCTCCGCCCAGCACGATCTTCGCCGGCGGCATCGGGGGGATGTTGCCCAGGATCGGCCAATTCCGGTTGTACAGGTTGAACACCGGGTGCACGTTGACCAGGTCCATGTGGGCCTCGTGGTAGGCATCAATGGAACCGACATCGCGCCAGTAAGCGCGATCCCGGTCCGTAGCTCCCGGGACTTCGTTCTCGTTGAAGTCATACACCTGGGCTTGTCCGGCCCGGGTCAACATGGGAATGATGTTGCCACCCATGTCGTGCTCGGAGTTGTCGTCGGCGGCGTCCGTCCGAACGGCTTCGAGCAGCACATCGGTGCTGAACACATAGTTGCCCATGGACACGTAGGCCTCATCGGGCGAACCCGGAATACCTGGCGGGTTGGCCGGCTTCTCCCGGAAGGCCTCGATGGTGCGCCCGTCGGAACGCGTCTCGATGCAGCCGAACTCGGTCGCCGATTCCCGCGGCATCCGAATCCCCGCGATCGTCACGCCGGCTCCATTGGCGACGTGCTGCTCGACCATCTGCCGCGGATCCATCCGGTACACGTTGTCGGCCCCGAAGACCACGACGATCTCGGGCTTCTCGTCGTACACCAGGTTCAGGCTCTGGAAGATGGCGTCTGCGCTGCCGGTGTACCAGTGCGGTCCCAGACGTTGCTGGGCCGGCACTGGGGTGATGTAGTCACCGACCAACGAGGACATCCGCCAGGTGGTGGTGATGTGCCGGTCCAGCGAGTGCGACTTGTACTGGGTCAGCACGCAGATCCGCATATAGCCGGCGTTGACCAGATTCGACAGCACAAAGTCGATCAATCGGTATTGGCCGCCGAACGGGACGGCCGGCTTGGCCCTATCCGCGGTCAGAGGCATCAGGCGCTTTCCAGCACCGCCGGCGAGGACAATTCCGAGGACGTGAGGACTTTTCTGCACGTGCCTAACCTAGCCACCGGAACCCGGATTTGTCA
>JBAXOQ010000366.1:0-4322 GCA_037133175.1 Actinomycetes bacterium
TACCGCCCCGAATGATGCCAACCCCGAAATCGCTTCCGGCAATATCAAAATCGAGGGATTCTCGCCAGGTTGATCTTCTGTCGGTCATGCTGACTCGTCGCGGCCCAAACCTGCACTGAAATCCGCTCCGCACCGTTTCTGGTCGCCGTGGTGCTCGCGTTCGAAAACGGGTGCTCAGCTCGGCTTTTCCAGGGCCCTGCGGACGGTGGAGCGGCCGATATCAAGCGCCGATGCGATCACGGTGAAGGTCGCGCCGCCTGCTTGCATGGCGCGGGCGGCTTCTAGTTTCTCCACTGTCATCACGGTTGGCCGCCCGCCGACACGACCCCTGGCCTTGGCGGCAGCAAGTCCAGCTCGGGTCCGTTCCGAGAGTAGTCGGCGTTCCATTTGAGCTAAAGCCGCAAAGATGTGAAACACCAACTCACCGCCAGGAGTCGAGGTATCGATCGCCTCGGTTAAGGACCGGAACTGAATACCCCGATCCGACAGATCACTCACGAGCTTGATCAGATCAGCGATCGAGCGCCCGAGGCGGTCAATGCGCCACACGAGCAAAGTGTCATCCTGGTTTAGGTATTCCAGACACGAAATCAAGGCAGGGCGGTCGGTAGTGGCTCCGGAAGCATGATCAATGAAGATCCTCGCGGCACCGGCAAGTGTTAGCGCATCCACCTGCAAATCAGTGGACTGATCAGTCGTTGAAACTCTGGCGTATCCAATGTTGTTCGACATACCCCGAACATCGACACGATCCGCGGATGCGACCCGAACGGAATCTCAGTCGTCCTCCCGAATGGGCGGCTTGGGTCAGTCTCAGGCGCTGGCCTTGTGCCCGTACTTCTGGCGGGCCGCTTCACCACTGATGCCCAGGAACACCGCGATCTGAGCCCAGGATCGGCCTTCGGATCGGGCAGCGCCCACGGCTTGGGCGAGTTCGGCCTCGCTGTTGGAGCGAGCAACGACTGCCCGATGAACCGCTGCTAACGCGGCTGAGCCATCAGCATCCGGGGCCATGTCTTCGAACTTCTTGGACAGTTCGTCGGCACTGTTGATGATGTCTTGAACACTGCGCGGCATTGTGATCACCTCAGATACTTGGGTCGGGCCGGAGCCATCGCGTGCACGATGACATGGACGTTGTCGTTGCTGATGACGTAGCCGATCTCTACCAGCCGACCACTCTCGGCCGGGCCAACAAGCATGATCAAACCCTCACCATCTGGGCCATGAGCAACAACCGCGTTGCGATAGGCGTGAAGGATGTCCTGCTCATCCAGGTCATGCCGGTAAGCACTCGGAGCGACAACCGGCTCATGCCCCATGCACTACAAGTTACCTTGCAACACCACCGACCGCAAGTTAACTTGCGGCCCAAAACGTCCGTATTCCCTCGTCCAGTGGGTGGGACTGCCGGACGTGCCAACGCCACGGGTCGGCATGGGTTTTCGGGTGTCCCTCAAGTGGTTGGCGCGTGTGCTGTTTCCGGGGTACCGCCGTCACCGACGCGGCGGCGACCCCTGCCCATCTCGAGGACACCGCGGCAGCCAGTATCGGCGCGCCCGGGGGATCGGACCAGCGGCGCGGATATCGTGAGCTTCGCGCCGGGAAGGGCTGGCCGGTTGTCGACTCCCCTGATCGAGAGGATTCCTGTATGAACACCTCCATCACCACCGACTACCGTGACTCCTGGATCAATCCCCGCGTCAAAATCTCCGCGCTGTGGGCATCGATGCTGTTCGTCTTCGTCTCCGTCGACTTGTTCAGCCTTTACCGCGCCGATGTGCGAGCTGACATCGAGGCGGGCAAGATGGCAGCCTTCTCGATCGGCCAAGGCTTCTTGCTGGGTATCACCGCCTACGTCGCAGTCCCCAGCCTGATGCTGTTCCTCAGCCTCGTCCTGGCGGTGCGGGTTGCGCGCATGGCCAACATCGTCCTCGCCATCGTTTACGTTCTCACGATCGCGGGGAGTGCCATCGGCGAGTGGAACTACTTCATGCTCGGCAGTGCCATCGAGGTCGCGCTGTTGGTGGGCATCGTCTATTGCGCGTGGACCTGGCCGAAGGCGAATGGCGATGTCGCCACTAAGTAGGAGACTGCGTCACGAGAGAAACAGAAGGTCCCGGTGTCCTTAATCGAGCAGTTGCCGACAGGCCGCTAGGTAGTCAAGACAGGACAGGTAGCCAAGACAGGACTGAAGATCGACTACGTCTTACTTGTCGTGGAACCCGCTACCTAGTCGGAAATTGCTTGGACGTCCTCGTTGAAGGTTTCAGCTAAACAGTTCGACGGCCACTGCGGCCGCAACTCCTGCCCTGACTCCGCTCTGTTCGCAGTAGGCGCGGATGAATTCGGGGTCAGCCATGGGGTGCTCGCCTAAACCCTCAAGGTATGCGGCGTGGGCACTCAACGATGCGACGGCCGCATCAAGGTGTCCGGTCACGTCGATGGCATGGGTGGGCTGTGGGGAGCCCGCTACCAAGCAACGTGTCACGGAATGGGCGGCGGGTCCGCGATCTGGGAATATCCACTTGTTGCTGGCGTCGGCCGCGGCGTCAAGGGCCGCTTGACCGACGTTGCGGTGATCCGCTGAGTTGCGGCTGCCTGGAAAACCCCAGGAATCTCGGTGGTTGAACAACAGAAGTGTATCTGGGCGGTAGCGGCGGATAGCGTCGGCGATGTCGGCTCGCAATGGAATTCCGTACTCGATGACGCCATCTGGGTAGTCGAGGAACTCAACAGATTCAACCCCAACGATGGCGGCACTCGCGAGTTGCTCGGCCTCGCGAATCCGGGCTGACTCAGCTGGCGCGACGCCATCGATTCCCGCCTCGCCCTTGGTCGCCAGCAGGTAGCTCACGGTGTGCCCGGTACTGGTCCATTTTGCGACCGCAGCAGCCGCGCCATACTCCAGATCATCAGGGTGGGCCACGACGGCCAGCACGATTCCGGGGTCATCGACGAAGAGTTCAAGAGTGTTGGACATGGTCCCGATTATTGACCACCGAGGTCTACCCGCGCGCACTACGCCGAAGCCTGCCGAAGAACGAGCATCAAGGAGCAGTGCTCGCCGGTACAATTTCGGTCGATCATGAGACTTCTCGCGGTCGAAACCGACGCTCAGATTCGCGTGAACCCGCTTCTGGTCGCCGTGGTGCGCGCGGCCATAAACCTGTGCCACGTCGCGGCGGTCACGTCAGTCACTTCGCCGGTCCCGGTCAGAAAAGCAGATCAGGCAGGCGGGCTCGTCGTTGACAAGTAGGGGCGTCTGATTGCCTGCGCGGCTGATCTTTCACCCTGATGATCAGCGCTTCGGCTCGGTCATACAACGAGCCCGCCCACGCAACGATACTCTTCCATGCCCGCTTTGGGATCGGTCGAGGCAGCGGTCGATACTGGCTGTATGGATCGTGCCCTAGCGCCTGTGGTGTTCGACGTGCTGGCCAACCCGCGACTGCCAGCCCCGGTGCGCGCGGCGACTGAGCTGATCGACACCACTACCCCGATCGAGGTTGACCAGCCGACCGCTGCGCGGGTGATGAAGCCGCTGCTGTGGATCACCGAGCGGGTCGGCGTTGGAGGGTTGGCGTTGACCAAAGCAGGGCTCCTTCGCCCGGTCGATGTGACCGCGCTGATGAGCGAGCTGGGCTGGGACAGTTGGTGGATTGGGAAGAACAATCGAGAAGACCACACCGCCCCCGCCGCGATGCTGCGCCGAGCAGCCATCAACGCGAAACTGATCCGCAAACACAAAGGCACCCTGCAACTGACCCCAGCCGGGCGCAAAGTGCTGCCCGATCCGGTCGCGATGTGGTTCCACGTCGCCGAGCAACTGCCCGTGGAACGCGACGACGGCTCCCGGATCGCGGCCGTGCTCGCGATGCTGCACAAGCTGCGCAACGCGGCCAGCGGTCCACACTCCACGGCGGCCGCCACGTTCAGGCCCGCCGACGCGCTGACACGCCTGGGCTGGGGGCACCCCAATGGCACGCCGATAGGCGAGTATGAATTCGATTGGGCGTGGGACAAAAGCCGCGACATTCTGGCCGCAATCGGGGTGAGCGCCTACGGGCCAGGAGATCTGACAACCCCCGATGATCGGGTGAAGTTCCTGCGCGCCGCCTTGAGCCGCCCGATCCCCGACAACGCCGCCAGCCTGAGCGTGATCCCTGCAGCGCAGCGGCCTCGCCGCAGCCACACGATCACCGTGACCCTCGACGACATCACCCCCACCGTCTGGCGCCAAATCCGGGTCCCCTCAACGATCAGTTTGATGGGCCTGCATCATGCGATCCAAGCGGCGATGGGATGGACGTGTAGCCACC
>JBAXOQ010000367.1:0-4268 GCA_037133175.1 Actinomycetes bacterium
ATCGCGAGGTCGTTAGCTGCGCTATAGCCGATGCTGGGAACCTCGCGATCTTGGTGAACCGCCGTCTAGCCCAGTGCGGACGGTCTTTCGGGCGGCGCGAGCGGTTCATCGACCCTCTGCTGCCCGCCGCCGATCGTCAGTGCCGTCGACGCGGCCATCCGCATCCCATTCCAGTGCCACGACGGCAACGCGCGCATATTTTGGGTTGGCAAAACATCACTACAACGGTCTCCATGAATATGATGGCCGTGTAGTTGATATTTCGCGGAGATTCTTATGTAAGATGGTTGCGTGGGAGCTAGCGAGGCAAAGATAACGAGCAGTGGACAGGTGTCCCTGCCAGCGGCGCTGCGCAGACGGTGGCACGCGGACGCCGTGTTGGTCATCGATCGTGGTGACTACGCAATCGTCAGACCCATACCAGCGGACATCCCCGCCGCGATGAAAGGGGCGATGGCCGGTCCCGGCCCGAGCAGCGACGAGGCGCGAGCGGTCGAACGCGAGGCCGAGGGTTCCGGCCGAGGTGACCGGTGACGGTCCTGCTCGATGCTTACGCGGTAATCGCGTATCTGCGCGGCGAACCTGCGGCAGACGATGTCGCTGTCTTACTGAAAGGCCCTACCGTGTTGGCCGCCGTGAACGCGGCCGAAGTGGTCGATCAACTGGTCCGCGTCTGGAACCGGGAGCTTGACGATGTCCTTGTCGCCCTGTCCTTGCTGAACCGCAGTAACATGGCGATCACTGACGCGACAGAAACAACCGCCCTGGAAGCCGGTCGACTACGGTCGCAGTACTACGACAAACGTTCGTGCT
Source organism: Actinomycetes bacterium (assembly GCA_037133175.1). GTDB lineage: Bacteria > Actinomycetota > Actinomycetes > S36-B12 > UBA10799 > ELA509. The sequence goes on from JBAXOQ010000367.1 coordinate 814, forward strand.
GCGTCAGCATGGCAGACTGCTTCGCTGCTGCGACCGCTCTGGCCATGGACGCAGCTCTGGCCACCTCCGACCCGCATCTCGTCCTTCTCATGCTCCAAGAAGGTGGTCGCGTGCATCCCCTACCTGATCGACAAGGTCGCATTCCCCCAATCTTGCGCTGAACTCGCTGCTCCCTCCAACGTCCGTTTTGCCAACCAAATATCCATGTGTTGCCGTAGTCGCCTACCCGCTGAGGTACGGAGATCTCTTCGCAACGCCGGACAACACGGCGTGCCGTAACTCCAAAGGGGCCCCTTGGCACGCTGTGAGCGCACTGCACCCGAGCTGCGAACTGCAGAGTAAGGGTGCGCTGCTGGGCGTGAATGTCGCCCGGGTCCGCCTCTTGAAGAGTGTCAGCATTCCCCAACGTGCGCAGATAGTAGCTGGCGTCATAGCGGTTGGTCTTGAACTGCGGGTCGCGCGCGTGAACACCGCCTACCTTGCCGGTACGCCCGACGATTACCCGAGTCATCACGACGACATGTTTGCCGACTTGCGAGAAACCACCCGCCTGCCGCGTGAGTCTTTGACCCGCATTGCACCGATGTCGTCGCCTTCCGCCAGCCGTCATGCGAGTACGGCAACTGGTTCGTGTTCCGGCACCTGAACATCTGCGGTGATAGTAACGCCGTGTCGTCGCGGGTAGCCTCAACTCAAACAAGCGGTCTGGAGCCGGAATCAAGTCGTGGGATTTCGATCGCGGTCGCTTTCCTGCGGACCGCTCTGGTGATCTCGAATGCTTTCAGTCCGGCGAGCGCGTGCTCAGCAATGGCCGGTCTCCGCCGGAAAGCCATCATGCGGTGAAGGCGGTCCGGGCGCACGCGGTGAAACTGAACGCTTCTTGTCAGTCTCTAGCGAGGCACGGACGATTGCCTGAATCGCCGACCGAGAGCAGCCCAGTCGTCGCGCGATATCACCGTAGGAAAGGCCGAGGCGCCGAAGTGAGATGACAGCCTCGCGACGATCCTGGGCGTGCAGCGCCATGAGCTGGCGTGCCTGCTCAACCTCTCTGGCCGCCTGCTCGGCCTGGCGAACGAGGCTGCTGACGTGCCTATTGAGGGCATCTTCTTCGCGCTCGACGGGCCGAACCCCATCGCGAGCATCGTTGTTAGGCACCGGCGGCACCGGGCGCTCTGATGCTGCCAGCTCTGGCATTCAGCCGCGAGAACATCGCCTGCATCGCCGTCACAGTCATGCCCAACGCCGCATATTCCTCAGCATCGCCCTCGTCGGCCTTCGACAAGATGTCAGCGAAATCAACTGGCGACAGTTCTGGGCGGATCTCGCGAAGGATCTCCAACAGGGACTGGACCGTCCATCCGCCAGACCCCAGGATGGCGTCGATATCGATGTAGTCGCGCTCGGCTCGCCGGTCGACGAGCGCGCGCACTTTGCCCGTAACGACGTCATGAATATCAAGGACAGGGCCGATGCCCGTGATGAATACGGGAGGATTCTTCCGGAAGTCGTACCCGAGGTCGATACCGACCTCTTCGTTCGTGGCCGGGTCAGTGACGATGATCTGCCGAAACCACGAATCCCGCAGCATCACCGCAGTCGTGTACCCGTGACCGGTCATCGACGTCACCACGGCGTGCTCGGCGTTCTCATAGATCTGCGGGTCCAAGGATTCGGAATAGTTGTCCAAATCCCGCGACAACCGATCGACGATCTTGTGCGCCTGCAGCGCCTGCCCGCCGCCGAGTGCAAATCCGAAAGGTTGCAGCGCCTGCCCAATGAGCTGTGCCACCTGGCGCTGGAAGGGCGTCAGCACTCGGATAGCTCCGGATGGGCAGACTCCCATGCCTTGCGAATATGCGGCGGGAGGCGCAACTGCCGCCACTCGCGACGCAGGATTCGCTCGTCCAGGTAGATCTCGATGTCACGTTCGCACGTGGCCTGCTGGATGACAACGCCGTAGAGGCTGCGCACCCTGTTCACACGCCGCAAGTCATAGATGTTGCTTCCTGACCAGTCAAGGTAGGTGGGAAGCGTCACCATACCTTGAGTAAGCCCGTGCAACATTGACAGATCGTCAGGGATGAAGACCGGGCGAGTTTGCTCGAATCGCACCGGAGCGCCGTTCGTCCGTTCTGCGTAAGTCTTCACCTGATTCGCCTCCAGTGTATTGCCTACACTATACAGTGTCGGCTCAGGTGATCTCTAGCGAGAGATCGAGAGCAACACTAATGAGGTGTGTCCCGAATTGATGGGGTGAAGGGCGGCTTGGGGGAGATATCGCCCTCCTGTCGATCACAGGCTACGTTGGCTGACAAATAGTGTCACTTTTGGCAGAAGGGTACTAGAGTGGCATATATGCCACACGTATCGTGGTCTCACGCACACACAACAGAACAGCTCGGTGCTGCTCTTGCACGCGCCCGCCATGATCGGGAATGGACGCAGGTGCAGCTCGCTGACGCCGTGGGCGTGGACCGCAGGACGATTATCCGGATGGAATCGGGTCAGCATGCCTCGACAGCCACGATGGTCAGGGCGCTGAGCATTCTCGGCTGTGAACTGATCGTCGTCCCCAAGAGCGCGAGTATCACGGTTGAGGTCACATCATGAGTGTGCTCACTGTTTGGCTTCGTGGCTCACCGGTGGCAGAGTTGCGCCAGCTACGCACGGGACGGCTGCGGCTGCAGTTTGACGACGCGGTTGTCAGTCGGTACGGGTCCGGTGCAGCATTGCCCCCGGGAAGCACAGACCTGGGGTGTGTCCACCACCACGGCGACAAGCACTGTCGCATTCGCTTTGGAGCGCCTGCGCGCCGCACTCGACACTGTCCCCGTTCCTGAAGGACTCGAACGGGTGACCGAGGGAATCGGCACTCGGGTGAACCGGCAACTCGACCTAATCACGCTGACGCACTCTCGGAACAGTCCAGCTGCCCGAGCGCGAACATCCAAACCGCCGCCACCTGGCGGCACTGGTCCACAGGACCGCGTCGCCCGGTCAGACGGCCGCTGCGGCAAACGAACGCAAACGGGTCGCCCGTGCCGACGCAAAGGCCACTGCCCGTACCACTAGACGACGATCGCCCCACCCACGCACGGTTCGCGGGCGACCAGTCCGAGAACCAGACTCCGGACGCGGCCAGTGTTCCCCGTGGATTGGTTAGTGCTGCCCGAGGGCGAATGGTGCGCCACTGTCCGGTGCCGGACCGATAGTGTCGCTTGGAGTGTTTGGCCAGCCTAGAGGGCCAGGTGGACCCTAAGCGCCTGGTCAATGTCGAGCATCAGTGACTCCGGCAACTGTCCGAGTAATTCCCCGAGTCGCTCGAACGAGACGGCCCGCACCTGTTCTGCCTGCGCTTTGGAGTCACGGGGCAGTGCGGTCGACGCAGCGGGCAGCAGAACTTGGAACGGATAGATGCGTTCGACGTTGGAAGTAATCGGGACCACTACCAAGAC
>JBAXOQ010000368.1:0-4262 GCA_037133175.1 Actinomycetes bacterium
CTCACAGGTGGGGTCGTTGCGATAGACCATCGCGAAGTCGTGGAAGTCGCGGCCAGCGGCGCCCATGATGATGACTTTGGTCCGGGTTGGTGGTGTGTTCATGGGTGCACTTCCTGTCCGAATGTATGCAGCACAGGGGGTTTGTTCCCCACTGGAACCGGTGTTGCTCATCGGGGACGGAGGTCGACGCCTGGTCCACTCAACGCCGGTCTTGCGCGGAATGGCGGATCTCCGGGTCGATTGGAAAAACACCCCCGGTGGTATATTAGGCATGGTGATTGCATCCGAGGGGTGCAGTCCGGAATCGCAGGAGGACGTTTGAATCCCAGGGTCGGCATAGTATTTCGAGCGGCGATGGCGCTGATGGTAGCTGCCACGGTGTACGTACCGGTTGCGGCTCAGGCGGCGACATGCGCCATGCCTTCGTGCGCTGGCGGATGCTGCCAGACGGACGGGGCTATGCTTTCTGCCGGCTCGATGGCGATCGATACCTGTTGTAGCGTCCCCGGCGCGACGATGGCTCCTTCCACCTGCCCCAGTGGCAGCCAGCGACCGGACTTCAAGGCCGTCTCGGCCGTTCCCGAAGTGCTTTCTCCTGCGGTACCGTTGGGCGCCGCCTTCATGGTCGGTCCGGGTCTCGGCAAGGGTTCGAGCCTCGGCGGCATCGCGAACAGTGCCCGCGGTCCGGGCGATCGACTCGCCGGGACCCGACTGCGCGTCTGATGAGCGCTGCTCGGCCCTGGACCCCTGGGTCCGGCGGCCATCTCGGCTTGTGCGCACCGTCGCGCGAGTCCTGAGTCGTACTCCATGACAGCCTGCTCTCGGGCAGTACCAACGGAACGACTCGCTCAAAGCAGCAATCTCAGAAAGCGAGTGAACCAAGCATGAACCTGTTCTTTCCGATGCTTGCAGTCGGACTGCTCACCGGATTCCACTGCGTCACCATGTGTGGAAGCATGGTGTTCAGCTACTCAGTGGGGAATCCGCGCGAGGGCAGCTGGCTGGAGCGCATCAGCCCCCAATTCGCCTATCAGGCGGCCAAGATACTGAGCTATGTAGCAGTGGGTCTGCTCCTCGGCGCTATCGGCGCGGTCTTCAACCTGGCCGGAGTGCGCAACTGGGCTACCATCGTGGCCGGCGCGTTCATGATCCTGGTCGGGCTCCAGCTCACTGGTTGGTTTCCGGTATTGCGCAGGTTCTCACCCAAGGCCCCCAAGTTCCTCATCGCTTGGATCATGAAGCTGCGCAAGCGGACTTCGGTCCAGGATCATGCCGCCACAGAAGCCTACGTCACGCCGGTCCTTTTCGGCCTGATGACCGGCCTGATGCCGTGTGGCCCGCTCATCGCCGCCGAGATCGCCGCGGCCGGCTCGGGCTCAGCCCTCAACGGCTCCTTGGCCATGCTCGGCTTCGGGCTTGGAACCATCCCGGTCATGCTCGCCTTCGGTTCGTTCGCGAGTCTGATCTCGGGCCGCTTCGCGAAGTGGATGACCGTGGCAGCCGCAGTCATCGTGATCGCGCTCGGTGCTGTGTTCATCAACCGTGGCGCTGTCCTGCTGGGCTCACCGGTCAGCTTTGAGTCCGCTGTGGCTTCCGTGACCGGTTCGCCTGCCAACGTCGCCACCGGCGTGGCATTCGCGCAGGACGCCAACGGCGTGGCCGAGGTCAAGATCGCGATCCAGAACACGCAGTTCGTCCCTTCGACCGTGACGATCCCCTCGGACCGTGCGGTAAGGCTGGTCGTCGATCGGCAGGAGTCAAACGCTTGCTCCGACCAGATCGCCATCCCGCAGCTCGGCATCTTGCAGAACCTGGCGCCCAACGCCACCACCGTGGTCGAGTTGCCGGCGACCAAGGGCGGGACCTACCGCCTGACCTGTGGGATGGGCATGATGTCGGGCACGCTGTCAGCGGTCGTAGCAGATGGTGCGCAGGCGAGCGCTCCGGCTCAGGTCGCGGCTGCTCCCGCCACAGCGCAGGGTGCTGCCGCTGTCCAGGCGGCCCCTGCTGCGCAGGGTGGCGGCGGTGGCTGCTGCGGTGGCGGCACGCAGGCTCCGCCTTCGGCGGCTGCACCCAAGACGGCCGTGGTCGCCGGTGGCGTCCAGAAGATCAGTGTCGATGTGAGCAGGGGTTACTACGATCCCGCGAGCATCGTGCTCAAGGCGGGCGTCCCCGCCGAGATCACGTTTTCTCAGAGCTCCGGCTGCACCGGTCAGGTCGTCAGTGAAGACCTGCAGTTCTCCGAAGATCTCACGAGCGGTCCCAAGACCGTCAAACTTCCCGCCCTCAAGGCCGGCCAGTTCAGCTTCCATTGCGGAATGAACATGGTATTCGGCACCATCACCGTCCAGTAACGACGGAGGAGATAACTATGACTTCCATCACCAGCCGCTTCTGGCGGCTCAGCGTCGAGGGGATGACCTGCGGACACTGCGAGGCCCGTGTACATGAGGCAGCGCTTTCAACCGCCGGCGTCACCGAGGCGGTCGCCGACGCGGCCGCAGGCGCACTGGTCGTGACGGTTGATCCCGAGGTGTTCCAGATGGGCGATCTGGTCAAGGCCGTCACGCAAGCAGGATACACACCAGGCGAGGTGGAGGTCTTCGACCCCAGCGCCGGTGCCGCAGAGCCGGCGGGATGCGCTACCGGCGTCTGCCCCGTCGTCATCGATGACAAGCCCATGCGACAGATGACGGAGGAGCCCGCTGTCCCCCAGTCCGGTCACCTCGATCTGGCCGTGAGCGGCATGACCTGCGCGTCATGTCAGGCCGTCGTCGAGAAGATCCTCGGAAGGGTCGCCGGAGTGAGCAGCGCGACGGTCAACTTGGCCAACGAAACTGCGGCGGTGGAATATGACCCGGCTACCGTCGGGCCAAACGAGCTCATCGCAGCGGTCCAAGGAGCAGGCTACGGCGCGACCATCAGGGTCGACGCGGATGCCTTCGCCTCGGACGAAGAGGATCCGCAACGTGTCGAGCAGGCTCGCTACTATGCGCAACTCAAGCGAATGCTCATCTTGTCGCTCGTTCTTTCGATCCCGCTTCTCATCACGATGCTGCCGGGAGTTGAGAAGAGCATCGTGATGGCGCTGGGCGGGGACGCGGCGCTGGGACCCTATGAGTCGCAAGGTATGTTCTTCATGAAGGTGCTCATGCTGGCCTTGGCCATACCAGTCCAGTTCATCGCCGGTGCCCGGTTCTACCGCGGCGCTTGGCACGCACTCAAGAACCGCGCGGGCAATATGGATCTGCTCGTGGCCTTGGGCACGAGCGCCGCGTTCTTTTTCAGTGTGGCAGCCACCTTCGTTCCGGCCCTGTTCATGGAGCCGGTGTTCTATGAGACTTCCGCGCTGCTCATCACGTTCGTACTGCTGGGCAAGTTGCTCGAGTCACGAGCCAAGGGCAAGACGTCTGACGCGATCCGGTCCCTGATGGGTCTTGCTGCCAAGACGGCTCGAGTCGTGCGCGGTGGCGAGGAGATGGACATCCCGGTCGAGCAGGTCGTCACGGGCGATCTCGTCGTCGTCCGACCCGGCGAGAAGATCCCGGTAGATGGTTTCGTCGTCGAGGGTCGTTCCGCTATCGATGAGTCGATGCTGACCGGCGAGCCCATCCCGGTCGAGAAGAACGCCGGCGACGAGGTCATCGGCGCCACGATCAACAAGCTGGGGTCGTTCACTTTCCGAGCGACCAAGGTCGGCCGCGATACCGCGCTGGCCCAGATCGTCCGACTGGTCGAACAGGCTCAGGGCTCCAAGGCGCCGGTGCAGCGTTTCGCCGACCGCATCAGCGCCGTCTTCGTTCCGTTCGTGATCGGTGCGGCTGTCCTCACGTTCCTCTTTTGGGGCCTGGCCGGCCCGGCCATCTTCGGCGCCAAGCCGATGGCCGATGGCGCGTTCCCGCTGCTTGTTCCGATCCTCATGGCGGCCTCGGCCAATGGGTGGTGGGTAGCGGCACTGCTCGCCGGCATTGCCGTCGTCGTCATCGCATGCCCCTGCGCACTGGGCCTAGCCACGCCGACCGCGATCATGGTCGGCACGGGCAAGGGCGCCGAGAACGGCATCCTCATCAAGTCCGGCGATGCGTTGGAGGCCGCATACAAGCTCGACGCCGTGGTGTTCGACAAGACCGGGACGCTCACGCACGGCAAGCCCGAGGTGACCGACATCATTCTGGCCGACGGTCACGATGTCACCCGCATGTTCACGCTGGCAGCGGCTCTGGAGAAGGGCAGCGAGCATCCGCTTGCCGAGGCGGTCGTGA
>JBAXOQ010000369.1:0-4253 GCA_037133175.1 Actinomycetes bacterium
AAGATCGACGAAGTAAACCAAATCGGTGGTGTTGTCAGCGATCAGTCGGAAATGGCGCTCCCGCTCTTCCAGCGCCAGGGCCAGCACGCTGAGGGCTTCAAACGCATCGGCTCGATCGGTGACATCCAGAGATACCCCGCAAGTCGCGTACACCGCCCCAGAACGGTCTCGCAGCGGAAAGCTGATCGTGTCAAAAGTCCCCTGCCCCAGACCCGGAATCTCAAACTCATCCTCCACACGGTAGGGCCCGCGCTCGGCCCGAAGTCGACGCTCCCGCCATCGGAGCGCAAGCTCGGGACCAAGCCACGAATCGTCGTGTCCAATGAGTAACTCGGACGCATTCTTGCCCTCCCGCGAGGCGCGCTCATCGAGCCCTATCGTCTCGGCGAAGGTCTGGTTGTAGAGCAGGTAACGACCGGCCAAATCCTGCACATAAACCAACGTCATGCTGTTGTCAAGAACTCCCGTGAGCAACGAGTCCCGCCGGCGCAGGTATTCAAGCTCCGCGTTGATCGAAAGCTTCTTGGCACGCCGTCGGGGCCGAGGCAGCAACCACCTGCCGAACTTCCTCATACCGCCCATCAGCGACCCCGATGCGACAACGAACCACTCAGCCACAGGAATGGTACGCCTCAAGAGAGTCGAACGCACCTGACTGCGACTAACAGCACAGCGACCCACGAGGGCCTGCCGCCCGCCCTCGATTTGCCCGCGGGACGGACGAATTCAGGGTCCGAGGGCCGGTTAGGGCGGCTGCGGAACTCGAGTGGGCGGTCCCGAACCAATCGCTTCGCTCAAGGTGCGCGGCACCGGCAGGGCTGATTGGATGACCGCATGGGAACCGCAGGTGACGCGGCGCAAGCGACTTCGACTCGATCCTTCCGAGAGGAGTTGACGTTGCTGCTCAAGGCCGGTTTCCCCTTGCTGTACATCGACACCTACGAGGAACGCCGAGTGTTAGCCGAGATAAGGTCGGTCGCCGCTGATCCCAAGGCTCTGAGCCAACCACGACAGGTCTACACGTGGTCGCTGACGACTGGGTTCTCGCGGGGTCATGAGCCACGAGTTCCGGACAGTGAGAAACCCGGGGTTGCACTGGCCGCGGCGAAGAAGGTCGACGAGCCTGCCGTGATGGTGTTCGTTGATCTGCACGTCATGCTGGGCGTGCCGACCAGACCGATCGATCCGGGAACCGTTCGGCGGTTGCGGGAGATCGCGATGGGATTCCGTCGAGGTGACGTCCCCAGGACGCTAATCATTATTGCTCCGCAGTTGCAAGTGCCGGCGGACCTGCAGAAGGACATCACCCTTGTCGAGTTCAGGCTGCCCCGCAACGATGAGTTGCGCGCCCTGTTGGGGTCCATAATCGAGACGAACTCCGCCTCAGGTCGGTTGCACGTCGAGTTGGATGGTATTGGCCTCGAACGAATGACCAAGGCCGCCAATGGCCTGACCCTGACCGAGGCCGAGAACGCCTTTGCCAAAGCGATCGCTGACCGAGGAACGCTCGACGAGCAAGCCATCGGTGTGGTGCTTGAGGAGAAGCGCCAGGCCGTCCACAAGTCCGGCCTGATGGAGGTGCCACCCGTCGACGTCCGACTTGAGGACGTCGGCGGACTGGAGAACATGAAACGCTGGCTTGCCAAGCGCGATGGCTCCTGGCTCGACAGTGCCGCTGCGTACGGTTTGCCTGCTCCGAAAGGTGTCCTGATCGTCGGGGTTCCCGGTTGCGGCAAGTCGCTGACAGCCAAGGCGGTTGCGGCGGCCTGGGGTTTGCCGTTGCTCAGTCTGGACATGGGCCGGATCTACCAGGGCCTAGTCGGCTCCAGCGAGGCGAACATGAGGACTGCGATCCAGATCGCGGAGGCGACCGCGCCATGCGTGCTGTGGATCGACGAAGTCGAGAAGGGCTTTGCTGGTGTCGGATCGACCACGGATTCCGGCACGTCGACGAGAGTCTTTGGGTCGTTCCTGTCCTGGATGCAAGAGAAGACTGCCCCCGTGTTCGTGATCGCGACCGCGAACGACATTGAGCACCTACCGCCGGAGTTCCTGCGTAAGGGACGCTTCGACGAGATCTTCTTCGTGGACCTGCCAACGGTTGCGGAGCGGCAGGCAATTTGGCGCGTTCAATTCCGGCGCCGGCTGGACGGCACGCAGGCCGGGGCGGGACTGGAGCTTTCGGACGGCTTGATTGGTCGTCTCGCCGACTCGTCCGAAGGCTTGTCCGGCGCGGAGATCGAAAATGCCGTGGTGGTCGCGATGTTCGAGGCATTTGGGGATCGGCGAGCAGTCACCGAAGACGACCTGATGGTGGCCCTCAAACGGACGGTTCCGCTGAGTGTGACCAACGCGGAGCAGATCCTGGCAATCCGGCAATGGGCCGATACCCGGGCGGTGGCGGCAACAGCGAGCGAGCACCTGGTTCCACCCGGCGCCGGCGGGGTTCCCAGTGACCCCGGCACCGAACCCTCCGGTGGGCAATTCGGCGGACGCGGTGGTCGCCGGGTCGATTTCTGATCCCGGCAAGGACGGTCCAGCATTCGTGCGGCCCAGATCGCTGGGCAACGCAGCTAGCCGATTGGACGCGTGCCCACCCGGGACTCGACCATCAGCCCAATCGCCGAGCACACGGCACGGACCTCCGGCGATGTCAGCTGTTCGGCGTTGTCAATCCCGGCCCCGACCGCGGAGGTCTCGGGTCCGTGCCACCCGCCCGGTTCCGCCAATCCGGCAAGCACCCGCCGAGCCGCAGTCAGCGCCGTTCGGTCGGCGGGCGACAACTCCAAGCCGCGGTCGCTGACGGCGTTCCCCAGAATCTGAATGCGGTCTCGCACCATCCGACAGCCGTCAAGGGTTCGTCGCAGGTCATCGACGTTGATTCGGTGCGTTGTCGGCTCGTTGCGGTACACCTCCAACGCCGTTCGCGCATCCGAGTCCGCCAGCATGACCTGCCGGTGCTGTGCCAGAAGCCCCTCGGACGTTGGGGGCGATTCGCAGGTCGCGGCGTCCAGATAGGCACCCACTGCCGCAGCATCCGCCCTGACCAGTGCACTCAACCGCTGATCGGACCGGTTCGGCCATAGCAAGAGCGCTGCGGCAAGCGCGATCGCACTGCCGATGAGGGTGTCGACGGTTCGCCACAGAGCCAGATCCCAACCGGTGAGTCCGCCGTTCAAACCCAGCGTCAGCAACAGAAACGGGGTCATGAACGCGACCCAGTAGAAGTAGCTGATCCGGTTCAGGGACACCATCAACACCAGAAAGACGGTCGCGCAGGCAGCCAGCACGACAGAGCGACCGAGCAGGACGCTGGTCAGCACTCCGGCGACGACGGCGCCCGCGACGGTGCCGACAATTCGAAGCGCAACGCGATCGAGGGTGTCCCCGATCCCGGATTTGAGCACGATCACGACTGTCAGGGCGATCCACCACCCGTGCACCAGCTCGATCCCGCCTGCCACCAGGGCTCCGACGGCCACTGCGACCGCGAATCGCGATGCGTCGCGGAACAGCAGCGACTGCGGGCGCAAGTTCGCGCGCAACAGTTCCACCGGTCGGTATTCCGGCCAGATATCAGGTAGGTCCGTAAGAGAAGCATCGAGTGCCATGGCGGGAGGCAGAGCCCGCAGGGCCGAGGCCAGCGCTTGGTCCTCCGCGTCTCCTGAGTCCAGTGGTGCTGCGGCCACGTCGATCGCAGCTTGGGGGGGCTCGGGCCCGCCGCCAGGAACCTCGGCCGCTGCTGCCTTCGCCTGACCGCGACACCAGCCACCGACCGCACTCATCGACCCGACCACCGCTTGCTCCCAGACGCCTCCCTCGTCGCGCCCACCAAACCGGTCGTGCGCGAGATAGTGCATATCGATCAGGCCGCGCGTCACGTGAACACAACGGTTGATCTCCCAGCTCAGCCATCGAAGTTGGTGTCGTGTACTCCGACGCGCGACCGTCGGCGGGGTGGTCAAGGTCAGGGTTGCGTCGACCGCATCAACCACCGCCGCGCGCGCCGCCTCGAATCGCGTTTGACCGGCGACGACAGCGGCCGCCAGATCCCCGACTGCGGTGAACAAGTCGGCCACCGCCATCCACACTGGGCGTTCTCGCCGGATTCTGGCTGTCACGAACAAGACCAGGACGGCCCAGCCCCCGCCCAGGATCGCGCTGGCCGCGAGCCCCAACGCCACCTCAACGGTGCTGCCGTCCATCCCCAGCACCGACAGGAAGGCGATCGGGAGCATGGCCGCCGATGCCTG
>JBAXOQ010000370.1:0-4250 GCA_037133175.1 Actinomycetes bacterium
CTTCGGCTGTACCGCCCGCTGCCCTCTCGATGTCCCACTGCAGTTGCACGAATTGGGATGCAGTCATCGTGCCCGCGAAGTCCGTCACTACAGGGATGTCCTTGATCTGCACGAGCGTAAAGTCTGATGCCACCGAGTTGCTGATGCGCACTGGCCTATAGGCGAGGGTGGTGCCGACCGGGAAGGTCTTCGCCGACTGGATACCTCTAATAGTGAAGCGCCCGGACTTCGCCGGATCCATGGAGACAAAGCTGCTGACGGAGCCACCGCTCGTGCTTCCGGTCGACAGGTCGAAATCGCCCATTTCCAGATTGCCTTGCGTCAGCGTCAGGCTGGTCAGAGCGAGATCGGCAGACAGGGAGGACGTAGAACTCCGAGCGATCTCCAGGTTGTCCAGCGCAGTGATCTGCGAGGGCATAGCCATCGGCAACGTCCCGGCTAGGGTGATGCTGGAGCTCGCGTCTGTGACCAGATTCGCCGGTGTTCCCTGAAGGGCGTTCTCCCACGTCAGGCGGTTGGCGCCGACAGTGAAATCGCCCGCGGTCAGGTAGAGATATCCATGAACGGCCAAGTCATCGGCCATGCTCACGCCGCTGGGACGATCGATTCGCAACGTTCCCAGGTCGGTGAGGTTTCCGGGTAGCGCAAAAGCGCCGGCCGTTGCGCCGCCAACACTCAGTTCCGAAGTCTGGTCGGCTACGAGGGCGTTGCTGCTGGGGATCAGATCGCCGTTCAGTCTCAGGGCGTGATTCCCAACAGTGAAGTTGCCGTTGGTCAACGTCAGATTCCTGACGATGGCGCTAGCGGACAAGCTGACGCCACCCGCGTTGCCTACCGTCACATCGGTATCCAGCCAGCTAATCCAAGCCAGTTCCGGCCCGGAAGCGATGGCATCCGTGCCGTCATAGTAAACGCTCATCGAGTTCGCGAATGAGGGCGTTGCGTCGAGCGAACCTGCGGCGGTGCGGGTGATGGATGGCGTGCGTCCCACACCGTTGTAGAACTGAAGCTTGTCGGCGCCGGAAAGCGCACCATCGGTGAGCACAACGTCATCCGGGTTCACCCAGTCGGTCAACTCGGCGCCGTTGGGGTTGTTCACGATGAGCGCCTTGAGCGGACGTTGATCAGGATCCCCAGGAATCTGAATGCCCGCCGCGGTGCCTGCTACTGCGAGGGTGGACTGGCCAGATGTGAGCAACTGCGAACCCGTTCCGGCCAGCGGGTTGTTGAGGGTGAGCTTGTTCGCTCCCACCGTGAAGTCGCCGTCAGTGAGAGTGAGGACGCCCTTGACGTCGAGGTCGCCAGTCAACTCCACGCCACCGAGGCGGTTGATGGTCAGGTCCTTCAGCGCGGCAATGTTGGCGGGAAGCGTGGACACCGTGGAGGCCAACTCCGTGTCGTTGAAGACCAAGCTGGATTCCTCGTTGGCGGTGAGCAGACCGGCAATTGGGGAGATGTACGTGTCCAACGTCAGCGTGTTTGCCCCGACGTTGAATCGGGCAGCATCGTCGGTTTGGGTGAACATACGGTTGACGGTTGCGTCTGCACCCAAAGAAACGGTACCGGCGTTGTACATCTCGTTTGTGGTGAGCATCCGTTCGGTCTTCAGTTCGCCCGCAAGTATGTCAATCCCATAGGCGCGGAAGGCGCTCGTAGCCGTCAGAGTGCCATCAACGTTCACATATAGATTCGAAACGACAGGCGCTACACCGGCGAAGGCTAGGTCGTCAGCATAGCCGCTGCCGGCGAAGGTCAACGCTGTGAAATCGTCGGTCAAGAGGTCGCCTGTTACTCGCGTGTAGTCCGATGCGACCTTGAATTGCATGTATCCAATTCCCAAGGTGCCGGCCTGCAAGTTCAGCGAATCGACCAAGACCAAGTCGTAATCGGGGTTGTAAAGCGAAACGGTGGCCCCAGGCCGGTTCACGGTCAGTTCGGCGAGCTTCGCCTCACCGCCAACTCCCAGCAGCGGTATCGTGGAGTCACCACCGGCTCCGGATACGACGAGCTTGGCGGCTGCATCGCCAACGATGTAGCCCCCGCTCGAGGTGACCTGACCATTCAACGTCAAGGTGTTGCCGTTGATATACATCAGGGTGTTTCCGGCGCCCACGGTGTCGGTGAGCAAGACCGAACCGTCGAGCGTCACATCGCCGGCCAACACGACAGCGATTTCCTTGTTGACATCGACGTCACCGGCGTACGTGCCTGCCTCTACGGTGACTGTGTCGCCAACCGAGGCTGCGTCGATTGCCTCTTGGATGGTGAGGAAGTCCGCCTTGACGTACCACGTCGTTGGCGTCCTGAGGTAGGTTTCGATACTCGTCCCGGTACCGGCCGAGTTGGTCACCGCAATCAAACCCGTGGCGTTGCCTGCGGGCACGGTCGCCGTGACTTCCGTGTCCGACACGACTCGGAACGACCCGGCGTTCAGCCCATTGAAGGTGACGCCGGTGGTGCCGGTGAACCCGGAGCCGGTGATGGAAACCTCGGTCTTGGCAGGGCCTGTCCCCGGCGCAAAGTCCGTGATCGCGGGTGCGACCGCGTCAGACGCGAAGGTCACGTCAATCTTCTGGGCTGAGTCCGCCGCGACGTTTGTGAAGGTGTAGGGACTCGTAGCCAAGGGATCCACTACGTCGTTCACCTTCACCTCCTCAACGTGGTACCCCGAGGCGGGTGCGAATGTGAATGTGGCGTCATCGCCCGGACTCAGCGTCTGCAAGCCTAGCGGACTGATGCTGCCGCTGCCGCTGACGACGCTCGAAGTGACGGTCGGCCGAGTGAACAGGGCTGTCACTCGCCCCGAGTTCCCTGGCCACACGCCGGGAACCGCTGGGAAGGGGATGGCTCCCCCGGTCGCGCTGGCGAGGCGGTAGATGGTGAGGGTGCCGCCCCCCACTTTGGTGAAGGTGCTGTTCCTCTGCGAGAGAGTACCCGCACAGGTGGGCGCGTTGCCCAACATGTATACCGAAGAGCAGTTGCTGCTCAGGAAGGCGTACAGCCCTATGTTGGTAACACTGGCCGGGATCGTCACGCTGGTGAATGCGGTGAGCCCGGGTGCCGCGAAGGCGGATTGCCCGATGGTGAGCAGCCCGCTTGGAAGCTTGATGCTCGCCTGGTTGAGCGGGCAGGCGGCGAACGCCGAGTCGTCGATAGCTGTGACACCGGCTGGGATGTTGACCGTGGTCAACGAGGTGCAGCTACTGAAAGTGAAGCCATAGATACGGGTGATAGCCGTGGAGAGGTGGACGCTTGCCAGACTCGTCTGGTTCGCGAAGGCGCTGTTGCCGATCAGGGTCACGGTATCGGGCATCGTAAGACTCGTGATCAGGTTGGTTGATACCGGGTCAAACGCGCCGCCGGCAACCTCGACGACCGGGGCGCCACCGAGCGTCGCCGGGATGGCCACCGGACCCGCGGGGCCCGTGTATAGGTCGATCGTGGCGACACCGCCAAAAATGGTGTAGTCGTAGGGCGGCGTACCCGTGTAGGTCCCGTCCGGGTCCACCGCAAGTGCGCTCTGCACCCCCAGTGCGAACACCATGACAAACGCGACCATCAGTGCTGTGAGTAGTACTCTGCGTCGACCAAGCATCCCCGTACCCCCCGTTCAGTTACGTCGGCACAATACCGACACTCCGGCGCCGAGACCACTGTCCAGCGCCGCGGACCCAAGCCCAACGTGCGTCGATGCCGATTGGCGATTCCTATAGAACCACCAGCCGCCTCACACTAGCACCTCAAGAGTTAGTATACCCTCATTCCCTGAAGTGTGGCACGCAGGAACCACACGCTGGAGCTGAGGAACTCGATCTGCGACCAAACGCAAACAGGTCCGCCTCAACTCATGCAACACAGAGGCCTCGGAGTCGAACCCGAGGCCTCCAGGACACACGCATGTGTGCGGATTCTAGCTCCTGGGAGTCGCTGTGCCACGTCGCATGCGGACCGACGCCACGCCAATGCCCAGCGCCGCGATGGCCATGAGCGCGAGGCTCCACGTGGAGGAGGCGGGCGTGGAGACCGGAGGTGCGTCAGCACCGAAGGTCACGGCAATCGTCTGGACCGAATTCGCTGCGACGTTCTCGAAGGTGTAGGGACTCGTCAGGCTAGCCGGGGAGCCGTTCACGGATACCGCGTCAACGTGGTAGCCGGAGGCGGGAGTGAATGTGAATGTGGCGTCATCACCAGGAGCCAGCGTCTGCAAGCCTAGCGGACTGATGCTGCCGCTGCCGCTGACGACGCTCGAA
>JBAXOQ010000371.1:0-4238 GCA_037133175.1 Actinomycetes bacterium
GGTCGAAGAACGGCTCGAGCACAATGACCTCGTCGCCGGTGTCAATCAGCGCCAGCAGCGTCGCGGCCAACGCTTCGCTGGCACCTGTTGTGACCACGACATCAGTCACTGGATCAACGCCCAGTCCGTACATTCGATGCTGGTGCTCGGCGATCGCCAGGCGCAGGTCCGGCAAGCCGTGCCCAGGCGGGTACTGGTTGCCGGACCCGTCGACGATGGACCGCACGGCGATGGCCTTGAGCTCCTCCGGACCGTCGGTGTCAGGAAAACCCTGACCAAGGTTGATCGCCCCCAGCCTCGTCGCCAGAGCCGACATCTGCGCGAACACAGAGGTCTGGAACGGCCGCATCCGTGGTACCAGCGCCTCAAGTCCAGGCCACCGATCGGGCGCGTTCGGATCTGCGCGGTGGGCCGTCATGGTGGATCACCCTAACCGAAATGCCGGACGGTGGATCCCGTTCGTCGGTGGATCAGGTGCCGCTGCGAGCCATTCCGCACCAGCCAACCAGTTTCCACCAACTCTCGCGACACCGATGCCGCAACCCACCCGCACGCCCCAATCCGGTTGCCACAGCACGGAGTCGGTGATGTGATCAGGCTATGACCACCGCGCTGATCACCGGCCCAACCTCTGGACTTGGGCGACAGTTCGCCCTCCAACTCGCGGCGAAGGGGCACAATCTGGTCCTGGTCGCCCGCAACGAAACCCGCCTCGAAGAGCTGGCTCTACAGCTATCGACCGAGCACGGCACCTCCTGCGAGGTGATCCCCTCGGACCTGTCGATCGCGTCAGAACTCGCTGCGGTCGAGGCGCGACTGGAGGACTCAGATCGTCCGATCGACTGGCTGATCAACAACGCTGGCTTCGGACTTGCCCAGTCGTTCCTCGCCAGTGACGTGGAGGAGGAGCAGTCCGTCATCAACGTCATGGTGACTGCGCCTATGCGACTGACGCACGCAGCCTTGCCCGACATGATTCGACGACGGAGCGGCCACATCATCGTGGTGTCAAGCGTCGCGAGCTGGACAACCAACGGCACGTACTCGGCGGCCAAAGCCTGGGCGACGGTGTTTTCTGAGGGTGTCTCGGTCGAACTCAAGGGCACCGGCGTCAGTATCACCGCACTCTGCCCCGGCTTCGTCCACACGGAGTTCCACGAGCGCGCAGACATGGATGTCGCCGGAATCCCCCGCCAAATGTGGCTCGATGCACGCAACGTGGTGGCGACGGCCCTCAAGGACGCCGAGAAGGGCCGGGTCCTGAGCGTTCCGGGCTTGCAGTATCAGGCCCTCGCCCCACTGCTGCGCCTGTCCCCCCGCGCCCTGATCCGCCGCGTCACCACCATCCCCTAGCACCGCCGTCTTTGCGGCCCACACACCCCACCCGGCCAGCCAGCCTTGCGTTGACTGCGGAGTTGTAGCCCTTTTTGATCACCGAAACCGGGCCACAACTTCGCAGTCAACGCAGACAACA
Organism: Actinomycetes bacterium; assembly: GCA_037133175.1. Lineage (GTDB taxonomy): Bacteria > Actinomycetota > Actinomycetes > S36-B12 > UBA10799 > ELA509. The sequence goes on from JBAXOQ010000371.1 coordinate 1,475, forward strand.
AAGAAGTCAATGCGCACAGTGCCAGGGAACGCGGACCGGATACGAGCGAGGCAGGCGGAAACCGGAAGACTGGGTGCGGGACGGGTGACCTAATCGACGGCGAGGGTGCGCAGAACGACAACCGGGTCGGCATCCGCGCGCACAGTCCAGCCGCGCAGGGCCGCCTGCTTCATGGTCGCTGGCGCGTCCGAACACGCCGGGTCGTCCATCGCCTGGGTCGCAACGTACGTCACCGGCGCGTCGGGCCAGTCCGAGCCGCCAACCTTGGGCAGGACTCCGTCGATCATCACGTAACCGACGACCGGGTGACGCGAGGCCCGCTGCGAGAAGCCGGCAGCCGGCAGTAACGACGCAGCACGACCGGTCGCTACAAGCAGCAGGGGCTGAATCGGCGAGGTCCTGGCGATGGCAACCGCGATATGAGCAACCCAGTGGGCGACGGCGTTCCTGGTGTCTAGATCTGGTTCGTTGTGCGGGGCATCGGGGACAACTAGGACGTTAATCCCGTAGGCCAGCAACTCGGCCGCGATCTCTCGGCTGCTGCGCCAGGGCGGCCCCTCCGGGTCGCCGGGTAGCCGCACCGGAGGCAGTAGCACGACCGTCCCAATAGTCACAGCAGACACGTTGCCAGAGTGGGGCCGAAGAATCCGGCAAAACGGCAGATTATCCTGACTGCATGTCCCCCGACTTGTCCGCCGAAGATCCAACACCCGGTCCCACCCAATCGTCCGAGACCCGGGAGTTGCTGCGACAGCAGATCCTGGACAAGGCTGTCGTGTTCGGCAAGGTGATCCTGTCCAGCGGCCGAGAAGCCGACTACTACGTCGACCTGCGACGGGTCACGCTCGACGCGATCGCCGCCCCGCTCGTCGGTCAAGCGATGCTTGACGCGACGGCCGGGTTGGACTTCGACGCGGTCGGCGGGCTGACCCTCGGGGCCGACCCGGTTGCCGCCGCAATGATGCATGCTGCCGGAGCTCAGGGCCGTCAGCTAGACGCCTTCGTGGTCCGCAAGGAAGAGAAGCAACACGGTTTGCAGCGGCGCATCGAAGGGCCCGACGTTGCCGGCCGTCGAGTGCTCGCGGTCGAAGATACCTCCACCACCGGAGGCTCGGTACTGACCGCGGTGGAAGCACTTACCGAAGCCGGTGCCGAGGTTGTCGGAGTTGCGGTCATCGTCGAGCGGGGTGCGCGGCCTAGAGTCACAGCAGCAGGTCTTCCCTACATAACCGTGTTTGAACTGGCCGATTTGGATCTGGTATGACCACAACGATCGCGTTGCTCGAGTTCCTCAATCCGCAGAACATCCTGGACTGGCTGGGCCCGTGGGCACTGGTGGGCGTTGCATTCATCATCTTCGCCGAGTGCGGGTTGCTCATCGGGTTCTTCCTGCCAGGCGACTCGCTGCTGTTCCTGCTCGGCGCGTTCATCGCTGCCGGCCAAATCAAGACCCCGATCTGGATAGCCTGCATCGTCTTGGCGATTGCCGCAGTGGTGGGGAACCTGTGCGGTTACTGGGTCGGCTACAAGATCGGTCCGCCGCTGTTCGACAAACCCGACTCAAAGATCTTCAAGAAGCAATACGTCACCAAGACCCACGAGTTCTTCGAGAAGTACGGGCCGCGTGCCATCGTACTGGCGCGGTTCGTGCCCATCGTGCGAACGTTCATCACCGCCATGGCCGGCATCGGCCGGATGAACTACCGGGTCTACGCCATCTACTCCGCAATCGGCGGCGTCATCTGGGCCGTCGGTATCACGTTGGCGGGGTACGGGCTCGGGCAGGTCGAATTCGTCAAGAAGAACATTGAGATTGTGCTGATCCTGATCGTCCTCATCAGCATCACCCCCATGGTGATCGAGTACATCAGGCACCGCAAGGAAGCCAAAGCGATCGCCGCCCAAGCCGAGGGATCAACCCTTAACGAAGCTCCGGCGCCCAGCAAACCTGAATCCAACTGATCCGACCACCCCCCTTTCCTCCGTCTTTGCACCGAAAAGCCGCCTTTCCCGCCCGTTTTGGACGGTTTTGGCGGCTTTTCGGTGCAAAGGCGGAGAAGGGGGGGTGAGTTGCTACTGGTCGAACACGTGCTGACGAACCCAGGCGTGCATCGCGACCGCCGCCGCTGCTGATGCGTTGATCGACCGAGTTGAGCCGAACTGGGTAATGTGCAGCATCACCTCGCACAGTCGCTGCGCCTCCGGCGACATTCCGGGGCCCTCCTGACCGAAGAACATCACGCACTCGCGCGGCATCCGGTACGTCTCGATCGCTTCGCTGCCGTCGATGTTGTCGATCCCCACGACCGCCAGGCCGGACTGCTCAACCCACTCACCGAAGGCCGCCACGCTGGGATGGTGCCGCACGTGCTGGTACCGATCGGTGACCATCGCCCCGCGCCGATTCCAGCGCTTCTCACCGACGATATGGACCTGCTCAACCAGGAAGGCATTCGCCGTCCGAACGATCGACCCCAGGTTCAGATCCTTCTCCCAGTTTTCGACCGCGACGTGCAGCGGATGCCGATACGTGTCCAGGTCTGCGCTGATCGCCTCCACGGTCCAGTACCGATAGCGATCGACGACATTGCGCCGGTCACCTTCACCCAGAAGCTCGGGGTCCAACCGGGGATCGTCCGGCCACGGCTGCGGATGGGGCCCGACGCCCGGTGGGGATGCTGGCTCGGGTGCGTTCGGGTTGGCGCTCGGGTTGGCTGCGGACTGCGTCGATGACACCAGACCAATCTAGGCGGGAGGTTCCCGC
>JBAXOQ010000372.1:0-4236 GCA_037133175.1 Actinomycetes bacterium
GCCCAGCACGCTGAAGCTGGTGAACGAGCCGTCGAGCTGGAAGTCACCGCTGGTGTCCACCAATCCGGTCAGATGCACGTTGGATCCCAGCAGGCTCGCGTCGCCGTTGGCATACAGATACCCCTGCCGACTGCCGTTGTACGTTCCACGGCCGAGCAGCACTTTGCCTTCGGCGGGCAGATAGGCGTGCGCGATTGGGATCAACTCGGTGGTCATCTGCAGCGAGAAGTCGCCGTTGCTGGCCGGGGACTCGCCGGCTGGTGTGAGCACAGTCTTGCCCTGGAGTTGATCGGGCGATGCCATTGTGTAGATCCGGCCGTCCAAGGTGCCGCCGGCAAGTAGGCCGACCCAACTGGCTCGGAGTTGGATCCCCTGCTTGTCGACGAGGGCATATACGGACCCGACCTGGTAGCCGGCCAGTACCGCCACGGCGCCCTTGTCGCTGCTGCGGGGTGCCGTCAGCGAGGGCATCGCGGCCCTGATCGTGGAGCCCTTGGCCACGTCCGACACAAGCGCTGAACCGGGGGTGTCATTGCCCGAGATGACGCCGCCTTGGCACTGGGCCTCCGGAGTCGTTCCGCCCATCCCCAGCCAGTAGTCGAGGTCGCCGAAGACCTTTTGCGGTTGCACACAGATCGGCTCGCCACCGATGTACAGGTAGGTGTCCTGCGGACGGAACGTCTCCAGGCCGAACCCGACCGTGCCGGTGATGTGAGAGTTCGCGTCCGGGATTTCGAGGTCGACTTCGGCATTGCCCCAGACCCGGATCGGAATGTGTGCGACCACGTCGTAGCCGCCGTTGAACTTCACAGTTGAGCCCAGGACGTTGATGTCACCGTTGGCGTACATCCGCATCGAGTTGATCGGCGCCTGGTGCCAGGACCCGCCAGATTGCTGGACCCCTTGCAGGTGAAGGTCGTTGATCATGAATCCGGGGAATCCGACGTTCTTTGCCTCCAGATCCCAATTGGCCGAGAAGCTCTGGACGCTGCAGGCAACCCCGGTGTCGGTGGCAACCGGGTTGGGCGTCACTGCCGTATTTGTCTGGGCCTTCCTTGCTTTGGCCGCGTTGAGTTTCGCCGAGGCGCAGAAATCCATCGCGACGCTGCCGGTTAAGGCGACATCGCCGATGTGCACTCCACCGGACACTGAGAACGCCTGTTCGTAGCTCAGCCCACCGGCGGCACTGGCGGTCTCGTCCTTGGAGTAGAACAGCTTGGACTCGTCAAACGAAATGGCACCCAGGTCGAACTTTCCCACGTCGATTGACAAATCGACGCCTCGCGAGATGGCCTCGGTCGCAGGATCGACGGAGTCCTTCCAGTACAGCGAACCGGCAACCGGGACCCCAAGCACCCTTCCGCTGATCGCGAAGCCGGTCTTGGCCATCAGCGTATTGCCAACCTGGCATGATCCCGGTCCGCTGACGACCATGAATGAGAACGCCGATACGGTGATCGGCCCGAGGTCCAGCAATGATGCTGACGTGTCGTCTTTGGTGCCCATGCCTGCGCTCACGCAACTCGTCCTGCCGACAACGACCGCTGCTGCCAGCGGCACGTTGCCCAAACCGACCGCGCGGGTCATCGCGTCGGGCAAGTACAGACTCCCGGCAACCCCTACCGCAGCCTGGGCGCCGGATGATCCTGTTCCCAGCTGCAAGGTGAACAGATTGTCGCGCAACTCCAGACCGGCCACTCCGAACAGGTCGGTGAGGTTCGCGATCCGGGCGTTCAATGCCAGGCCCTTGAATCCGGGTCGGGTCATTATGTTGAGGTCGCCGCCGAATGTGTAGGTGCGGCCCGGTTTGATCGCGTCGCCGCCTGCGACCCGCCAGTTGACGTCCACTCCGACGCCGAACTCTTCACTGGTCCAGGTGCTTCCTTGGGTGTATTGGTAGTGGATGTGGGCGAAGGGCTCCGTCATCGAGACGTAGTCTGAGCCGTAGTCGCCCGCGCTTCCCATCGCGTCCAGCTCAGGCTTCAGGTCGTCAAGCCACACCTTCAGGTCGACGTTCCAGCCGGTTAGCGTGTCCGCAAGGTTGGCCTGGACAGGCACGTTGTACGCGACGTGGTTCTTCACCGCCACCCGGCAACCAGCCGGCACAGCGTCGGCCTTAGTTGGAACCAGGAACGAATCCGGGATCTCGGAACAGAGCTTGAGCAGGTCTATGACGCCGGCGACCCCGAACTCGGTGACGCCTTTGAACACCGTGGTTCCGACTGTCACGTCACGGGTCGAGGTGGTGTAGGCCAGCTGCAGGTTGCTGATGCCGGCTAGCTGCGGGCCGACTACTCCGAGGCCGACGCCCCAGCCTGCCTGGTCCATGGTGAACGACGCGTCGAAGGTTCCGGTGAAGGGCTGTGTCAACTCCAACTTGGCTCCGCCGTTGATCTCCACGACGGTCCCGGAGGTGACGTTCACGTCGGCTACGAGCGCCAGCACATCCGCTTTGCCGCCGGGGACCAGCGGGGTGCCGGTTCCGTTGTATTTGGCCGACCCATTGAGCCGGTAGCTCGCCATGACTGCGCCGAGGATCGTGAAGAACCGCTTGCCGTTGTCGGTGGCAAGCGTCATTCCCGAACCGTCGACGCCGGGCAGCGCCGTTCCATACATCTGTTGGAAGTTCCGTTCGAAGTACTCAAGGCACTTGCCGACCGCGCCCATCGCGGGCGTGTCGGCACCGAGGCCGCACTTGGTCAGCATGTCGCGGAAGATTGCGCGGGCAAACTCCTGCTCGTTGTGTCCGGTCAGCCCGGCCGCAGCAATCATGGCGTCGATGGTGCTCGCCGGGTCGCTACCGGCCGCGCCGGCAGCGAAGACAATGTCGGTGATGGACCCGGATGGACTGAGCCACAAGCGTGCGTTCACGGGGACCAGCGTCTGGTTGGACTTGCCCGGCTGGACTGCCGACAGTGTTGCGTTGCCGATCACTGTGATCGACTTGTTGGTGTCCAGCAGGCCTTCCACGTCGTAGCGCAGCCCGGTGACGCTGATGCCGAGGTACGAGAACGGCAGCCAGGTCTGCTTGTTGTTGTTGTTGATTCCGACATCCATTCCGACTGTGAAGCCGTTGTCCCAGCCGATGTGGGCGGTGACGGTTGTTGTGAGGGTGCCGGGACCGATCAGCCAGTTCTTGATCTGGGGGATGACACCGAGTCGCGAGATGTCGTAGCTGTTGGTATTGGTCAGGACGAGTTGCTTCTGATCGAAGGTGGCAGCGGCGGTGAGCGTGATCGGAACCGTGTTGCCGTCAACGGCGGTGAGGATGTTGGCATCGACGAACAGACCCTTCACCGTGTCCAGGCCTGCCGTCAGGGTTTGCACAATGAGTGGGTTGTTGCTGTACAGCGGGTTGGCGGCACTGCCAATGGTTCCGCTGACCTGAGTGTCGATCGCCCCGGTCAGCGTGGTCCGGCGAACGAAGCCGTCCATCGCCAGCGTCTGGTTGGTGCCATTGACCGCGAAGGTCGCCAGGTTCCGACCGGCGACGGTGGCGTTGAAGGATCCATCCGTGTTGACGGTGCCGGTAATCGTGATGGTCCCACCGCCGGGGATTGTGGCGGTGGCCGAGAGTGCGACGATCGGATCACCGCAGATTCCGCCGAAGTCCAGCGTGAACGAGGCTTGCTGCTTGCCGCCGTCGTAGACGGTGTCGACGCTGTAGAACGGGAAGCCGGTGCCACTGATCTCACCGGCGCGGGTGCCGGTGCAGGCCAGGTTGGCATCCAACGGAATCACGATGGGCTTGGCAGGGTTGATCAGAGCCGGGCTGACCAGCCAGTCGTGGGGAAGGGCGACGGTGCCGCCGGAGATCTTCAACTCGGTGCGGGTCAGGGCTAAGTTGATGCCGGAGAACTTCAGGATACCCACGGACATCTTCGCTGCGGTCCCGTTGATTGCGGCATCGGCATCGGTGCATTTGGCTCCCGACGCTGAGATTGTGTTGTCCACCGGAATGACGAACTTGTCGATCGTGATGTTGACCGATCCGGCTGTGGGCTTGGCGCCGACGGCTAGCCATGCCGCGCAGAACGGGTCCGGTATCGCCGTTGCGGAGGTGGTGGAACCGGCCGCACTGACTGAGTCGGACACCAGCGCCGGAGCAAGTCCTTGAGCAATGCCGAGGTGGAAGGCCGCGGGGCTTGCCGACAGGGACGAACCGGAAGTGTCCTGCGGATTCGACGGCGCCGGGGATCCGGGCTGGGCAGGTGTTGCGGTGGGGCTGGTTGATGG
>JBAXOQ010000373.1:0-4219 GCA_037133175.1 Actinomycetes bacterium
TGCGCACCCGAATCGTCAACGTGCCCGCCCGCCTGGCCCGACCCCAACGCCGACCGACCGATCCTGCACCTGCCCGCCCACTGGCCCTGGGCCGTTCAATGGACCCAGCTATCGACCAAAGTAGGCAACGGGCCAGCCCCACCAACACCAGCCTGACCCCCATCCACCGCCGACCCCCGGCCCAACCGGAACACCACGTGGAAAAGCTGGCACAGGCCAGCGGAACCACCACGCCCAACACCAACCAGGTCCCGATCAACCCACCGGAAGATCAACAGGCGAACCCGTCCACGGATCCAGGCTAAGTGAGTCATGCCAGGTTCCCAACGAATTGGATCCGTGAGCAAACTCTTCACGAGACGCGATTCGCCCGCAAGTTCCAGTGGGGCGTCTAATCCGTATTCCGCGCGAATCGCACGGTTGATATCTTCTTTCGTCCACGGACGATGATCTCGGGCAAGGGAGTGGGCGAAGTCGATGGCGCTGGCCCACTGATACGCAGTCAGAGAATACGGACTGTTCACGTTGACGACCCCACGATCGACATCCTGTACGCAATCAGCGAATCCCGATTCCCGGCTTCGAGTCATTTCGCCGCGCCTTCCCAACAACTTGTCTAACCACGTCTTTGGTTCGGTCGTCAACGTTCTTGCCAAATACTGTTCGTAGGTAGCACTGTCGTGACCGTGCTTCCACAGGATGTGGGGCGGGGGCAGGTCGCTCACAGGCACCAGGTCGTAATCGGTTGGGTCTGGGGACCACACAGACAGGGGAACACGGTATGCGTCCCGGGTAGCGACTGGAACCGCGTTCCACGATTCTTCCAAAAGTTCGTCAGCATCTGCAAACTTGATTCTGTCGCGGACCAAACCATAAATCCGCCCATCATGCTGGTACGTATCGGACAAAAGCACGGCCATTCCGTTGGGCGCACCCTCCAAATCAAACATCTGAGCTCGCGGAACAATGGTGGCGTACAACGATTCGGCAACGATTCGGCTGAGGGAATGTGCCGTGGCCAAATCGGAAATGGCCGCGCGCTCCAAGAGTTCGGAGGTCACGCCAAGTAGTTCCTCATTGGTGACTCCTCGAAGACCGGACGCTGGTGTCGAAGGTCTTGTTGGAGCATTCCTTTGCGTGTTCACATCACGCCTTATCGGCACGACGACGCAGTCGGGCATGCACGAACACAAGCTTCCTAGGGATCCGCCGACGACAGCCCGCTCCCGTGCGCTGTACGCCAGCCTCGGACGCCCCGTGCGTGGAACATGCATGTCTCGTGCGTCTAACCGGCCCGCCCCGCCTCCAGAACGCACGATTGGTGGTTCCAGGCGATTCGCTCCCCTTGATATCCGCTCGGATTATTGGTGAGCTTTCTCGGATTTTCGGTGAGTTCTATGCATTGTGCACCACGACTTAGAGGGGTGGTTTATCCTATTTTAGAACCATTCTGGTGTGATCCAGGTCACATGTTCACGTGCAGAGTTGCATCATAAATCCGATCATAAAACTGTCTTTCCGAATTCGGCAATTACCGGCTAGGAAAGATCGTTGTTGGGCGTCGTGGGACAAAGGCTATGTGCGACGCCATCGGATCACGAAGTCACCGCGTTGGAAGCCGCGCGGGTATGGGAAGTATTTCTCACCTAGAGTGATGTGTTCCGGGTTCGCCTCGGGGAACAGAACATCCGCAAGATCAGAGTGAAGCTCGACCGTTAACTGTACTTGTAACTGTACTTGACCAATTCTGTCCGCAAAACGGACGGCGGCGTAGACATCGCCATGTTCGGCGGAACCGTCAATAACGACAACTTCGATTTGCACGTAAGTTGGCAGCTCGCCGCCAAGGCGCCCCTGGATTAAAGCACCCGGGCTGGCGAGCGCGCGTTCCAGTAGTTCGTGACCGTCTCGCTCCGCGTGCTCCAGGAACGCATCCGAGTCCAGCGTGGTGAGAGCAGTCTGGTGCTGTCGCAGGTCTTCGTAGTCGACCCGGGTCGGCATCAGCTCATCGTTTGCCGACCGAATCTCGAAAACTCGATAGTCGTGCTCTTCTGTCACTCCGAGCAAGAACACAACATTCGTCGCGGGGTCAAACCAGGTAACACCACGATGAGGGTTGACCGCATGAAGGTTGTAAACACGTCCTCTCACTCGTCTTGTAGGTTCCTGTCCACGACTGAATTGGCCCGCTTTTCAGCGAAGGCGCTCAAGATCGGATGGCGCTCCTTGATGTCATCCAATTCGAAAGTGGGACCGGCGAGTGCCGACATTCCTATATCCGCCAAAGCTTGGCGGGTCACCCACAACCGATGTTGTTCAGCTTGAGTCACTGGAACCTCGAACACTCACGCTCGATCGACAGGAGGTTCACCCGCACGGGCACGCTTGGATGCTTCCGTTGCGCGAGCGGCACGCTGGCGACGGCGTACTTCCGCTAAAGCGCCCACAACTCCGCTCGCCCGCGCCGCCGCGAGCGCTTTTCGATACTCCAAATCCGACAACGGCACCTCGTCCTCGTCGACGTCCGCAAACGTCGCATCGACCGCGTGCCGGGCCGTCTGAGCCGCTCGCACAGCTTCAACATCTGAGATCGGCACCATCCGCCGGTTCTTCATTTCAACACGCCCAAGGACGCCAGCGTTCTGCCAGTTGTAGATCGTGGGCCTGGACACTTCTAGTAACTCAGCGGCTTCCTCGGGTGTCACAAGCTCAGGGGTAACCTCAACCCTTGCTCGCCGTCCGACCAGTCCCTGACCAACTATTCCGTTGATCAGCATCAGTAGATCATCATCGATCTCAACCTGTTCGCCGTTGGCAAGTGTGAGGTACCCAGACGTGACGACCGGAAGGGGCTCTGAAGCCGCATGCCCATGCACGAGACGCGAATTCTCCGTCACAGGACCGCTTAGCTGTACGAGTCTTGTGAGCACTGCGACCAACCCCTTTCATCTCACTGTAAAAAGTGTAACTCACACATGCTCTATCGGCAACTCGAGCCGCTCGGCCAAGAAACCGTCTTGAGGATGCGCGCCTCGGCCTCGACGCCTACTTGGAACCGGTCGCATTAGGGGCACGCCACGAGAACAGCGCCTACTACCTGACCACCCGCGGCGGCGGCTCCCGGCGGCAAACACAAGACGATTGCGCGCGAGCCAACCTATTGGCGACCCAAAACAAGCAAATGAACAAGGTCGTCGCCCGCATCCTCAAAGACGCCCTCGACGGCAAGACGAAGAACCAATACAAGAAGGGTGAGCTGCCCCGCCGGGCCGAAGCGATCAACATCGGCTACCTGGTCCCAGGCAAACCCGGGGAACCAGAAATCGCACCCAGCGAAGCATTCTTGGACGCATTCCCCAACCTCGCTCCCACACCGTAGCGAGCAAACAAGAAGTGGGGCGGCAACTGACGCCGGTCCCCAATCTGCCGGGCCACTAAGTCCGGATCGATTGCGACGGCCCATCCAGTAGCCTCGTTGGATGACAAGAATCGATATTCAGCAAGCTGCTGAGGGACAGAAGATCGCCATCACCTTGGACGAAGACCAGTCTGCCGCGATCGCAAACGGCGAACCGGTACAGTTCGTGATCGGAACTGATTTCGAGGATGACGGCATCGAGGATGGCCGCAAGGTTGTCGAAGTCAGCCTGACCACCAAGTTCAGCGACTGAAGTCTCACGCCACGAAGCCTGCCCGCTCACCGTGGGTGAACCACAGGTCCGGCCCAGCTACGCCCGCCAAGGCGACAACACAGCCAGGCGATCGTATTTGGCACTTGCCTCACCACCAGAAGTGCCTGGGTCTCCAACGAGGTCCGGGCCCTTCTGCTTCCACGCGCCGTCACATTTCCGACGCTGAGAACTCCGTGGCAAACGCATCGATCAGGCGGCGAAAGTGGGGCGGCAACCCGGTTGGGTTGCCGCCCCACTTTTGGTTGTGCTGAATCCTCAAATTCCGCCCGAATCCGGTCGGCCCTACCCCGAATCTGGTGGGTTCGCACCATCTCGGAGGACTCGGATTATTGACCTGTTTTCTCGGATTATTGGGTTGTTTTCGAGGATTTTTGCCCTGTTTTTCTCGGATTATTGACCTGTTTTAACTGCAGCCCGATGTGCTCCCGCAGCCTTCGCAGACGTAGCAGCTGCCGGCTGGGCGCATCTTGGTTCCGCAGGTAAAGCAGAGCGGAGCGTCAGCGGCCTTGCCCTGGATGATCTCCAGC
>JBAXOQ010000374.1:0-4198 GCA_037133175.1 Actinomycetes bacterium
GCCGCCACCGGCACCCAATGTGTCGATGTCCGAGTTCTGGCTCCCCCCGTTCGGTGGGAGGCCCTGCAAATGCAGGCTGTGATAAACGAAGTTGCTGTATTGGCTGTAGTTGTTCGGCGATCCGTGGCACGTGAAGCACAGCGCTAACTGCGGCCTAACCGTGTTGATGCCAGCCCAGCCGTTGCCGGGCGACAGCGTGGTGTTCAGCACGCGGTCCTGGTAGGCGGCCGCCAAGATCCCGCGGTTCGGGGACACATGCACAGTCGCGTCAGCCCCGGGACTGACCGGCAGAGTCACGACCGGAGTCGGCCGTGGGTTTGAGTGGCAGTTCGTGCAGCGGACCGTGTCGGTCAGGGCAAACGTGAAGATCTTGCCGGTTGTCCCGCCGGTCGGAGCGGCCAGACTCTGCGCCATCTTGGTGGTGGTGTTCGTTCCGGGTCCCTGAATCGGGTGGAACGAGGCGTTGTTGGGATTGATCTCCTGGGCCTTGTCCAGATACCACTGCGACCACTTCTTCTCGAAACCAGAGCCCGGACCGTTCGACGGCAGGGTGGTGAACCCGGAGTGGCACTTGATGCACAGTTGGTATTCGCGGGTAATTTGACCGGTGTCGCCACCGTTCTTGAAGGTGTAGTCCGACGGCCGCGGAACCGTGCCGGCCGGCAGGCCGACGGCAACGGTCACCCCGGAAATGTTCCCCAACTGCCCGGGCGCCGTCCAACCGGTGGGCGTCTGTATGGCCAGCGTGCGCCCGTTCGTCGCATCGTGCGAGTTGTGGCAGTCCATGCACTCGCTATGTCGATTTTCGGTGTTCGCGAACTCGTTGTCGGAGGCGAGAGTGTGTCGCACCGCCTGCGTTGCACTCGGCGAGTCGTGGGTGTAGATGGAACGAGTCGCGGGGTTATTGGGCAATGCCAAGTCGTACTGAGTCTGGACATCGATTTTCGCCCCCACCCCCGATGCATTGTGGCAACTGAAGCACAGACTGCTGCCCGGTGGGGCATACGGCAGCAACCCATTTGGTCCTTGGGCAGTATGCATGCGGTGACATCCTGCGCAGGTGTCCGGAGTCATGGAGCCGGGAATATAGTTGCCAGACTCGACGTGAGGGCTCGCGAAAGCTAGCGCCACGGCAGGATTCATGGCGATCAGAATCGCCACTCCGGTCCACGCTAACTTCGAAGCCCACTTCACAGTCTCTTCACGTCTCTCATAAGGAGTTTGGGTGATCGTCAGGGTGTCGTGCCCGCCGTGTGACGGGCACGACACCCTGACGCTTCTTGCAACTTGCTATCCAGCGAACCTGACGTAGCGTTCAACTGCTCCCAAATCAGGGAGCATATGTAGTCCAGCCCATCACGCCTGGATCAGCAGGCGCTTGGCCTGACTGGTGACACATCCGACAGGTACCCCGAGAATCAACACGCAACAGCATGCTGGTCTTCTGGGTACCGGCCAGGGACACCGGCAGAGTTCCAAACCGCGGGATGGATCCATCTGGATTCAACCCCGCACCCTGGTTTCCAGGAGCCGTACCAGTGGTCGACACCTGCGTACTCGACGAGACCGACCCCATGTTCACGTTGGAACCGTGAGAGACGTGGCACTGAATACAGTTCCTCGTCCCGGAGGTTGTCGACGTGGTGCCCTTGTTGCTGGTGTGCCGGTAGGTGTACGACGGATCACCAGAGTTGGTGCTACGCGAACCCGACGGCGCAAAATACCGCGTATGGCACGTGCTGCACCACATCGCGATATTGGTGATAAACGCCGTGTTGACGCCGACCATTGCCGGACCGGTATCGGTATTGTCTACGTCCCAATAGTTAGTTGTTCCGTAGTTTTTGGTGCCGGTTGAGTCAGCGATACTGACCGAAATCGTCGCAGCCAACGTCGGCGCCAACGTCGAGTTGGTTCCGCCCATACCGTTATCACGACCGGTATAGTTCATGGTCTGCAGAATCCGGAAGTTGCCGTTGCCGTGCGGGTTATGGCACGAGCCGCACTCCAACGCCACGGACGTACCGCGGCTTGCTCCCGGAGCCCCGCCACCCCACGCGGTTTGCGCTGAGTCGTCAATCGAGTGCGCCGACGAGGCCGAGTTGTTTGTTCCCACCGGAATGGTGCCACGGATCGTCGCAGTAAAATAGGTACTGCCGGGGATCGCTGACCATTTCGTTGCGTTAGCGCCATCGATGCTGGAGGACTCGAACCCTCCACCACGAAGCGCGCCAACGATATTGAGCGGGTTTGTCTTGTCAGCGTTCTTGCTGCTGTACAGCAGTCCGGTTTGCACCGCGGTAGCAGCACCAGCTGCCACGCCGCCGTGACACGAGTAGCAGAGCGAGGACTGGGACTGCTTGAGCAAATAGCCATCCGTACTTTGTGCTGTGTGCATTCTGTGGCACCCAGCACAGCTGTCGGTGGTCATGCTGCCGGCAATGTAGTTTCCGCCCTGAACGTGCGGTCCGTTGTCAGCCATCGCAGCCGCGGGACTCATAGCCAAAGCCACCGCACTGCCGACAACAACGAACTTCACGATTCGTTTCACAGTATTCTCCTTTCCTTCTTGAGGATTAGCAGATCCTGCGTGATTTCGAGCTCGGGTGCCGTTCGCAGGTTCAGCACCCACGGCTCGTTGCTGTTTTCTGTCCTGACTACCAACTCCAGACTGTTACTCGGTTATTGACTCGGTCTGTGACGAAGACGCGGCCTTGGTCATCCACGGCAAGTCCATTCGGGTACGAGAACGTGCCGTCGATGACACCTTCGGTCCCGAAGGCACCGATGTACCTCGGTCCAGACGAACTCAGGTCCTTGATGTCGTAGTTCTGTACCTGCATGTTCACGGTGTCCACCACGAACAGCCTCGACCCGGACACCACCAGGCCCCGCGGCATCGACAATTCCGACGCACCAGATCCCCGATTAATCTGAGTAATCAAAGTGTTGTCGGGCGCGAAGAACAAAACCCGGCCGTTGTTGCTATCGCTGACGATCACGTTCTTGGCGTCATCGATCGCGATCGCATTGGCGAAGGTGGTCATTCCCGGAGTACCGATCTCGCGGATCACGTTCCCGTCAGCACCGAACTCCAGGATCTTCTGCGGGTCGTTGACGTCGGAAATGTAGAGGTTCCCGTCCTTGTCGAACGCCACCGCCAGCGGCTGCCAGGTCTTCTTCAGGTCGCCGGCCGGGGCGTAGGTGCGCAGGAACTGTCCGGTGTTGTCGTAGATATAGATCTCTCGGGTAGACCGGTCGGTCACGTAGACATCGCTATTGGTGGGGTTGACCGCAACATAGACAGGCACGTGGGCGGTCTTGGTGTCCGGCGGGGCCAGCGCTCCGAGCTGCTGACCGTTACGGTCAAACACACCAGTATCGGCGGTTCCGGCAGATGAGGTCACGTACACGCGGTCGGCCGCCGGGTCCACGGCCACACCCATCGGTGCATTGGAACCATAGAAGTTCGCTGAGAAGCTAGGGATCCGGTTGTCGCCCATCCCCGGCAGCTGCAACGGCTTGCGGAAGAACAAGTACCAGAGGAACACCAGCAGCAGGATCAACGCGATCGCGCCGAGGATGATCAATGCAGCCTTCTTAACATTCCGATCATCTTCCGGCGACCCGATCTCGGCGGGTACTTCGGGATCGGCGACGGCAACTGAACTCTGCGGTAGCGGATCTTCAAAAAATATAGTCATGTCACTGCTTCCCATTCTTCTGCGAACCGGTCGTACCGGAATGCGCGTCGGTGGCCGGTGCTTTGGTGGCGGACGGCTGGGCTAGCCGAGCCAGGCCGGCCGTGGCGTCCGGATTCCCAGGTTGCGCGGCGAGCGCCTTGGTGTACCAGGACGATGCCGCTTCCCGATCGGCTGCCTTCTCTGCCAGAAGTCCCAGGGCCACTAGGGCATCCGGTGCGGCGGGGCCGGTCGTCAGTGCTTCGAGGCGAGCCTTGGCCGGGTCAACACCGCCCTGCTCCTGGCAAGCCTGCTGCATCGCGGCCGCCCACTCGGCTTCTGGGGCATTGCCCACGCTGTTGTAGGCCTCGCTGAGGGTCCCGAACGGCTCGCACCAACCCAGTGGCACAAACAGCAATGCCTTGCGGACGGTGATAACGGCGTCGGCATTCTTGCCAGCTTTCATCTGCGCGATGCCGAGTTGGTACAGGGCGTCCGAGTCACCCCCATCGATCTTG
>JBAXOQ010000375.1:0-4189 GCA_037133175.1 Actinomycetes bacterium
GTGAAGCGTCGATCGGACATCGCCCCCCATAGACCGCTCAAGCTCCTCGTCGAGGTACTCGAGTAACTGAAGGGTGTCGTCCAAGTCGAAAGGCTCCGTCAGCGTGAACGTGGCCCGACCATCCCCTTCACAAAGGCCGGCCGGATATTTCCCGTTCTTGATGAACTGCTCCAGACGACCAAGGAGATGCTCCTGCGTCTGCGGTACCGGTAGCCCCGCTTGACGGGCCAATTTGACCAGACTGTGCCCCTTCATGACGGAAGTTAGACGGCCATCCTTCGACGCTTGAAACCTGAACGCCAACATTGCCTTGATGAAGTTCTCGGCGGCGAGTCCATACAGCATCAGAGTCGTGCGCCATAGGCGCGCGTCCGTTTGACTTCGGCCAGGAGTCTCGCTTTCCCGAAATCTCAGCAGAAGGATGTTCCCCGCGTGCACGAGATCGTACGCAACATTTCGCCACACGTCAGGATTGCCCACGATGTGCTCGAAGGGTACTGGCGTCATGCTCAAACAACCCGCGAGCGCCGGAAGAGCCAGATCCAGAACCCCGCACCTGCTAGAACCGGTCCCACAAAACCAAAATACTCGGAGGTCTCGTCAATCCATGGAAACACCGCGTTGATACTGCGTCGTCGGGGCCTTGCCCCAAAGTAGCCAGGAGGCGGATGTAAGCGGGAATTCGTTTCCTGTTCCGTGATCGCTATCGGTAGCGGAGACGTCCCATCGGTTTCCTCACGAATCCACGTCTTTGCAGCCGGGTACCGCGCCAAGACCTTCTGGACAAGATCGCTATCGGAATAGTCGGCGTACTCAGGATATGCCTCGCGAAAGAGCCTGAGAAATTCGACACGGGAGTACAGGCCGTCGTCCACACGGTACCCTCCGAACGGGTTGTGCAAAGTTGTCGCGATGACGATAAGGACGAGGGCCGCCGCTGCTCCGAACCGTTGGATCGAGTTCACTCTTGCCTCATTTCGGTGGTCTCGCGATCGGCCTAACGGCAGCCGTCAGCCGCGGCGGCGCTGATCATTGCACGAGCCGCCGTCGGCTGCACGGCAGGTTAGACGGTGCCAGGCCACCCACGATCAGTTGCGCCTTGACGCCCAGCCGAACTGGATCGTCTCGAAATGGTCATTGAGAGAACCCTCAACGCCTTTGCACCCGGCGCACCGAGCGTCGTATTTCTTCAGCGGATGCTGGCACTGAGCCGCTGACGAAAGGGAAACGGCCCAAATCTCAATTGTCTCTCCGCTCCTGATCACCTGCGGAGCGAGCCGCTTGTACTTGTCATAGGTGGTCGGATCTGTGATCTTCCTGTTCCTCCCTAGATAGCGGCCATCTTGAAACGCCATGATGTTGTTGATGGTGCCCTCGTTCAGCCTTTCTCGGTTGATGACTGAGCCGGCTGTTCCGAACTTCATCGCGTTCCCGTGCACGATCTCGCAGTAGAGGGCGCAAGGGCCGACATCTCTAACAAGAGCCTTGCAGGCGGTCCTGGAACCGTTCGGTTCTACGCAGCCGACCGGCTCCATTTTGAGGATTCGATCACTGCCGGGCACGTGAAGGTCACTGAGTTCTCCATTGGTAATCGCGTTCGACATGACCTGAATCCTCTCACTAGGCCGTCTAACGATAGCGCTCAGCCGCGGGCGTCATCGCGATGTTGACCGACATGCGCCCGTCGGCTGCAGCGCATGTTAGACCGCTCTACCAGAGGTACGCCAACACAAACAAGAAGGTCCCCAAGAACACCATGGACTTGACCGTGGCGCTGTGAATTCGCTCCGAAAGCGTCTCGCCACCTATTGAACGCACACTCCAGGCAACCTGCCACACGGTTGCCCATAACAACACTGAGGCCCCAACAACTTGAAGTACGTTCGGAATTGAAGGAACGACACGCGGCCAACCTAGAGCAAGCACCCGTACCACGATCGCTAGCAGGATCGCGAAACTAACCAGAACTCCGGCCTTGCGGAAACCCGATCGAATCTCGGCCGCACGCCTGGTGACCGCCTGTCGATGTGTCTCTGTTAGAGGGTCGTAATTGCCTTCGGCCCACTTTTGGCGCAGGCCGGCATCGTGGGCCATGCTGTAGCCAGCGTCGTACAGAACGGCTGTCTCGACGTACGAACGCGGCCGCAAGAAAAAGAGAACCGCTGCGACGAACACTGACGTGGTTTCGAAGGTCCGCACGGGGTCCATCTGCTCTCCAAGTTGACGGGGCCGAGCATCAGCTTCGCCCTCTCGCCAACACGTTCACCCGTGCCCCTCGTGCCTCTTGCGAAACGACTTCGCGAACAACGAGCATACGAGAATTGCCGCCGCAATCAAGTCGACGACAATCCATGTACCCCTGTCAAGGTGGACGGGGATGATTGGGTTAAACACGACGGCAAGTGTACCGAGGACCCAAGCCCACGCGCCGACTTGCCTTTCGGCTGCCTGGACGACGCCGTACGCTGACACAGCCGACACGAGGACCCTGAGAATGGTGTAGTAGCCGTAGGGCCACTCGGTTAACGTCGCAAGTAGCATTGAAATCGTCAAAAGTCGGGCCCAGTGATATCCGGTGACTTCCGCCTCAAACACCCGCCCGACAGCGGAATCCCGAATGCCTTTGAGCAGTCGCGCGCGGGCCGTCCACATGAAGGACACCAAAACAACCAAGACACCAACGCCATCCCCGATCGGCCTTTTCCGCTGCCACCACCAAAGCTCGATCTGAACCCGTGCCAGCTCCCCCTGGATTCCCCCGTATTCAGCTGACGACCGCGCGAAGTCTTCAGGAGCGCAGATGAGTCTCGCCCCCTCGGTGGCGGGGTTCGAACGAAGCCTAACATTCACAGCTTCACAATCGGCCTGAAGTTCAGCCAACTGTGACCGAAGGTTCCCCTGCCGAAGCGGTCCTAGACCCATGCACAAGGCACCGAAAATAACGCCACTGATGAGGATCTTGTTTGGCCTGTCCATGATATTTGTCGGTCTAACGGCAGCGTTCACCAGCGGCCGCTCAACGGTCTTGACCCATCACGGCCGTCTGGTGCAACGCCTTGTTATGCCGTCCGTCTGTGCCGTGTCTTTGGACGAGGCGCGACACGAGTAAGCCTTGCGAGCGTGCGTAGCGCCTCGTTGACCGCCCGGCTGTCTGGAAAAACCTGAGCAACGTCTGGCTCGAGAAGTACCACGTTCGTACCCTGCGCATATCGCGACGCCGTTACGCCACGCACGGCCTTGGAGAAGTCGTACTCCGGGCGCATTGTGTCGGCATCGGCGGCTGATTTTCTTGCCTTAGTGGTCTTCATATTTTCGTCTCTCATGGCGCGTGGCCAACCGGGCGCTGATAATCCGTGTCCGTGGCGGCCGCTCGGCGTACGAGACCACCACGAGCCTCGACGCGCCTGACATCCCAAGCACAAGAAACCGCTCTTCGCCCTCGGAATGATCGGGATCCGGCATGTTCATGGCCAAAATGTCACCGAAAACCGTCGTGGCCTCATCGAAGGAGACGCCGTGGTCCTTGAGGTTCGAAGTTGCCTTCTTCGGGTCCCATTCAAAGCTGTACGACACGTCGCCATCTTATCGTCGTCTCGATCGTTCCGGGAATTGAACGGCATAACGACCGCGCTCACCCGTGAGCGCGCAGAATACACCCGCGCGAGTCGGGTGAAGCGCTTGTTGGCGCATGGTTCTTGGTTTTCGTTCTTGGTGCCCTTGCTCTTGATCGTTCGCCGCCGACATGCAGTTCGCCAGGTCGGCGCTCAGTCCGTTGCTCTTAT
Organism: Actinomycetes bacterium; assembly: GCA_037133175.1. Classification (GTDB taxonomy): domain Bacteria; phylum Actinomycetota; class Actinomycetes; order S36-B12; family UBA10799; genus ELA509. The sequence continues at coordinate 3,783 of JBAXOQ010000375.1, forward strand.
GCATCTGATCTTGGCCTGATGCTCTGTTCGTTCCAGCCAACGATAGCGCTTACCCGCGAGCGCGCACGATTCCACGCGCGCGAGTCGGGTGGAGCGCCATGTTGGCGATGTTCGTGGTTCTCATTCGTGGTTCTCGTGCTCTTGCCGTTGATCGTTCAGCGCCGACATGCAGTTCGCCAGGTCGGCGCTCAGTCTGTTGCTCTTATGCATCCGACCTTGGCCCTGATGCTCGGTTCGTTCCAGCCAACGGTAGCCTTCAGCCGCTGCGGCATCAAACGATTTCATCTGCCGCTGTCGGCTGCAAGGCGGGTTAGGCATCGTGCTTGTCGGCGCCGGCCGAAGCAATCATTGTTGGACGCGCCGCTCGGAAAGTAGACCAATCGCCGCTCGAAAAGTAGACCACCTGA
>JBAXOQ010000376.1:0-4177 GCA_037133175.1 Actinomycetes bacterium
TGAGGGGATCGCGGTGGCGCGGGCGATGCCCAACACCCCGGCTTTGGTGTCCCAGGGGATGGCGGCCCTGTCGCCCGGGAGGCACTGCCACGACAGTCAGCTCGCACTGGCGGAGGAGGTGCTGGCAGCGGTGGGCAAGGTGGTGCGGGTCCCGGAGACCTCGCTGGATGCGGTGACGGCGGTGTCTGGGTCAGGGCCTGCCTATGTCTTCTACGTCGCCGAAGCGATGATCGACGCGGGGGTGCTGCTCGGGCTGACACGGGCGATCGCGACCGAGTTGGTGGCGCAGACCCTCTACGGTTCGGCGACGATGTTGTGCGAACCGGGCGCACATCCCACGATGCTGCGAGAGAACGTGACCTCGCCCGGCGGAACCACGGCCGCGGCGCTGAGGGAACTGGACGACAACAGGGTCAAGGCGGCGTTCCTTGCGGCACTGGTGTCGGCTCGGGACCGTTCCAGGGAACTGGCGTTGGGTTCCTGACATGTCCGGACAGATGGCGTTCGTGTGGAACAACGACCTGCGCAAGTACGACTTTGGTCCGGGTCACGCGCTGTCGCCGATTCGGACCAAACTTGCTTACGAGTTGATCCGATTCTGCGGTTTGTTCGACCTTCCCACGGTCACCCTCCTCGAGGACTTCGAGCAGGCAAGCGACAAGGACCTGCTGCGGGTCCATTCCAAGGCGTATGTGGCGGCTGTCAAGAAGGCGTCGATGGGGACCGAGTTCATTGACCCCGGACATGGTTTGGGCACCGAGGACGTGCCGGTGTTTCCGGGTATGCACGATGCCGCGGCGTTGGTCGCTGGTGGCACCCTTGCCGCCGCCCGCGCGGTCTACTCCGGATCGGTGTTGCACTCGCTGAACATCTCCGGCGGACTGCACCACTCGCACCCGGAGGCGGCCAGCGGTTTCTGTGTCTACAACGACATCGGGGTGGCCATCGCTTGGCTGCTCGATCAAGGCGTCGAACGAATCGCGTACATCGACGTGGACGTGCACCACGGCGACGGCGTACAGGCCATCTTCTACGACAACCCCAACGTGCTGACAGTGTCGCTCCACGAGTCCGGCAAGACGCTGTTCCCGGGAACCGGTCCGGCGACCGACATTGGCGGCCGCGGCGCCCGAGGAAGCACCGTCAACCTGCCACTGCCGGCCGGTACCGATGACGACGAGTGGTTGCGCGCCTTCGATGCCGTCGTGCCGGACGTTCTGCGGGCATTTCGTCCGCAGATCCTGGTCACCCAGCAGGGCTGCGACACACATCGCAACGACCCGTTAGGTCACCTGAGACTGAGCATCGAGGGGCAGCGAGCCTCGTACCTGCGGCTGCACGCATTGGCGCACGAGTTGACGGCGGGCCGTTGGGTGGCGGTCGGTGGTGGCGGCTACGACTGGCTCGACGTCGTACCGCGGGCATGGACCCATCTGACCGCCATCGTCGGCGGTTCGCCGATCGACCCGGAGGCCGCGGTGCCGGAGGACTACCGGATTCTGCTCGAATCGGCGTTCGGCACGGTGGCGCCGCTGTTCATGGGGGACGGGGTCAGCCTCCACCCACAGCCCTGGTCGGCTGGGTACGACCCGCTTGACCATGTGGATCGGGCGATCGCCAAGGTCCGAGACTCGGTGTATCCCGAGCTTGGCCTGGTTGCTGACCTATACTCGTTCTAGGACTGCAGTTTCGCCCGGATTCGAACATCCGGCCCGGTGTTTGCAGCAAACTGACCGAAGATCAGCTTCGGACTAGCGGAAGGTATGAGCGTGGGATCTGTTGTCAAGAAGCGCCGCAAGCGGATGGCGAAGAAGAAGCACCGCAAGCTGCTGCGTAAGACCCGCGTCCAGCGACGAAACAAGAAGTAGCATCGAACTGTAGGTTGCTCGTCTGTTGGGGTTGGTACTTCCTTTGTTGGTCGGTTTGAATGCTGCTGGGGTTTGCTAGAAGTCTGGTGGGGAGGGTCTGATGCCGAAGGTCGTACTGGTGACTGGCGTCTCACGCTATCTGGGCGGGCGGATGGCCCGGATTCTCACCGAGGATCCGCGGATCGAGCGGGTCGTCGGTGTTGACGTCGTCCCGCCTCGGATGGACATCGGCGGTGCTGAGTTCGTTCGTGCCGACATCCGCAACCCGATCATCGCCAAGGTGATCAACGCTGCCGATGTGGACACGGTCGTGCACATGGGGGTCATCGCCACGCCGGTGCAGGCTGGTGGCCGGATGTCCATGAAAGAGATCAACGTCATCGGCACCATGCAGTTGCTGGCGGCCTGCCAGAAGTCCCCGAGCGTCACCAAACTGGTCGTCAAGTCCTCCACCTCGATCTATGGCGCGGGCGCCAAGGATCCGGCGATGTTCACCGAGGAGATGGAGCCCAAGCACACGCCGGGTTCCGGCTGGGCGAAGGACTCCGTCGAGGTCGAGGGTTACATCCGGGGTTTCGCCCGCAGACGACCTGACGTGTCGGTCACGACGTTGCGATTTGCCAACTTCTTGGGTCCTCGGGTGGATACTCCGATGTCGGCGTACTTCGAGTTGCCGGCGATCCCAGCGCCGCTCGGTTACGACGCGCGGCTTCAGTTCATCCACGAGGATGACGGACTCGAAGCCATCCGGCAAGCGACGATGGACGACCATCCGGGAATCTTCAACGTGGCAGGAGACGGCATCATCCTGCTCAGCCAGGCGGCTCGGCGGGCCGGTCGGCCGGTGATCTTGATACCCAAGACGATGGCCGGGTCGGTCGGTGCCATCGTGCGGCGTACCGGGCTGGTCGATTTCTCGCCGGAGCAGGTGCGTTTCTTGACCTACGGCCGCGGTGTGGACACGACCCGGATGCGTACGGTGTTCGGCTTCACCCCGCAGCACACCACGCCTGAGACCTTCGATTCGTTCGTGCGGGCCCGCAAGCTCAATCGGCTTCTGCCGCCGGAGCGAGTCGAGGCGATAGAGGAGCAGGTGGTTTCGCTACTGACGGGAAAGGGCCTCGGCTATGGCTGACGCACGAGTCATACCAATCGGGTCGGGCGACGGCAAGGATCGTACCCGTAAGAAGCCCGGAGCCAAGACCGCGAGCAAGCGTTCGGTGCCTTCCTCCCGTGGTTCCCGTGCAGGAGGCGGCCGGTCGGCAGCAGCTCAGGAGTCGTCTCAGGAGGAGGAACAGGTGGTCGTCGAGCGCGCTCCGTTGCCGGGGGCAGAGCCCGCGCCGGTCCCGTGGGATGAACGGGTCGCCGAGTTCCTTGCTTTTGTGAGGCGCAGGATCACTGGCGACTACGAAGTCGACGAGTTCGGATTCGACCGTGAACTGACCGATCGGGTGCTCGCCGCCCCGCTGCGGCCGCTGTACTCAAAGTGGTTCCGGGTCGAGACCCGTGGCCTTGAGAATATCCCGGACACCGGCGGCGCCCTGGTGGTCGCGAACCACTCCGGCACCGTGGCCATCGACGCGCTGATGACCAGTATCGCGTTGCTGGACCACCACCCGGCCCGGCGGCGCCTGCGAATGCTCGGCGCCAACCTGGTCTTTCAGTTGCCGGTCGTGGGCGATTACGCGCGCAAGAGTGGGTCCACGTTGGCGTGCGGGCCTGACGCCGAGCGGTTGCTTCGTTCCGGCGAGTTGGTGGGGGTGTGGCCGGAGGGGTTCAAAGGCATCGGCAAGCCGTATTCCGAGCGGTACAAACTGCAACGGTTCGGTCGCGGCGGCTTCGTATCGGCGGCCCTGCACACCAAGACCCCGATCATCCCGTGCGCGATTGTCGGTGCCGAGGAGATCTACCCGATCATCGGCAATGCCAAGACGCTGGCGCGCATCCTCGGGATTCCGTACTTCCCGATCACGCCGACCTGGCCCCTGCTGGGACCGCTGGGAATGGTGCCGCTGCCCAGTAAGTGGATCATCGAATTCGGTGAGCCGATCTACACCGAGGACTTCCCTGACGGTTCTGCCGACGACCCGATGCTCGTGTTCAACTTGACCGATCAGGTTCGAGAGACGATCCAGCAGACCCTGTACAAGCTCCTGGTCCAGCGCCGCTCCGTCTTCCTGTAGAACCGCCCCCAGACTCCCCTGCCTCAGCTCCACCCTGCCCCGTCGATCCTTTTCCGGCTTCCGAGTCCCTTGCGTTGACTGCGAAGTTGTCGCGGTTTTCGATCAAGGAAACCCCGCGACAACTTC
>JBAXOQ010000377.1:0-4166 GCA_037133175.1 Actinomycetes bacterium
GTTACCGACCGGTGGCCGCGCGCAGTGCATCGACGCGATCTGTGCGCTCCCAACTGAAACCCTCGTCCTCGCGACCAAAGTGTCCGTATGCGGCGGTGCGAGCGAAGATCGGGCGGCGCAGGTCGAGGTCACGAATGATGGCGGCCGGGCGCAAATCGAACACTTCCGAGATGGCCTCTTCGATGCGTCCCTGCGGGATCACCGCGGTGCCGAAGGTCTCCACAAACATGCCAACCGGCCGAGCCTTGCCGATCGCGTATGCGACCTGCACCTCACACTTACTGGCAAGACCTGCAGCCACAACGTTCTTGGCCACCCAGCGGGTCGCGTAGGCACCGGAGCGGTCGACCTTCGACGGATCCTTACCGGAGAAAGCGCCGCCACCGTGACGGGACATGCCGCCATAGGTATCAACGATGATCTTGCGCCCAGTCAGACCCGCGTCACCCATCGGGCCACCGACCTCGAACCGGCCGGTCGGGTTGACCAGCAGTCGGAAGCCGTCGGTGGCAAGCTCCAGCCCTTCGAGCTCGGGCTCGACCACGAACTCGCGGATGTCCGGCGCGAGCAGGGTCTCGAGGTCGATGTCGGCGGAATGCTGACTGGACACGACGACCGTGTCGAGCCGCACTGGCTTGCCGTCGCGGTACTCGATCGTGACCTGGGTCTTGCCGTCGGGTCGCAGGTAGCCGATCTCGCCTTTGTGACGCACTGCCGCCAACCGCTTGGCGAGCCGATGTGCCAGCGCGATAGGCAGTGGCATCAGCTCGGGCGTGTCGTCGCAGGCGTAGCCGAACATCAGTCCCTGGTCGCCGGCTCCCTGCCGATCCAACGGATCGACCGAGCCCTCACTGCGCTCCTCGAAAGCGTCGTCCACCCCTTGGGCGATATCCGGGGACTGTTTGCCGATAGCAACCTGAACCCCGCAGGATGCGCCATCAAAGCCCTTGGCCGAGGAGTCATAGCCGATGTCGATGATCTTGCGTCGAACGATTTCGGGGATGTCCACCCAGGTAGCGGTGGTCACCTCTCCGGCGACTACGACCAGACCGGTTGTGACCAGCGTCTCGACCGCCACCCGGCTCGCCGGGTCGTCGGCCAGCATCGCGTCCAGAATGGAATCGCTGATCTGGTCTGCCATCTTGTCGGGGTGACCCTCGGTCACAGACTCCGAGGTGAAGAGACGTCCGGACATACGTTTTCTACCTTCCGATGAAGAGGGGTGGTCTCAGCCTTGCGTCAGTCTAGCCGCGACTGCATCCCAGACAGCGTTGGCTATGCCTTCCTTGCTGGTGAGAGGAACAGACCTGACGACGCCGTCGGTGTCGACGATAACCACTGCGTTGGATGCTGATTCGAAACCCACACCCTCCCCCACTTGGTTCGCCACAACCAGGTCCGCGCCCTTGGCTTTGAGTTTCTTGCGAGCCGCATGCTCAAGCTCACGCTGCGAGTCGACGGTCTCTGCGGCGAAACCGACGAGCAGCGGACGGTCGCTCAGGTGGCCGAGCTCCGCCAAGATGTCGGCGGTGCGTTGCAGGGCGATCGGAACCGGAACCCCGCCCAGATCGTCCTTCTTGATCTTCTTCGGCTCAGGGTGTTCCGGCCGGAAGTCTGCCACCGCCGCGGCCATCACAAGAACATCGGCAACCTTCGCGGCAGCCAGTGCCGCGGTGCGCATCTCGGCCGCAGTCTCGACCCGTTCGATGGTCGCTCCAGCGGGATCGGCCGCCACCACGTTCGCCGCGATCACGTGGACCTGTGCGCCCCTGGCGGCGGCTGCCGCCGCCAGCGCCCACGCTTGGCGTCCACTGGATCGGTTTCCCAGGAAGCGCACCGGGTCCAGGGCCTCCCTGGTTCCGCCGCCGGTGATGACGATCCGCTGTCCGGTCAGATCCGCTGGTTGAGAGCCCCGATCGAGCACCGCCCGGCATACCGACAGCAGGGAGTCTGGCTCGGGGAGTCTGCCGGTTCCGGAGTCGCTGCCGGTCAGCCGACCGCTAGCTGGGTTTATCACGATGGCCCCCCGGGAACGCAGCGTCGCGACGTTGGCGACGGTTGCCGGGTGCTCCCACATTTCGCTGTGCATCGCCGGGGCGAAGACCACGGGGGCCCGGGTTGTCAGAAGCACGGAGGTCAGCAGGTCGTCGGCGCGGCCGCCTGCGGCTCGGGCCAGCAGGTCCGCGGTGGCGGGCGCAACGATGACGAGATCGATCCCCTGGCCGATCTGCACGTGCGGCACAGACGGGATGTCGTTCCACACCGTCGTCGACACCGGTCGCCCAGACAGCGCCTCCCAGGTCGCACGCCCGACGAATTGCAGCGCCGACTCGGTTGGTACCACTTGGACGTCGCAGCCGGATTCGCGCAGCGACCGCAGCAGATGACACGCCTTGTAGGCGGCGATGCCACCGGCCACACCCAACACGACCTTGGGTGCATTCGCGGTCACCGGACTGCGCCCATCGTGCCCGGTCAGTGGACGCGGACTTTCTCTACCGCCCCGTCGATCTTCTCCGAGGTGAGCAGTCCAGCATCGATCTCACGCAACGCGATCGAAAGCGGCTTCTCCTGCAGGTGGGTCTCGACAAGCGGTCCGACATGCTCGAGCATGCCTTCACCGAGTTGGGAGTAGTAGCCATTGATCTGGCGGGCCCGTTTGGCCGCGTAGATGACCAACGAGTACTTGGAGTCGGTCCTCTTGAGCAGGTCATCGATGGGCGGGTCAGTGACGCCTTGTGGGTCTGGAGCAGTGGACACTACTTGTCCTTCCGATCTGTGAATTGCGAGACAACACCTCAGCGCACCGCTATTGCGGGTGGGGTTCTTGGATCCATGCTAGCAACTGGGCGCAAGCGTCATCAATGTCCGCATTGACGATCACCTGATCGAACTCATTGATGGCGGCCATTTCCTGCTCGGCGGTGGCCAACCGCACCTGCATCGCAGCGGCGTCCTCGGTCCCGCGCGAGGTCAAGCGATCCTTGAGGACTTGCCACGAGGGCGGCGCGATGAACACCGTGCTGCAGGTCGGCACGGCGGACTTGACCTGTCGGGCACCCTGGATGTCGATTTCTAACAGAACATGTCGTCCGGCCGAAAGGTGATCGGCAGCTGCGGCCTTCGGGGTGCCGTACAGGTTGCCGGAGTACTGCGCCCACTCCAACAGTCCGCCGGCGTCGCGCAGGGCCTGGAAGTCCGACTGGCACAAGAAGACGTAGTCCTGGCCATCCTGTTCCCCTGGTCGTGGCTCTCTGGTAGTGGCCGACACCGACAGCCAGACGCCGGGATCGCGCTTCACCGCTGCTCGTACGATGGTTGACTTGCCAACCCCGGAGGGCCCGGCGACCACCACGAGATTGCCGGGCATCAGCCGAACTCGCGTTTGAGGGCATCAATCTGATGCGGCCCAAGGCCACGCAGCCTTCTGGACTGGGCGATACCGAGGCGTTCCATGATCGAGGTGGCCTTGACTTTGCCGATTCCCGGGATTGCCTCGAGCAGCGCTGAGACCTTCAGTTTGGCGAGCGCATCGTCGTGGGCGGACCGCTCCACCACCTGTGACACCCGAACGCTGCTCGCCTTCAAGTCTGCTCGGACCTGGGCTCGCAGTTTGCGCGCGGCCGCCGCCCGGGCGGCCGCTTCGGATCTTTGCTCAGGCGTCAATGTCGGCAAGGGCACGGCCCGGAACCTAGCACCGTTGAACCGACATTTGTGCCACCGCCACCCAATCGTCAGTAGCCGAGCGATTCGGCGATGGACCGCGCGGCCTCGCCGGGATCTGGTGCGCCGGTGATGGGACGGCCGATGACCAGCAGATCAGAACCGTCGGCAATCGCCTTGGCCGGGGTGGCGATCCGCTGCTGGTCGCCGACAGCCGCCCCTGCCGGCCTGACTCCGGGCGTGATCAAGGTGACGGTCGGTCCGACTGCCGACCTGATCGCGGCCACCTCCAACGGGGAACAGACGACGGCACGCGCCCCGGCGGCGACAGCCAGATTGGCAAGCCGGGTGGCGGCAGCCATCGCGGGACCGGCCAATCCGATGGCGGCCAGGTCAGCTTCGGTCAGCGAGGTCAGCACCGAGATCGCGGTGACGCGGGTGTCCGGCAAGGCATCGACTGCGGCCGCGACCATGGCCGCTCCCCCGGCCGCATGCACCGTCAG
>JBAXOQ010000378.1:0-4128 GCA_037133175.1 Actinomycetes bacterium
TCAGCGCGACCTGGTTGTTGCCCGCCACCCCGGTCGGGGCGGCCGGGGCGACCGGGACGGTGGCCGGGGCCAGTGGGGTGACGGTGGTGCTGGCGGGGCTGAAGGTGCTGGTGCCCACAGCATTGACTGCGGCGACCTTGAACACGTACCCGGTGGTGTTGGTCAAACCGGTGACCGTCGCTGACGTCGTCGTGGACACGGGGTGGGTGAACGTGGACCAGGTGGTCCCGTTCGTGGAGTACTGCACCACGTAGTCGGTGATCGCCGACCCGCCGGTGCCCGGCGCGGTCCAGGTCAGCGCGACCTGGTTGTTGCCCGCCACCCCGGTCGGGGCGGCCGGGGCGACCGGAACCGTTACGGGGTTGCAGACAGATCCCGTCGCGAACGCATGCGTGTTTCCTTGTCCGTCAACCACCACGCCGGATGAGCAGTTACTCGTGATCGCAAACCCGCGTGCGATGTCCCAGCCCCAGTAGTCGTGCGATCCGTTGTCGATTCCCAGTGCCCCACCGAAGGCATTGATCCCGCCGTAACCGTCCAGGACGTAGCCGGAAGCTCCGTCGTTGCGGAGCACGATGTCACGAGCGATGTCCCAACCCGACCAATACGGGGTAGGTCCGGTGATGTCGGGCGCGTTTCCGAATGGGTGGATTCCGCCGAACCCTTCGAGTACGTAGCCGGAATTGCCATCTGGGCGTAACGCGATGCTGCGGGCGATGTCCCAACTGGGCCAGTAAGCATGGGAACTGTCAGCGATGTCTGGTGCGCCACCAAAGGCGTGGACCCCGCCGTAGCCGTCCAGCACGTAGCCAGAGACCCCGTCCGGGCGGAGCACGATGCTGCGAGCGATGTCCCAACCCCAGTACCCGTACTTGGTAATGGCCGGTGCGTTTCCAAACGGGTGGATTCCGCCGTAGCCGTCCAGCACATACCCGCCCTTGTCATCGGAGCGCAGCACGATGTCCCGTGCGATGTCCCAGTTCGGCCACGAACCGATTCCACCCAAATCCGGGGCGCCACCGAACGGGGTGATGATTCCATCCGGTGCCATGCGGTATCCGCCGCTGCCGTGGTGCTGCAGCGCGACACCGAAGTCGACCGTGGTATTGAAGGTCACGGTCGCGGACAGCCCGACCTCGGGAAACCAAACGACATTCTCGGCGACAAGATTGAAACTATCCGTATATGAGGGTGTCCCGCTCAAGCCCACCGTGATTGGGAAGCTGAATGTGTAGGTCCCACCAGGTGGGACAGTCCCCTGCACCGCTGCAGGCCGACCTGGCGCGAACCACCCGGGATCGTCCAGGTGGCCACCGAAGGCCCCAAGACGAACATTGGAGTTCCACGTCTCTGTGCCCGTGTTCTGCACGGTGATCTGCAGTGACGCCTTCTCCTGCCCCCACGCATGAGACAAGTCGATTGGATTACCCCGGGTGCCAATCGCTGTCTGCGCCACGAACGCATACGACCACGCGGGAGTCGGCGCGACATCCTCGACGTTGTTGTAGCGGTAGGGAACGTAGCCCGAAAGGCCTCGGTAGGGATAAGCGATTGTGTCGCTCATGGCCACCATGTAGGCCCCGTTCTCTTCGTAGACCTCGTACGAGGTGTGCGCGTCGTTCGCCCAGCCGACGAACAACGCGACATGTGAATAAGTGTTGAGCAAGGCATCGCCTGGCTGCAATTCGTCCTTGCTGATCTCATGCGACACGTTCGGAAGGCTCCAGGTCGTCAGTGACGAATCCAGCCCCCACGCCATTGAGACGAATCCGGAGCAGTCCCTCCGGTAACTCCCGAACTGGTTGACGTAGGGCGACCTATTGTCTTGACTGTAGGGGACCGACGCATCGACCCAGCTTTGTGCCCGTGTGATGATGTCCGATCGGCTGATGGCCGATGCTGGCGAAGACGCCAAGCCGGTGAGGGCGGCCGCGAGGATGACGACGAGCACGCCAAGAATGCCATACCTCGATACTCCCTGGTTGCGCCGAATGCGGTCCTCGTTGGCCACCGTGCTCACTGCTGGTTCCTCTCGTCTGCCGGGTTGTTGTTACCCGATTCGATAGCGGATACGTGTTCCGGCATCGACGTCGCCCCGTGGACCATTCCTGCGGTAACAACGAGCAGGGGCTGCTCAGGCTGAGTCTTTCCCCCGCGACGCATAAACGGCTCCGTCCAATTCGTCATTCAGCGCGGCCGCACTGTCTGCGGCCCGCGACTTTCCACGCCTCGTGTGAAGGCACACACGTAGCTCTTCCGGTGTTCCCTTGTGGCATCCCGGGCAAACTCGCGCCGCGCTTTCGGATCTGGATGTTCACCCGATTGCACTAGCCGGTTGCTTCCCATGATCGGTTCGAAGTGTGGATCCCGCTAGTCCCCTATGCGGGGGACACGGCTGCGGAACGGATCGTCGATCGTTCTCGCCGTCCACCGATGGAGTTGTCCTGGCAAGAGTCATGTTGCCCGGGACAACCATGTTTGAAGAGAGCCGACGGCACCGGGGCCGCCGGATCGGTCCTCGCATTCGCTCGGGCTCAACGTCCTGTTGGGGGGAGAGGACCTGGCCGGCCGGCGCCGGATGTGATCTTCACATCCGCAGGCACCCGTCGCCGACTGACCAGCACTGTTGTTGCTTGGCTGCACCGCCTGCGGCGGTGGCCCTTCCCGTTAACCCAATCTTCATTACGGCACCTCGTCGTATCAAGCACGGGTCCGTCCCGTCGCCCACCCCTTCGCAAAACAGTCAAGAACGCGCTGCGCTGATTTCGCCCTTGATCTTTTGCCGCGGACTGGGTGAACCGAGCTGGACACTCCCACGGCCCCGCCATGGGCGATCAGTTATCGGGAAATCACCCGGGGGCCTACGGGCACAAGCCCGCGAGCAAGGGAGCACACCATGAGCAGCATCGGAGCATTTCAGCTACCAGGACAAGCAGCAGACGCCTGGATCAACGCACTCGTCGAGAGGCAGGTCGACCCGGCCAGCCACCCCGAACTGGCAACCCTGGGGTACATCAACGCCAGCGGGTTCAGTTGGAACAAGGGCGACCTGACCAGCCTTCCGGACATCATTGAGTCGGCCCAAACATGCGGAGCGATCACCGGACCCGCCGGCCTGTGGTGCCAACTGCGGCTGCACCCGGCCACCGCAGCCCCGCTTCTGCGGGTCGGCATCAACGTCGGGGAGCACGCCGTCACCAACGAGCAGGAGATCAGCTTCGAGCACACGATGGTCAAGGCCAGCGGCCCTCGGGCAAAAGGCACGTGGGTACTCGTGTGGACGGTGGCAATGATCCTGGGCGAAGCCAATACGCTGTGGCGCCGCTACCACGGTCAGCCCGAAGACGCACAGGCGCAGGACGCAACCCGCGAATTGCCGAAGGCCGACCCCGACAGCAGTGCGGAACTTCGACGCTGGACCGCCCACGCTGTGCGAGCTCTGGTCGAAGTGCGAGCAGGACGACGCCCCAAGCGCCAACTGCGCGCGCTTGCCAGCCAACGCGCACTAGCCGATATCACCCGATGGTCCGGTAGTACTCAGTCGGTCATGACGATCGCGAGCCTGCACATCTCACAACCCGCCCCGAGCGTCGCAGAAGTCGTGGCAATCCTTCGCTGTGAGGGTCGGGGTCGCGCGGTTGCCCTGCGGCTGGACAACCAAACTGGAACCTGGCAGATCACCAACATCGCCAGCGACCAGCCACGCGGAACCTGAAGGTCGGCGCGAGCCCTACGCGGCTCCTAACCCTGCCGACCCGTCGGTTCGGTGGGCAACCAGTACAGGCCGCCTGGCCGTTCGGGTCCGAACGGCCAGGCGGCCTGGTGCGGCCGCAGGTCCGCCAGCCACCCCTTCGCTCTGGCGAGCAGCTGCTCTGGCGTCTGGGCCCAATCATCATCAGGGGCAACGACGGAGGGAACCAGTTGCTCGACTCGGTCCAGCGCTTGCAGCAGGTGCTCACGCAGCGCAGCAGCCTTCACGGCCTCAGCCTGCTGCGCTTGCTCATACCGGGCGCAGTTCTCAAGGGCCTCGATGACCGAGTCGCGAAGAGTCGTCAAGGCCGGATTCGCGGTAGGTTCGTAGAAACGGATGGTCGTTGTGGTCATGGCAAAGACTCCTGGGGGTAGTGG
>JBAXOQ010000379.1:0-4127 GCA_037133175.1 Actinomycetes bacterium
CTACTGGACGGTATCGACGATCGCAGACAAGCCGCGTTGACCGACCTCAGTGACTTCTCAACCCAACTCGCAGTCACGCTGGTCTCCACCAGTGCCGCTCTGACGATTGGCCTGCTCGCGGCGATTCTGCTGATCCGGTGGTGGGTTCTGCGTCCGCTTGACCGACTGCGGGCACAACTGCGGGAAGTCGCCCGCGACGGCGCCCACGAGGACCCGATTGTGCCCAGTGGCCCCCCGGAGTTGGTGGCAGCGGGCCAGGATGCGGAGGAGATGCGCCGCCAACTGGTCGCCGAGATCGACGAAGCCCGCATGGCACGCGAGGGTTTGGAACAGGAAGGACCAGTCGTCACGGCGATTCGGTCGGAGTTGGCCCGACCGCAGACGGCAAACGTCGCGGGCGCCGAAATCTTCGGCGACCTACAGCCGGCCGAGGGTGTGCTGGCTGGTGATTGGTGGGATGCGTTGGCTATGCCCGACGGCCGGGTCGCGCTGGTGGTGACCGATGTGTCCGGTCATGGTCCGGCCGCCGGGATCAGCGGACTGCGCACGAAGATGCTGCTCACTGACCAGCTCACTGGTGGTGTGGCCGTTCCGGAATCCTTGGCGCGGGCGGCCGACCTGTTCGCCGATACGCCCGGACGCTTCGCGTCATGCGTCGTCGTGATCATCGATGCGGCGGCACGAACGGTGCAGTGGGCAAACGCAGGTCATTTGAATCCGTTGATCATCAATCCTCGCAGCGCCCCGCGCCAACTGGAGCTGACCGGCCCGCTGCTGTCGGCCTTGGGTGGCTCGTGGTCCACCCGGACCGGTGCGTTCGGTCCCGGCGACGTGTTGTTGATGTGGACCGACGGTTTGAGCGAGAGCCGGGACGGCGCCGGTCAGGAGTTGGCCGAGACGGACTTGGCGGCGTTCTTGAGTGAAGCGGTCGCCGTGGGTGGTGCGGAACCGCGCGAACTTGTGCCGCGGGTACTGGCGGACGCTCGATCCCGGGCAGTGGACTGGCGTCGTGACGATGTCACGTTGGTCGCGGCGCGCCTGGTCGCTGCGGACTGAGGTTGTCGGACTGAGGTTGTCGGACTGATCGTGCTGAAGGTCCTCCGGGAACTCGCCTTTGCTCCCGAAAAGCCGCCTTCCCTGTCGATTTCGGCCTGGGAAAGCGGCTTTTCGGGTGCAGAGGCGACAGAGGGGGCCCGGTCAGGGACTACGCCTGGGCGGATCCGTCGCCGGGGGCTTTGGTGGCGCCAGCCAGGGCGCCCTCCTCGGGCCACTTGCCACCGTTCTCCCAGAACTTCCGGACGTCGTCCACATCGCGACCCTTCGTCTCCGGTGCGAACTTCCACACGAAGAGGATTCCGATGATGGCCAACACTGCGAAGATGCCCATCACCGCTGTCATCCCGATTGCGTTCACCACAGCGGTGAAGAACTGCAGGATGACGATGTTGCCGATCAAGTCGGCCGCGAGCAGCACCGCCGCCCCGTAGGTGCGCAGGTGGGAGGGCAGCGATTCGGATGCCCAAGCCCAGACGGTACCGCCGACCCCGAAGTTGAACGATGCCATCACGATCGTTTGGCCCAACAGCGCCACAACCTTCTGCCAGCCAGCAAACCCGCCGGCGCCGACAGTGCCGAACGCCAAGCCAGCCAATGCCACACCGACGACCATCCCGGCGAAACCACCCATGATGATCGGCTTACGGCCCCAACGGTCCACATAGAGCATGGCGACGATGACCGCGATGAAGCAGATCGTATTGATGACGAGGTTCAGGCCGAGTGATTGAAAGTTGTCGAAACCCAATTCCTTGATGATGATCGGGCCGTAGCTCACGAAAGCGTTGATACCGGTCAGCTGGATCAGCAAACCCATAATCACCAAGAAGATCGTGGCGCGCAGATACGGCTTCCTGAACATATGACCGAGGCTGCCAGCTGCCTCGTCTGCGATCGCGGCCTGCATCTCGTCCAGGGTCGCTGTTGGGTCGACATCTGGATCCACTGAAAGCAGCACAGCCTCGGCCTCGGCGCGCCGCCCCTTCATCATCAGCCACCGTGACGTCTCTGGCAGTTTGAGGACCAGCGGCAGCAGGCACAGCGCGGGAATCGCCGACACGGCGAACATCAAGCGCCAGTTCCAAGAGGTCGGCAGGTTGTTGACCGCCATGGCCACCGCGAAGGCACACATGATGCCGAAGACCCCTGCCAGCTGGTACGCCACCAGCACGCGTCCCCGCTTCGCGGTTGCAGCTGACTCTGCGATGAACACGGGCACGCAGATCAGCGACACGCCGATCGTGACCCCAAGCAGCATCCGGGCAACCATGATCGAAGCGAAGTTCCACGCGGCAGCCTCGGCCAGGCAGAAGATGATGTAGCCGATGGTCACCATCAGCACCGTCTTCTTGCGGCCCCACCGGTTGCTCGGGATGCTGCCGAGCAGGCAGCCGAGGAGGATTCCGTAGGGGACTGCGGTGAGGGTGGTCGCGGCTTCCCAGTCGGACAGTCCCAAGTCCGGCTTGAAGAACAGCTGCGCGGAACCGGCATTCGCCTGGTCGTAGCCGTACAGGATCCCCAGGAGTGCACCGCCGATCGCGACCATCTTGGCCAGCCGTTTGGCCGCCTCCCGATCCACTGTTGAACTGACTACGCTCATCGCAGACCCCGACCTTTCCTTTGACTCACTTCGTGCGGCCAATCGCGCGAAGATCCATTCGAAATGTATTGGTTCGGCTGCTTGTGATTCAACTCGGACGGCCGCCTTCTGAGCCGAATGCGCAGATTGCTCGATTCAAATTGGTGTGATTCTGCTTTGCGCTTCTCAGGTGTTTCGGATCTGTGTGCTTCGACCACCCCGAGGTCCTCTGCCCCCCGGCCGTCGTCGGCCGATGGCCGCTGCCTTGTGCCGCGTCCAATCGACCGCGTCGGTAGATTCCGGTTCCCTCCCGAGTCGGGGGAGCCGCTGGAGTACTTGAGTGGACGACACCCACGACTTCTGGGAGGATCGCAAAGAATCCGACCTCCAGACGAGGTCGGCCGGGAATCCACGCGAAAGAGGGAATCATGCTTCGAGCCGGAGTAGACCTGGGCGGAACGAAGATCCAGGCGGTCATCACCGATGAGCACAGCAAAGTGTGGGGGACGTATCGGTGCTTCACGCCGCAAGAAGGGGGTCCTGCCGATGTCTGTGACGCGATGGCCGATGCCGTCAAGCAGGCGATGGCAGACGGAGCCCTTAGCTACGACGACTTGATCGGACTCGGCATAGGCGCCCCGGGGCAGATCGACTTGGATGCTGGAACCGTCAGCAATGCCGGAAACCTGCCCAATTGGATGGTCACCTATCCCCTATCGCGTGAGATGACCGCACGCCTGAGGGTTCCGACCTACCTGGGTAACGACGTTCAGGTTGCGGTTAACGCGGAGGTCAGTCTGGGTGCGGGACGTCCTTACAACTCGATGCTCGGTGTCTTCTGTGGCACCGGAGTCGGCGGCGGGGTCGTGATCAACAAGGAGCTGTGGATCGGCCGTGGCGCGGCCGGAGAGATCGGCCACATCTGTGTGCAGACCAAGGGCGGCGCACCTTGTACGTGTGGTCGTACCGGCTGCATGGAGGCGTATGCAGGTCGTGCGGCCATGGAGATTCAGGCCCGCGAGTGGTTCGCTGAAGGTCGTCCGACCGAGTTGTTCGACATCATGGCGGACAAGGGACGCGAACGGCTGGCGTCCGGCGTTTGGTACAAGGCCAGTAAGCACAAAGACAAGATGGCCAAGAAGCTGATCAAGCGCGCGGTGTGGGCGCTCGGCTCGGGTATCGGCAGTGCGGTGAACATCCTGGATGTGGAAGCTGTCGTGATCGGCGGCGGACTCGGGTTGCGGCTCGGCCAACCGTTCGTAGACAAGATCGAGAAGGCGATGATGCCTCACCTGATCAAGCCCGCCAAGCCTCCGGCGGTCCTGCTGGCTGAGTTGGGGGATTTGGGTGGAGCCTTAGGCGCCGGCCTGCTGGTTCCCACCCCCGCAGCCGCGTCCTGACCCACCCGCTGAGCCCTAAACTGCGGGCGCTCCACCTGCGTTGAGTGGGGAGTTGTCGTCGTTTTTGATCATGAAAACCCGACGACAACTCC
>JBAXOQ010000380.1:0-4118 GCA_037133175.1 Actinomycetes bacterium
CCGAGCGATGACGACATCGTTCCCGGCTTGCATGCCTTCGACGACGGAGGGCAGCAGGCCGATTCGGCGGTTGCGGGTGGCAGTGAGGCCGGTTCGACTAGTGCCGGCGCCGGCGCCGGGGTAGCCGCGGGCGCGGCCGCAGGAGTCGCGGCTGCGGCGGTCGTTGCCGAGACTAAGCCGCCGCGCAAGCACTTCAGGCGGATCGTCGCGGCTTCACAGTGGGTCTATCGCCAGCTGAGTCGGATCCCGCATCCGCCGCTGAACACAGTCCGAGGCCTGTTGCTGCTGGTTGTGCTCGTCGGCCTCGCCGGTGTGGCCTTGACCATGGGCGGCATGAAGATCGTGAGCTACAGCGAGAGCACCGCTTTCTGCGCCAACACCTGTCACACCATGGCCCCGGAGAAGAAGGCCCACGAGGCCGGACCTCACAAGGAAGTCGAGTGCGCGTCGTGCCACGTCGGCCCCGGTCTGGTGAACTTCGTCAAGGTTAAGATGGGCGGCACCAAGGAACTCTTCGATCTGGTGACGAACCGCTATCCGACGCCGATCCACATGGAGATGGGCGGACTGAGCGCGTTGCCGCCTGTCGAGCAGACCTGCATGGGTTGTCATCCCGGCGAGCAGCTAATGAAGACCGATAACCCGCTGCAGCTGATCATCGGCGCGACCTACCAGCCGAACACCGCCAACACCAAGCAGATGTTCGCCCTCGCCGTGCGGACCAATAACCGCCCCCGGGTCACTGAGAAGGGCGAGAGCGAGGGTGGCGGAGTCCACTGGCACATTGACAAGGACATTCAATACATTCGTGCCGAGCAGAGCCCCGAGAAGATCGACCTGGTCAAGGAGATCAACGCCGACGGGACTGAGACGACCTTCATCGCATCCCAGGCTATTGGCGATCCGAAGCTAGTCACCCCGGACTTGAGCAAGCTGGAAGCGACTGGTGAGTGGCACAAGATGGATTGCTACGACTGCCACAACCGCGTCGGGCACAACACCCCGATGGCGCCGGCGAAGGTGAACGAGTCGATAAACAACGGAAACATCAGCACCGACGTGCCGCACATCAAGTCCAAGGGAGACGAGCTACTCGGCTCGGCGTTCTCCTCCTACGATGCGGCCGACGCCGCGTTCGACCTGGTCAGCAAGGAGTACGTCGCGCAGTTCCCGTTGCTCGGTACCGAAGGTGCACCGGTGTTCAACCGGACGATGGACACCCTGAAGGCTGACTACCGCGAGGTTGCCACGCCGGACATGAAGGTGTTCTCCGGGACTTGGCCCAACAACAACGGCCACCAGAACACTCCCGGCTGCTTCCGCTGCCACGACGGTGTCCACTATGCGGTCGAGAACGGTCAGGCGACGGGTAAGAAGATCCCCAATGACTGCTCGACCTGTCATACCTTCCCCCAGACCGGTCCAACGGTGACCGAAATGCCGCTGGGTAAGACGCCGGTCGACCACGTCGAACCGCTGTGGGTGTTCAACCACGCGAAGGTTGCTGGTTCTGTCAACCCCGCTGGCACCAATTGCAGCGCTTGTCACGGGCAAAGCTACTGCCAGAACTGCCACAACACGGGTGCGATCAAGATCCAGCACACCGAGATGAAGTTCAACCATCCCCAGGCGATCGTCAAGGCGGGAGGCACGACGTCGTGCCAGGTGTGCCACGTCTCGTCCATGTGCAACACCTGCCACTCACCGTCCCGGAATGTGTTGGGCGCCGCCTAGCATTTGCCACCAGTGCTGCGACCGGCCGTCCGCACCCCCCTTTTTTCTGCGTCTTTGCACCGAAAAGCCGCCTAAAACCGACCGAGATGGCCGGGAAGGCGGCTTTTCGGGTGCAAAGACGACAGAGGGAGGGAGGGTAAGCGATGCTGAGCGATCTTCGGTTAGCGCGGGTGCTGGCTGATGCGACTCCGTTTGCGTTGCCGCTGGCAGTGCGCTTCCGGGGGGTCGAGGTCCGTGAGGGTGTGCTGCTGCGGGGACCGTCCGGGTGGGGCGAGTTCGCGCCGTTTCCTGAGTACGACGATGTGACGGCATCGCGTTGGTTGGCCTGCGCTGTGGAGGCTGCCTATGGACAGTGGCCGACCGCGCGGCGCTCTTCGGTCCCGGTCAACGCCATCGTGCCGGCCGTGCCAGCCCAGCAGGCGGCCGCGCTGACCTACCGTGCGTGGGTCAGTGACGGCTGTTCGACGATCAAAGTGAAGGTGGCGGAGAAGGGGCAAACCCTCGATGACGACATCGACCGCGTTTCGGCTGTTCGTGCAGCCTTGTCGGCCGCTTCTGCCTACGAACCGCGGATTCGCATCGACGCGAATGGAGCCTGGTCGGTGCACGCGGCGGTGAGCGCGATCCGTGAACTTGACCAGGCCGCTGGCGGCCTGGAATACGTTGACCAGCCGTGCGCGACAATGACGGAGCTTGCGGCGGTGCGCGCGCGAGTGTCAGTTCCGGTCGCTGCCGATGAGTCCATTCGAACGGCTGCGGATCCGATCCTGGCGGCCCGAACCGGGGCGGCCGACATTGTTGTGATCAAGGTCGCGCCGTTGTGCGGGGTGACCCTGGCCCTCGAGGTTGCGGCCGCTGCCGGGGTTCCCGTGGTGGTGTCGGGAGCGATGGATTCGTCGGTCGGATTGGCCGGTGGTTTGGCAGCAGCCGCTGCGCTGGAGCGATTGCCGTATGCGTGTGGACTGGGCACCGGTGCCTTGTTCGCGGAGGATCTGATCGCCGAACCGCTTCGGCCGAGGGGCGGGACGTTGCCTGTCGTCCGGACTGAGCCCGACCCGGCGGCTTTGGAGCGTGCGATCGCCCGAGTGGCGCCGGCCCGCCGGGATTGGTGGCTGGCCAGGCTTGAGCGCGCCTGGTTTGCCGGTGCGGACGTGCTGGTCGGCGCGCTTGTGAGCTGACGCAGCTACTGAGGCTGCGACCGACAGAATCGCCGATCGGTTGCGCGACCCTCACAAACCCCCTCGTCTCTGCTCCCGAAAAGCCGTCCAAAATGGCTCAGACAGGCTCCGAAGGCGGCTTTTCGGGTGCTAAGACGCGGTAGTGGGGGGCGTAGGATGCCCGCTGTGAACTCGTCGACGGCGCTCGCTCGGGCGGTCGTCGATCAATTGATCGAATCCGGAGTCCGTGATTTCGTGCTGTCGCCGGGATCACGCAGTGCGCCGGTCGCACTGCTGCTTGCGCAACGCGAGCGCGACGGCCAAGTACGGTTGCATGTACGGATTGACGAACGAAGCGCGGCCTATCTGGGCTTGGGAATCGCTCGCATCGGCGGTGACCCGGTGGCAGTGGTGTGTACCTCCGGGACGGCCGTGGCCAATTACGCACCTGCCGTGGTCGAGGCGTCGTACGCCGGGATTCCGTTGGTCGTTGTGAGCTGCGACCGTCCACCCGAGATGCGCAACACCGGGTCTAACCAGACCATCGATCAGGTGGGTCTTTTTGGCACCATGATGCGGCGGTCGGTGGATGTTGTCGCTGAACGGGATCGTGCCGATCAAGGCGATCAGTGGCGCTTTCAGGTGGCCCGCTGTGTGTGGGCAGCGGTGGGGATGGACCCAGCGTCGGCTCGTGGGCGCTCCCTCGCTGGTCCTGTTCAGATCAATATCGGGTTCCGTGAGCCGCTTGTGCCCGCCGACGGGGATCCGCGAACGGGGCAGTCGCGCCGCGATGGTCCGCCGCCGCCGACCAAGGTCGTCGCGGTTCGCGAGCCGGTCGACTATTTACTCGGTGACATTGGGATCTTCACCGTGCCGGCACGCACTGTGCTGGTGGCCGGCGACATCGTCGATCCGGCCGATTCGGTTGCCGTGATGCGGCTCGCCCGGTCATGCGGGTGGCCGATCGTCGCCGAACCGAGCGGGAACGCACTATGCGCCGACGCGGCGGTTGCGGCGTCCGCGTTGCTGCTTCGCGACGGTAGTTGGCTTGAGCAGCACAGGCCGGAGTTGGTGATCACGGTCGGCCGCTTCGGCCTGGACCGGTCGACGATGGCGCTGGTTCGCAGCGCCGAAACCCACCTGGCGGTCGGATTGTCAGGCAAGGATCGACCCGATCCGCTGCACAGCGCCGCCGCGGTGCTATCGGCGGTTCCGTTGCCGCCCAGC
>JBAXOQ010000381.1:0-4112 GCA_037133175.1 Actinomycetes bacterium
GCGGCGCCGACGCGGTCGGGATCTTCGAAATCGGATCGGTGTACTTTCCGGCACTCGGCGCAGGAGCCGTCGCGCCGCGCCTAGCCGTGACCGCAAGGCCAAGCACGGGGGAGATTGCTGACATTGCAGCTGCTATCCCGTCACAGCCCCGCCACCTGGCTGCGGTGCTGTGCGGGCCATGGGAGCGTCCGGGTTGGTGGGGTCCCGGGCGCACGGCCGACTGGTCTGACGCCATCGGACTTGCCGTCCGGATTATCGGCGACGTCGGCGTGACGGCCGACGTCTCGGCGGGACTGGACGCGCCGTTCCACCCCGGCCGAACCGCCGCGCTGTCGGTTGCCGGCGCCGTTGTTGGGTCTGCTGGCGAGCTGCATCCGAGAGTCTGCGCAGCCTGGGGGCTGCCGCCGCGCACGGTCGCGTTCGAGTTCGACCTCGATGCAGTCACGGCGCTCGCTGCGGACCTGACCGTCACGGCGCCCACCCTGCGCATCATGCCGGTGGCCAAGGAGGACGTGGCCCTCGTGGTGACGGCCGACACTCCGGCCGCAGCTGTCGCGCAGGCTCTGCGAGAGGGCGGCGGGGACCTGCTCGAATCAGTCCGGCTCTTCGATGTCTACACCGGTGCGCAGGTGGGTGAGGGCAACAAGTCGCTGGCGTTCTCGCTGCGGTTCCGCGCTGGCGATCGGACCTTGGCCGTGGAGGAGGTCACCGCTGCCCGTAACGCGGCAGTCACCAGGGCCGCTGAGGCGACCGGCGCTGTGCTGCGGGGACCTTCGGGCAGCTGAGGGGCCGCGTGCTCAGGACGCCAGGTACTTCTCGAACGCTTCCCGCGCCAACTCTGACACGGTCATCCCCGACGCTTTAGCCGCCGCCTCAGCTCGTTCCTTGAGTTCCGGTGTGACCCGGAACATGACTTGTGGTGAGGGCATCGCCTGGCCTGTCAATGATGGGCGCCCGCGCCTGCTCACTTCCTCAACCACTTCCTCGGCGATCTCTTTGGCCCGCGCCGCCGTGATTCGCCCTCCGTCGCGATCAAGCACGACTTCCTCGTCGAGATCAATGTCAGGGCCGAGCACATACTTGTCCGTCATGGCTTGCCTCCCTCTCTCAACGCATACGGCATGACATGAATGACTATGGCCTTGGCGGTGTCGACCACAGCGATGATTTCAAGCAGTCGGCCGGTTTCATCTTCGTCAAGCCAGTAGCGCCTATCTGCCATCTCGATCGGATCGAAGTTGTTCATGACGTGAAGTACGTGAGCCTTTCCGATCTTGTGCCGACGTGCAGCCTGGGTGAATCGGATGGGTATTGGCCTCACGGCCACGCTCCAATCATGTGCCGTCTAGGACATTTATGCAATACGTAAAGCCGTTTCAAAGCGCCATGCCGACTCCAGACAGTCACTGAGACGCGGGCAAGGTAAGAGACCCTCAAGATCCGTTCCGCTGTGTGTGACCGATTCAGTGCGGAAGTGTTGAAAGTGGAGGCCGCCAATCGTCTACTTGGTTTCTGATGGTGATGGCATTCTTCCGGCCGCGACGAGTCTCTCCACCACCTTGAGTCGGCGTTCAGGTGTGGCGCCAGTAAGCATAGGCCCACGGAGGTGCCTCAGATTCGGGTCCTGTGGATACTGTCCGATCCGATGCTTTCAACGCCCTAGTGATCGACGCCCCACTGGTTGTCCGACGTGTTGCCGGCGTCAGCGTCCGCTTGCGGGTCCAGCACTCCCTGTCGCTGGGAGTCGGAGGCATCTGACGAGCAGGACTCCTGATACTGCCGACACATCTTGGCCAGCACCTCGGCTGGATACGTCGTCGCCGGTTGGGGATCTGCGGCGGCACGGGCGAATGGGCCGAGATGTCCAACCGCCAGCACCAGCACCGACAGCACTAGGGCAGCTAGCACTCCACCGGCAGCCCAGAGCACCCACGGCCCAGGCTCCCGCCTGTCAGTGGTCGTCTCGCTCACGGGTCCTCCTCTACAACCGGACCCAGTCACCAGGCCAATGGTCGTCGCAACGTCAGGCGCCCACTATCGACGGCGTCTGTCAAAGGACAGTCAAGGAGCCCTCACGTCGCAGTCAACGGCTGTGACGGCAGCACGGCGCGTCAGAGACGGTCGTGCTGGCCGCTTATGACGCGGTCGGTTTGGCAGATCCCGAGGTGCCGCCGATTGGCGCGCCTTGTGAAGCGCACAGTGTTTCGATGTCCTTGACCGCTCCGTTGACCAAGTCCTTGGCCGACGCGACCTGCTCCTGGGCCCCTGCGTTGTTCAACGTGCTCAGCGACGCCATCAGGGCACCAAGCAGAGCCTGCAAACCGACTGGCGCCTTGGCGCCCATCGTGGCCAGCTCAGATTGGGCGGCACTGATCTTCTCGGCGGCGCCGGCGGTCGAGATCCCGTTGATCTTCTCAATCGTCGGTTTGAGAGACTCACAAACCTGAGTGACGGAAACCGCAGACTTGCTCGACGAAGGCGACTGCGTTGGCGTGGGAGTCGGGCTAGGTGCCGTGCTCGAGCTGCTACACCCACTCGCCACGCCGGCCACTAACAGTGCCGCTCCAATTGCTGCCAGTCGCTTCATGTCATTCGCCCGTCTGTTCGATAGTTCGGTTGCGCAATCGCGGATCACTTGGATGGCAAGTTACTACATGTGAGGGGCGGGTAGTCGTCATGCAGGGGATTCGGCGACGAGTTCATTATCGTTCGAGCCATCACTGGGACTCGAGCCTTCGTTGGGGATCGTGGGGTCCACTGCGGTGGGCGTGGCGGCATCGACAGCGGCTGCGCTGGTACCGTCGGGCGCTTCCCCATCGTCGCCTTTGCGCCCACGTGGCCAGAGCCCGACCAGCAGCACCAGGAACATCAGCCCGCCAATGATCTTCGGATCGCGCATCATCTTCCCGGGCACAGAGAAGACCGCCACACCCTTGATACCTGAGGCCTGGACGCGCCAGCCGTCAGGTGTGGGGTTGGCATCTCCTTGGGTCACCCAGGTACCGTCGGCGTTCCGCGCAATGATTCGGTGAATGTGCCCTGGGATGTGCTGGCCCACGTAGTCGGTTTCGAACACGATGGCGTCACCGATCTCGGGAGCGAACCGTTCGGGCGAGACCGACAGCACCATGTCCGTTGGCATGTAGGTCGGAACCATCGAACTCGTAGATACCGTGTTGATCGCCAGACCCAGCCAGTGGACCAGGAAGTAGCAGAACCCCGCGATCGCGAAGGTCACCAGCCAACCAAGGAGCGCCCAGAAGGCAGCGTGTTTCCGACTGCGCGGCGGTTTCCGGTCTCCGGAAGGTTTGCGAATTCGTGGCCACATCATGGGGAGCTGACCTGCCAACGGCCAACATCGGCGGCGATGACGGGAGGGAACTCGACCAGGTACTCATGCCGGTCGGCAGCGACCTTGAGCGTGCCGACGCGTTGGTAGCGACGGACTTTGTCGACCGCCCAGAGCGTCATCTCGGTCTCGTCCGCAACACCCGTGTCCACTCTGACAATTGCGGCGCAAATCGTGTCAGATTCCGCGGCCTGCACAGGCGCCACGCTCATGACGGGCTTCACGCTCGCCCACCAGCGAATCACAGGAGCCGCTTTGCCTGGGGCGACATCGAGTCGGATCGGGGCGATATCGAGTTTGTAGACCGGCTGATCGGCAACCACGGTCAGCTGGCCGATGCCCTGGTAGCCACCCGCGACGTCAATGGCCCAGACGTTCACAACGGTGCCTACCGGGGTGCCGTCGTCAACGCGAACCCTCACGGCCGAGATCGAGTCGGAGTCGGGCGCCTGCAGCGGCGTGACCTTCATGCTGCGCTCGACGCTGACGTGCCAGCGAACCACCGTGGCGGCGCTCACCGGTGCGAATTCAACAGGGTACTGATGCTGGTCAGCGATGATGTCCACGCGGCCGACCACCTGGTAACGATCTGTGCTGTCGACCGTCCACACCGTCAGCTGTGTCCCGACCGGAACACTGTCATCAACGGTGATGCCGACCCCCGGAATCGAATCGGAGCCTGGGACCTGAACGGGCACCAGGCTGACGGCGGTCAGGCACGGGTTCGCTGGTGGCAGCCGCGGGTCAGGTGGGGGTACCGGGC
>JBAXOQ010000382.1:0-4098 GCA_037133175.1 Actinomycetes bacterium
CGGCGACCCAGGACCCTACGAAGACGTGCTCGCCAGCCGACTTGACGACGTTGACCTGCACGATGACCGGACTGACCGGAGGAACCGCCTACACGTTCACGGCCACCGCCAACAACGGCCAGGGTGTTGGCCTGGCGTCGGCGCCGTTCGGGCCGGTCACCCCGATGACCCCCGAGTTCAAGGCGACGTGGGATACCGGGAACACCAGCAGCGGATCTTCTGCCAGCGACCAGATCGCACTGCCGCTGGTCAATGGTGGGAGCTACAACTTCACCGCAGAGTGGGGCGACGGTCAGACGACCACGATCACCAGTTGGAACGACCCCGATGCGACCCACACTTACGCCAGTGGCGGCCAGTACACGGTGACCATCAAGGGCACGACCAACGGCTGGTCCTTCAACAACAGCGGCGACCGACTGAAGATCAAACATGTCAGCAGTTGGGGCTCGCTGAAGGTCGGCGACACCGGTGGTGCGTTCTATGGCGCTGCCAACCTGACGGCGGACACGACTGACGTGCTGGACACCACCGGCATGACCAACATGGAGAACATGTTCCGCGGCGCGTCACTGTTCAACCAGGACATCAGCGGATGGTCCGTCTCCTCGGTCACCACCATGAGCGGGATGTTCCAGGATGCAACCTCGTTCAACCAGCCGATGACCGGTGCTCCCTTGTGGACCACGTACAGCCTGACGAACACCAGCAACATGTTCAAAGGTGCAACGGCGTTCAACCAGAACGTCGGCAACTGGGCCGTTTGGAACGTCACCACCGCGGCGGGGATGTTCGACGGGGTGACCCTGTCGACCGCCAACTACGACGCGCTGCTGATCGGCTGGCTGGCCAGAGCCCAGGAAGCTGGCACCCAGAATGTCACCTTCAGTGGCGGGAGCAGCACCTACTCATCCGGGCCGGCAGCCGCAGCGCGCGCCAGTTTGATTTCGACCTACCACTGGACCATCACCGACGGGGGCTTGACCAACCTGCCCGGCGCCCCAACGATCACCGTTGCGACCGCAGGAGAGGGCGCGGTCACGCTGGCTTGGACCGCCCCGAGCGATGGTGGCAGCCCGATCACCGGCTATGCCGGTACCACGGTTGAGGACGGAACCAAGACCTGTGCCAGCGCAGGCGACACACTGACCTGCCAAGTCAACGGTCTGACCAATGGCACGCCCTACACGTTCACGGTGACCGCGACCAACGCCAACGGGTCGGGCCCGGCGTCGGTCGCATCAGCAGCGGTGGTGCCCGGGGCTCCCGGCATCCCCGGTGCTCCAATCGCCGCTCCCAGGGACGGAGGGGTCGGTGTGACGGTGGCTGCACCGGCGGACGGTGGGACTCCGGCGTTCTACACGGTCACAGCGGTCGGCGTGGATCCGGCGAAGACGTGCACGGTCACTGGTCGCTCCGGCACCTGCGTCGTCACCGGTTTGGATAACACAACCGCCTACACATTCACTTCCACCGCGACCAACGATGCCGGCACCTCGGCAGCGTCGTCCGCATCGAACTCAATCACCCCAACCGCGGCATTTGCCGCGACCTGGAACACCAGCAACACCAGTTCCGGGTCCTCTGCGGCCAACCAAATCAGGCTGCCGCTCCTGAACGGAGGCACGTACGACTTCACGGTGTACTGGGGCGACGGCACCACGAGTGCTGTCACCGCTGCGAACGACCCGGACGCCACCCACACGTATGCGTCGGCGGGAACTTACTCGGTCGCGATCACCGGGACCCTGAACGGGTGGGGATTCGTATGGGGCGGTGACCGGGTGAAGATTCTGGATGTCTCCAGTTGGGGACCGCTGAAGCTTGGGAACGGCGGCTACTACTTCAGCGGTACATCCAACATGACTTCCTCAGCAACCGACGTCCTCGACCTGACCGGCACGACGAACCTCAGAGGCATGTTCTCGGGGGCGGCTGCGTTCGATGGCGACATCTCTGGCTGGGATGTCTCCGGCGTGACCGATACCGGCGAGATGTTCACCGGCGCAACGGCATTCAACCGCGACATTGGCGGCTGGAACGTCTCGCACGTGACCAACATGTATGGCATGTTCCAGAACGCATCAGCGTTCAATCAGGACATCGGCGGCTGGGACGTCTCGGCCGTCACCAACATGGGTGCGATGTTCTGGTACGCGTCAGCGTTCAACCAGAACATCGGCAACTGGAACGTCTCGGCCGTCAATGACATGTACTACATGTTCCTCTTCGCGACCTCGTTCAACCAGGACATCAGCGCCTGGGACGTCTCGGCCCTACACACAACCGGCTACATGTTCTACGGCGCAGCAGCGTTCGACCAGAACATCGGGAGCTGGGACGTCTCAGCGGTCACCTGGGCAGACGCCATGTTCCAGGGCGTGACGCTGTCAACGGCGAACTACGACGCGCTGCTCACCGGCTGGGCTGCGCGGATCCTGCAGCCCGGGGTTGGGTTCAACGGCGGCGGCAGCCACTACTCTGCCGGCGCCGCCGCAGACGCGCGGTCGCACATGATCGCGGACTTCGGATGGAACATCACCGACGGCGGCCCCGTCTCTGTGCCGGATGCGCCCACCATCACGGGTGCCACGGGTGGGAACGGCCAAGTCACAGTCACCTGGACCGCACCGGCGAACACCGGCGGCGCCGCCATCACAGGGTACACCGCGACATGGACCTCCACCGCGCCGGCCGCCTCGGGGACGTTCGCATGCTCGACGAGTTTGACCTGCGAGATCACGGGTCTGACCAACGGAACGGCCTACACGGTCACGATGACTGCGACGAACGAGATGGGCGACTCTGCTCCGTCCGCCCCGTCAGCGAGTGTTACCCCGACCCAGGCGGACCAGGCGCCCCTGAGCATTGATTCACCGGACACGAAAACGTACGGGTCCGGGAACCTGACGTTGACGACCACTGGTGGGTCCGGTGGCGGCGCGGTGACGTTCGCGGTGACCACGGCTGGTTCGGCGAACTGTGCCATTGTCGGGGACCAGTTGTCGATCAGCAGCAACGCCGGCACCTCGTGCGGGGTCACCGCGAGCAAGGCCGGGGACACCAACTACAACCCCACGTCCTCCGGTGAACAAACCGTGTCCGTGACGACCGCGGAGCAGGACCCGTTGTCCTTCGATTCGCCGTCCAGCAAAACGTTCGGCACGAACCTGGGCCTCAGTGCCACCGGCGGGTCGGGGTCCGGGGCGATCACCTACCAGGTGACCGCGGCCGGGACCGCTGGGTGCACCCTGGTCGGGGCCGACCAACTGGCCTCCACCGGTGATGTCGGCACCTCGTGTGCGGTCAGCGCGACCAAGGCCGGGGACACCAACTACAACCCGACCTCGGCCGGGCAAACCGTGACCGTGACCGACAAGGCCGAACAAGACCCGTTATCGATCACCTCACCGGACACGGTGACCTACGGGGTCGGCACGCTGGGTCTGGACGCCACCGGCGGCTCCGGAGGCGGAGCCCTCACCTACCAGGTCACCACGGCTGGGTCGGCGACCTGCTCGATCACCGGGTCCACGTTGAGTATCACCGGTGATGCCGGCACCTTCTGCGGGGTCACCGCGACCAAGGCTGGGGATACCAACTTCAACCCCACGTCCTCCGGTGAACAAACCATCACCGTGACCACCGCGGAGCAGGACTCCCTGTCCATCGACTCGCCGGACACCAAGACGTACGGGTCGGGGAACCTGACATTGACCACCACCGGCGGCTCCGGTGGCGGGGCGGTCACGTTCGCGGTCACTTCGGCTGGGTCCGCGAACTGCGTGATCGTCGGGGACCAGCTGTCCATCAGCAGCAACGCCGGCACCACCTGCGGGATCACCGCCAGCAAGGCCGGGGACACCAACTACAACTCGACCACCTCCGGACAGCAAACCATCACGGTGACCACCGCGGAGCAGGACTCCTTGTCGATTGATTCACCGGACACCAAAACGTATGGGTCGGGGAACCTGACCCTGACCACCACCGGCGGCTCCGGTGGCGGGGCTGTGACGTTCGCGGTCACTTCGGCTGGGTCGGCGAACTGCGTGATCGTCGGGGACCAGCTGTCCATCAGCAGCAACGCCGGCACCA
>JBAXOQ010000383.1:0-4098 GCA_037133175.1 Actinomycetes bacterium
GGTGAGGTGGCGAAGCAGCCCGAACAAGGCTCCAGGTGGAGATTCCACACAACCGGGGCTTCACGACGCTTCGCGTGACAGCACCCACGGCAAGACCACGGGTCATCGACCGCTGCTCGACATACTCGGCTTCGTCGACGCTGGCACACGGCGTGCCCCTGACCATCTGCCCCTACCCTCGGCCGAGATCGTCGGAACACGTTATGCAAAGGTCGCCCGTCAGACGGCCGCTCTGGTAACGAAGTAGTCTCGCGTGAGTGTCGGCAGTTTCATCGAAGCGACGGGAGGTGGCACTGGATGGCTGACGAGATTATTGAATCGGCCGCTGAGTTCGCGGATCGCATCGACCGGATTACCGTCGAGCAGTTGCGCGAAGCGGGGAGTCTGAAGTGGACGCTGTACCCCGAAGCTCTGGGTGCTTGGGTGGCCGAGATGGACTTTGGTGTCGCCGATGTCATCGCGCGGTCGATGGCTGACGTGGTGCGTCGGGGCCTGTTTGGCTACCCACCCTTGTGGCTGGTCGCTGAGCTTCGGAACGCCACCGCCGATTACTGCGGGAACCACTATGGCTGGTCGATAGATCCGCACGAGATCGTTGCGCTGCCCGACGTGCTGACAGGATTCGGAGTCGCGATTGATCGGTTCAGCCGGCCCGGTTCGCCGGTGATCGTGCCCACCCCGTGCTACATGCCGTTCATGGACCTGCCCGGAGCTCACGGCCGCGACCTCATCGAAGTACCGATGGTGAGGGATTCCGACGGCTGGGTCATGGATGAGGCTCGGCTAGATGCCGCGTTCGTCGCTGGCGGGAATCTGCTGGTGATGTGCAATCCGCACAATCCGATCGGGAAGGTCTACTCGCGGCGGGAACTTGAGCGGATCAGCGCAGTCGTGGACCGGCACGGGGGTCGAGTGTTCGCTGACGAGATCCATGCGCAGCTACTGTTTGACGACTTGGTCCACGTGCCTTACGCGAGCATCAACGAGACGGCAGCCGAGCACAGCGTGACCGCGGTGGCCGCGTCCAAGGCGTGGAACCTGGCCGGGCTCAAATGCGCGCAACTGGTCCTGACCAACGAGGTCGATCGTCGGTCTTTGCATGACTCCGGAGCCGAGATTGCGCTGCTGGGCTCGACACCCGGGTTGGCCGCGAGCATCGCCGCCTACCGGGAGGGTGGGCCGTGGTTGAGCAACGTCATTGCCTATCTGGACGGGAATCGTCGGGTATTGATGGAGGAGTTGCAGCTTCAGTTGCCCGACGCTGGCATCGTGGCACCGCAGGGCACCTACCTGGCCTGGATCGACTGCCGGAACTTGCCGATCGAAGGCAACCCGCAGCATCACTTCCTGCGGCAGGCGCGGGTGGCCGTCACTGACGGGTCGTTGTGCGGTCAGGCCGGGCAGGGCTTCGTGCGGGTGAACTTCGCCACCCCCCGTCCGATCCTTCGGGACATGCTGGATCGGTTGGGTGGAGCGGTCAGGGCCGGCTGAGTTTCTTGCTGGTCACCACCTGGGTTTGGTGATCTTTGGTTTGCTGCCGGGTTCGATGGTGTCCAGTGGCCCCCGTGGGGCCACATCTGACCGACGAACCCGAATCCACCGACCAGCGCAGTGGCGGCCGTGCTCAGCCCACGCCGTTGAGCCGGAATGCGTGCACCAGGGGTGTCTGTCCCCAGTCTCCCTGCTTGCCGTTGATCTCAAGCAGGAACAGCGTGTGGCTGGTCTTGTCGTAGGCCGCGCCTGTCACTCGTCGCATTGCGCCGGATTTGGAGTCCTGTGGCGTGCCGGTGGCCGGGTAGGTGTGAGGCGCGACCTCGGTGGGAATCACCGCGTCGGGGTGACGGGTGCCGAGCGCCACTTCGGCGATGTTCGCGGGGTCGTAGATGTACCAATAGGGGGCGGTGCCTTCAGTGGTGATTGTGCCGAACTCGTAGGCGATCCGGCCGAGTCCAAGTTCGGCGAAGTACAGCAGCCCGTGCTTCTGTGGCTCGTCAATCCACACGGCAGCCCCGCCGATCCAGTCCGCCGGAGCCCAGTAGCCGCGGTCACCGGATGGGGTCAGTGCCCAGTCGATCGAGTCGATCCAGTAGTTCGTGGGACGCACAGCCCAGCTCTGCGCCAGCGAGAAGTCGGCGGGATGGTTGATCAGGACCAATGGGTCGATTGTTCCGCCGTCGCCCGAGGGCTGGTCGATCGCGTAGAGCGTGGGACCCATGCTGCCGGGCCCAATGATCGAGTAGTAGCCACCGAAACCGATGCCGAGCGGTCGGCCGCCGAGGTAGGCGTTGGCGAACGAGTCGGGTATCGCCAGCGTCCCGCCCCGCACCCGTTGGGAATGTGTGACGTTGCCATCGACGCTGCGCCACGGTCCGCGTGTCACGCCGCCGTCGCCGAAGGTGGTGTAGCCCAGCACGTTGTCGTTGCTGCGGTCGCCGTTGTAGTAATCGCCGAAGCTCCAGTAGAGGCGCTGCGTGCGGTCGTCCCAGAACAACCCATGGGTCTCGTTTGCGAAACCGAAGGCCTCGGGTTCGGTACCCAGACGTTTGCGGCCTGCGTAGATGTCGCACGGTTGGCCGACGACGGTGGCCTCCGGCCATGCACCCGCAGTCAGCGACAGGCCGGGGTAGTCCGTCTCGTAGATCAGGCCGCCGCTGTACACGTGGGCACCGCTGAGGAAGCGAAGCGACGCGTCGACGCGACGCACCGCCAAGCCGGCCGATGGGTAGTACGACTGCCATCCGCCGCAGCCGACGTCGACCGGCATGGCGAAGGCGCCGAGGTACTCGAAGTCGCTGTTGCGCACCACGGTCTTGCCCGTGCTTGGTGGGCTAGTGGGCGAGGGCGTCGGACTCGGCGGTGCAGGGGTGGGTGGGACTACCACGATGCCGCCGCGGACTGTCACCTTCAGTGCCCGCCGCTTCCACGCCCCGGGTGTGCTACCGATGATCAGGCGGACGTCCAGGCGTACGGCGCCGGATCGCACCAGAGTCGTCACGGCCTGCCGCAACTTGACGCTGACCGTTCGTGAGGACCGGCGCTCGGCCCTGAGCCTTACCCGCTCGCCGGCGGCGTTCCGCAGGTCGACGGCCACCTTGGTGCGGGAAGGTACCGGTGCAGTCGTCCGGATACGAATCGTGTCCCCAACCGAGGCGGCACGAGGATGCGTCCAGGAGACATCCTGCGCCGACGCCGGCTCAGTGGTCACGGCGGCGCAGACGACCAGTCCGGCCAGCATTGCAACCGCAACGCGCAGAAGCCGCATGACGTCCATGAGTTAGTTGTCGGAGATTGGTCCGTAGGTACTGACGGCTATGCGCCCGTTCAGCGCATTCCGCGGTGCCGTCGGGTCCATCAGGGTGTCGCGTCTTGGCCTCGGGGTGGTGGGGCAAAATCGACGACACGGCAAGAATGCGTCAGATGAACTCGTGCGGGTGTTCCGGCGAGCGGCTTTGGAAGGAAGAGATCTTCGGGTTCTGCAGGATTCCGTCGCGGATCTCGATCGCGCGCGAGATGGTCTCGTCGGTTGCCCAAGCCGCCGGTCCGCCCATCACAGTGCGCAGATACGGGATCAGTGCTTCGCTGATGCCCCACGTCGCGCTGTTCCAGAAGTAAGCCGGAGAGTGATCCACTCCGTAGTAGGAGACCCCGTCGCCGACGGTGAACATCGGCTCGGAGAAGGACGTGGGGCGGGCGAACTCGAATCCCATACCTGCGTCGCAGGAGACGTCGACAAACAGTGAACCGGGACCGAACAGCGGTAGATCGGCGTCCCGCACGAACATCTGCGGTGAGTCAGTGTCCTGCAGGACGCAGTTGACGATGATGTCGAAGTCGGCCAGGAACTCTGCCACCGGCATCGATCCGTCGTCGGTTTCGACCATGATCAGGTCGGGGTCGGCATCAGCGCGGCCCATGTTCATCAGCACGGCGGCGGGAATCGGCGAGGCCACCTGGGCGACCTCTCGGACAGTCAGGACCGTCAGATCGTGCACACCGATGGCCTGCAGCCCGGTGACCGCGCCACGAGCCGTGTTGCCGAAACCAAGCACGACGGCTCGCAGCGGCCGTCCGTAGTGCCCGGTCGACCCGGTCAAGGCC
>JBAXOQ010000384.1:0-4094 GCA_037133175.1 Actinomycetes bacterium
CAGACGCGCAGATGGGATCGCCGTCATCCCAGCAGCGCTGCTCGGGCCCTGATAGAAGGCGGCGCGGGCTACGTTGTGGCCTACCTCGTGGCCTAGGCCACGCAATTGCCGGATTGGGCTGAGAACCGGTCCCGCTGTGACACAGTATTGATGGTCCCTATCTGAAGCCCCAGATCTGCTCACCGAGACTCGCCGCCTTGGGCACTTCTTGCGCGGCGCCGTTCGTGCGGTCTTGCTGTCCGGGGCTCAGCCACGGGGGTCGGGGGAGTGGTTCACGTAGTAACCCGGGTTCGCGCCGGCACTGGGCATCAGCAGGACTGGTGATCAGCGACCGAAATGTCCAACAGCGACTCGACCGCGGCAAGTGCTTGATTGCGATGAAGGACGCTATCGTTGGTGTTACTAACATCTACGTTAGCATTGCAGGAGGCAGTGGTGTCGAGGTTCGTCGGGCGCAATCGCGAGTTGGGATCGCTTGAGCGAGAACTCGAGCGGGTGCGCAGCGTGCCTGCCGGGGACGCCCCCGGTCGCGCCATTCTGATGCGGGGTCGGCGCCGTGTGGGCAAGTCCCGACTGATCGAACAGTTCTGCGCCAACGCGGGGGTTCCGTACGTGTTCTTCACGGCTTCCCAACAAGGCGGAGGCGAGCTCGGTATGTTCGCCGACGAGGTCGCGCAATCGAATCTGCCTGGCCGCGACCTGCTGGCCGATGCCCACCCGCAAAACTGGGATAGCGCCCTTCGGTTGCTTGCCACCGCGGTGGACGAAACAAGTACGACCGTGGTGGTTGTCGACGAGTTCCCGTATCTCGTCGCTGACGACCCAACCCTGGAAGCCACATTCCAGAAGCAGTGGGACCGACTGCTGTCCAAGAAACCAATTCTGCTCGTCCTGGTCGGTTCGGACCTGGCGATGATGGAATCACTCAACACTCACGGCCGTGCTTTCTTCCAACGCGGTACTGAGATGGTCGTGCCGCCCCTGTCGCCGACGGAAACCGCGGACATCGTTGGAGTTCCTGACGCTGCCGATGCGTTCGATGCCTTCCTCATCACCGGCGGCTTTCCGCTCGTCTGCGACGAATGGCCGACGGGGGAGCCCATGTGGGACTACTTGCAGGAGGCACTGGCCGAGCCAACCTCGGCGTTGATCGTTAGTGCTGAACGCGCGTTAGCAGCCGAGTTCCCCGACCAAGCTCAGGCTCGGGCTGTGTTGACCCAGATCGGTTCTGGTGAGATGACGTTTTCGGGCATCGCCCGCGCCGCCGGGGGGTTGGCGGGTGCTTCGGCCAGCAGGGCTTTGGACACACTGACGGCCAAACGTGTTGTCGCCCGAGAGGTCCCGTTGTCGACCAAGGCGAGCAAGGAAGCCCGCTATCGGGTCACTGACCCCTACCTTCGCTTCTGGCTGACGTTTATTGGCCCCCATCTGGCCGAGATTGAACGCGGACGCAGCGACAGAGTCCTGGGCCGAATCCGGCGGGATTGGACGACATGGCGGGGGCGGGCCATCGAGCCGGTCGTGCGCGAGGCCCTCATTAGACTCTCGCCTATCGCCGGTCTCCCGGCGGCTGAGGCAGTGGGCGGATACTGGACCCGTACCAATGTTCCCGAGATCGATCTGGTCGGCGCCGACTGCGGACCGATCGCCAAGTCCATCTCATACGCGGGCACGATCAAATGGCTGGACAGCCAGCTGCTCGAGCAAGGCGACATCAGCCAACTGGCTGCGGACATCTTGACTGTGCCCGGAGCCGATACCAGTACTCCGCTGATCGCGGTTTCCAAGTCCGGGACCACTGCCACCGGAGTCGTTGCCACGCTCGGGCCAGAAGACTTGCTCCTCGCCTGGCAATAACGCTCCGAGCGCATGATCGGAGAAGTTGCAGATTTCCGTTCCTACGATTCGTCGCGGCCCGTCGGTAGCAACCCGAGCTTGACCGCGCGCAGCACGGCGGAGGGGGCGTTGGTCGCCCCGAGCTTGGAGTACAGCTTGGTGATGTTGGCCTTGGTCGTGGACTCGGCCAGGCCCAAATCGCGGGCGATTGCCGGAATGGCGACACCATCGGCGATCAGCGTCAGGATCCTGGCTTCGCGTGCGGTCAGCTCCGGAGCGTCGGTGGGTTGGGCGCGGCGGCGCAGCGCTGAGGCCAGGTCACGGGTACGGAAGGTGTCGGGCGCGTCCAAAGCCGAGCGGGCCGCCGCGACGATCTCGCTCAGGGGAGCGGACTTGGGCACGAAACCGCTGGCACCGCCGTCGATCGCCGCGAACAACTCGTCATCCCCGGCATACATCGTATGGATCAC
Source organism: Actinomycetes bacterium (assembly GCA_037133175.1). Taxonomy (GTDB): domain Bacteria; phylum Actinomycetota; class Actinomycetes; order S36-B12; family UBA10799; genus ELA509. Next base: position 2,307 of record JBAXOQ010000384.1, read on the forward strand.
GATGCCCATGTCCGGGTACTTCGCGCGCAAGCCGGGCAACAGGTCCAATCCGGAGCCGTCCGGAAGCCGGATATCGAGCACCACCACGTCGGGGCGCTCGGCTTCGATCTTCTCAACAGTTTCGGCGATGGTCTCGGCCTCGCCTACCACCTCGAAGTCGTCTTGTTTGGTGAACACCGTGACGAGTGCAAAACGGATGGCGGAATGGTCATCCACAATCAGGACCTTTGCTGTCATGACCACCGCCTCTCCGTGGGCGTTGACCCGCGGCGACCGCCACCCGGGCTCTGGAAGCGGGAACCGCTGCCATCGCTGCCATTAAACGCCATCATGGGGACCAGCGACCGCAGCCGCCCCGCTGCCTAGTGTGGACGATACCCGCACGCTCGCCGCCGCGTTGCCGAGAACGATTGCCGAGCTAGGGCAATCACCCGGGCGCCCGGCCCGTCCAGCCGTAGCGCTCCCGACCAAGCTCGTGCTCACTGCTGGATCAGCGTCGCCGCGATCGAAATGACAGCCGGGCCCAGCACGACCACGAACAAGGCGGGCAGGATGCAGAAGATCAGCGGGAACAGAATCTTCACCGGTACCTTCTGGGCGGCCTCCTCGGTTCGTTGGCTGCGCTTGGTCCTCATCTCTTCGGCCTGCACCCGCAGGGTCGCACTCACACCGACGCCCAGACTCTGGGCCTGCACCATCGCGGCACAGAACCGCTGCAGGTCTTCGACCGGCGTGCGATCAGCCAGCGCCCGCAATGCCGAGGACAGATCGGCACCGATCTGCATCTCGTGCAGAACCCGCCCGAACTCCCCGGCCACCGGCCCGGAGGTGTTCGCCGCGACTTGACGCATCGCCGCCGGAAACCCCAGGCCGGCCTCGACGCACACCACCATCAGGTCAAGCGCGTCGGGCAGACCGCGGCGCACCTGTTCGATCCGGTTGTACGACTTGTGGTGCAGGATCAGGTTCGGCACGTAGAAGCCCAGGCCCGCGGCAGCGCAGACCAGGATCAGGGCGGGCAGGACCGCGCCGGCCACGGCGGCGAGCAGCAGTCCCAACAGAGCGCCCAGCAGCAGTCCGAGCGCTTTGCCCGCGACCACAGTGTCAACAGTCCAGCCGGCCGGATTGCCAGCACAGTCCAAGCGGCGACGAAGCGCATCAGCCCTGGCCGGGGGAGTGAGCCGGTATCCCAGCACAAGCAGCCGGCGCCCGATCGGACCGGTCACCCGATCCCTGACCGAGGAGTTCAAGTCGACCGCACGGTAGCCCGAACCGCTTGTGACCCTGGCGACATGCGACAGCGACCGGTTCACCCGGCGGCGCTGCCCGCTGACCAGCACCCCGGTACCCACCAGGGCGAGCGCCGCTCCGAACACCAGACACACCCCGGAGATGACGAGCAGTACGACGCCGGACATGTCAGCAATCCACCTTTACCACTTTGGAGATCCACAGTGCCCCGACGGCCAGCATGGTCCCGGCGGTGCCTAACAGCATCCAGCCGAGCAGGGTGCCGGTCAGTGTGGCCATGTATGTCGGGTTGACCACGGACAGCAGCACCAGTAGCCCGACAGGCAGCGCACACAGGATCACCCCGGAAAGTCGGCCTTCAGCAGAGAGCGCCTTGACTTGGCGGCGCTGCTTCTCCCGCAGCCGCAGCGTCGCGGCGACCCGCCGCAGCACCTCGGCCAGGTTGCCACCGACATCGCGTTGGATGCGGATCGCCATCACCACCCACTCAAGATCCTCCGAAGCCATGCGAGCAGCTGCCCCGGCTAGGGCATCGTC